>NZ_JBFRKI010000012.1:0-183628 GCF_041469245.1 Vibrio sp. 10N.286.51.B11 | reverse complement strand
TTGTTACTAAAAATAACATTCGCTCCTATTTTATTTACCCAGTAAAATAATAGGGCTCTTGAAAAATACTTATATATTTCAATGCATTAAACACTTGTAAAGCATTGCATTTCTAGATTTGACATGTGATCCAAGACGTGTTTTGAAACTAAATTTCGTAAGTGACTAGAAAGTTAGTTCCCCATCAATATATATTTAGCGGCAGAAAATATAATGCAATACATGGTTACATTTTCGCAGGGTGCTAACATATAGGCTACGGGGGTGTGCCGTTAGAACCCAATATAATTATTTTATCTTTATCAGGAGCATAAACATGTTTAAGAACCTTTTTGCTAGCCTGCAGAAAGTTGGTAAGTCTCTGATGCTTCCAGTATCAGTTTTACCAGTTGCGGGTATTTTGCTAGGTGTCGGTGCAGCAGATCTTCCTTTCATTCCAGAAATCGTTTCAAACTTAATGGAACAAGCTGGTGGTTCAGTATTCGGTCAAATGGCACTACTGTTCGCAGTAGGTGTTGCACTTGGCTTTACTAACAACGATGGTGTAGCGGGTCTAGCTGCTATCGTTGGTTATGGCATCATGACTGCTACACTTGGCGTAATGGCTGGTGTAATGGGCGTTGATAAAATCGATACTGGTGTACTAGGTGGTATCCTAGTCGGTGGTGTTGCTGCTTGGGCATTCAACCGTTTCTTCCGTATTCAACTACCAGAGTACCTTGGCTTCTTCGCTGGTAAGCGTGCTGTGCCAATCATCACAGGTTTCTCTGCGATTGGTCTAGCAATCCTACTATCTGTAGTATGGCCACCAGTTGGCGGCGCTATCTCTGCGTTCTCTGATTGGGCTGCTCACCAAAACCCACAAGTGGCGTTTGGTATCTACGGTATCGTTGAGCGTTCTCTAATTCCATTTGGTCTTCACCACGTTTGGAACGTACCTTTCTTCTTTGAAGCTGGTACTTGTGTAAACGCTGCTGGCGAAACTCAAAACGGTGTTCTTACTTGTTACTTAGTTGCTGATGACGCATCTCGTGCAGCGGGCAATGGCTTCGGTCAGCTAGCTGGTGGTTACATGTTCAAGATGTTCGGTCTACCTGCTGCTGCAATCGCGATTGCACACTCAGCTAAGCCTGAAAACCGCGCTAAAGTAATGGGCATCATGGCTTCTGCTGCGTTGACTTCATTCCTAACGGGTATCACTGAACCAATCGAATTCTCTTTCCTATTCGTTGCTCCAGTACTGTACGCAATCCACGCTCTACTAGCTGGTTCTGCATACGTTCTTGCGAACACTCTAGGTTTTGTACACGGTACATCTTTCTCACACGGTCTAATCGACTTCCTAGTTCTATCTGGCAACGCGTCTAAGATGGGCCTAATGGTTGTATGTGGTATTGCTTACGCTGCAATTTACTACATCGTATTCCGCACTGTGATTAAAGCTCTAGACCTTAAAACTCCAGGCCGTGAAGACGAGACTGAAGAAGAGTCAGTTGCGACTGGTTCTGAACTTGCTGGTGAGCTAGTTGCTGCATTCGGTGGTAAAGCGAACATCACTGGTCTTGACGCTTGTATTACTCGTCTACGTGTTGCAGTAGCTGATACAGCTCTTGTTGACCAAGACAAGCTGAAGAAACTAGGCGCTGCAGGTGTTGTAGTAGTAGCGGGTGGCGTACAAGCTATCTTCGGTACTAAGTCTGACAACCTTAAGACAGACATGGATGAGTGGATCCGTAACAACGGTTAATTCTCTGATTCAATAAATTGAAAGGAGGCCGAAAGGCCTCCTTTTTTGTTTTCTGCTCTATGAAAGATCTATTGTGCTTAATCTCCATTAACTCAGATACTTATCATTCAACTCGATCAGTTGATGGTTGCTCTTAAATTTTTCGTGTCTTTTATCTTTTACCCAGCGATGACACCTTTTGCTGAGATTCCAGTAGACTTCCGTTTTTTAAATACAGTCTGAGAATATTATGAAACATCGTTACTTGATCGGCCTTATGTGCTGCAGCGGAGCCTCGTTTGCTCAAGCTTCTGAAGCTCCAGCTTTGGAAGTGGGACTCGCCATTGACCAAGACCTGAGTGTCGTTGTGGAATTTGATCAGAAATACCGTGCTACGATTGGCAATGACGGCGCTGCCTTTGATTACATTTTGAAGCGTGGTCAGTTCGAGACTGAAGCTCCGTTGAGCTGGTACGTCGGTGCTGGTGCTTGGGCTGAATGGAATGACGACTTTGGCTTACGCTTGCCGTTAGGCGTGAAAGTGAATTTCTACGAAGGTTGGAATGCTTACGCTCAAGTTCACCCTGAACTCGATATGTATAAAGGTGTTGAGTTGCAAGTGGGCGGCGCTTTAGGTGTTACCTATAAGTTCTAACCTGAACTAAAACCGTTTTAATAATGAAAAAACCAGCATTTAGCTGGTTTTTTCGTTTGGGCCGATCTTATATTTTGCTTCATTGAGCCACTTAGAAAGTAAAACTCAGTCCGACATTGGCTTGGAATTGGTTCATCCAGTCAGTATCAAAGCGAATGATGCACTCTTGCCCGTTATTTGGGATATTACAAACACCGGAGGTATCGTTGTCGACAACCGTGCCTAACCAACGTACTTGTGTGTTCAACGCTAGTCGGTCACTAAATTTGTACTCTAAGCCACCAAAGATAGAAGTTGAGAATCCATACTTATCTTTTGCCCAGTCTACATCGACGTAAGAAGCACCCAGGCCTAGCCCTAGATAACCCGACAACACAGGCGAAGCAGGGTAGTAGATGCTGCTTTGAAGGTGCAGGTATTGGATGGAGGAGCTTAGGTTGAGCGTTTCTAATTCCGAGCTCTGATTGGAGTAGAAGAAGCCGATGCGTCCTTTTTCAAGTGGCGTTTCAATGGCAAAGGTGTAATTTTCAGAGCCTTTCATGTCATAGGTTTTACCGTCCTGGTCTTCGACACTGCCACCGCCGGTATAACCTACCATAGGTGTAATGATGATCTCCGGCGAAGCATACGCGCTTGAAACGGAGAGAAGCGTAATCAGTGCCATCATATTTGCTTTGTTATTCATGAGTATATCCTTATCCATACACATACTAATTGTGATGGTTACATCAATATTGTGCGACTAATTTCGACGATTCTTGAAGATACTTCACACACCTGATAGTACTTAAATAGAGACTCGACAAATTAATAACAAGCCAGAGGTGTCTATGGACCATAATCTGAAAAATGCCCTACAAATTACCGTGTTTATCTACATGATCATTCTTTCATTTGGCTTTATTGCGATTGGTAGTTAATACCATCTATTGCGAGGCTGAGTTTTGATACTCAGGGAATAATGAATAGTGGGATTATAACCAATATTGATACAGCAATAGACTTGGATTATTACGCTAAGTTTATTGCTGGAAAAACAGCACTGGTCGCTCAAGGTGGCGGACAGAGAAGTATTTTTACTTCTGGAGTGCTGGATGCCTTTCTTCTCTCAAATTTTGACCCCTTCGACGAATTTTTTGGTACCTCAGCAGGTGCTCTCAACTTATGCGCTTATCTGTGCCGTGATAAAGGCCTTGGCCGTTCTTTTGTTCTCGACCTCACAACCTCACCAGAGTTCTTCAATCTCTTTTCCTATATACGACACAGAAAGAACCTAGGATTAGAATGGGCACTAGAACAAATTATGGCTTACCCATATAAGCTCGATCTGGATTTAGGGCGGCAAACGCTAGGCGATCGCCACTTCTATGCGGCTGTAACGGATTCCAAAGACTTACGAGACCACTACTTCCCATTATTGGGTGAAGATTGGTACAAGGTGATGATTGCGACCTGCGCCATTCCTCGTTTGTACAATGATGAAGTCTTTATTGGTGACAGTGCTTATGTGGACGGTGGTGTATCGGCGTGTATCCCAGTTCAGGAAGCGTGGCGAAGACAAGCCCGTTCTATTGTAGTGATTCGTACTGAGCCAGTGGTTGAGGAAGGTAATACCCAATTGGTTGAAGCACCAGTTAAGGGATCTTCAGTCAGAGCGCCTAAACCAATCTCTGCCGAAGAACTGGAGTGGTTTCGCGAATCTTTCGACAGTGTTCAAGGTCATTGGCAACAGAAAGTGGAGCAGTGGAAAACCGATTGGACCTCTTTCTTCCAACAACAAATTATGCGCTCAAAAGAGCAGAAGCGTGACCGTGGGCATTTAGACCTGCTGAACGGTGGTCGCTGGCTATTTGGTGCAGATGATATTTATCGCTTAAGTCATTTGATTGGCGATAAGTTTGATTCAGGCTTGGCTGACATGCTGATGGTGCATTATCAGACCTACTCATTGACTCAGGATTTTTTGAATTCGCCACCAGACGACGCGTTTGTGGTTCAGATAGCACCTAGTCAAACGCTTAAATCGAGCTCATTAATGAGTCATAAAGATGATTTACTGCATGATTACGAATTGGGTTTAGAAGCCGGTTACCGATTTGTGGAGACCTATACCTCAACGGAAAACGCTCGCAACTCGCATATGCCACAGTTAGCCACCATTGCTGCGGGTAACTAATTCCCGAAGTTGATGAGCTAGCATGCTGTGAGCTCGTTATGCTGTTTAAGCAGATTGTAGTGAGTCGTGTTCTGAAATGAAAAAGGGTTATTGAACTTGGTTCGATAACCCTTTTAAGTTTTTGAGATTAGGCGAATCGTTTCGCCTTAAGGTCAAATATTAGGTGACAGGCAAGATTCTCATACAGTTGGTTGACCCTGCTACATCCATAATGTCTCCTTGGGTGACGATCACTAGGTCGCCAAACTTAAGGTATCCTTCTTCTTTCAGGCAATCTAACGTTGATAGTGCAATATCAAAGCTGTCTTTGGCTTCTGTCTCGAAGTAGATAGGTGTTACACCTCGGTACAAGGTACAGCGATTAAGCGTTCCTTCGTTACGAGACAGCGCGTAAATAGGCATGTCAGCACTTAGGCGAGACATCATCAGTGCAGTGCGGCCCGACTCGGTTAGAGTGACAACGCCTTTAATGCCTTCCATATGGTTTGCAGAGTAGATGGTCGCCATCGAAACGGTTTCTTCGGCAGTAACAAAGGTGCGGTCAATACGGTAATTGGATTGGTTATTAATGCCTGCCATTTTTTCCGCACCAATACAGACTTCAGCCATCGATTTTACGGTCTCGACTGGGTAGTCACCAGCTGCAGTTTCACCAGACAGCATCACAGCATCGGTGCCATCGAGTACGGCGTTGGCAACATCCATAACTTCGGCACGGGTTGGCATTGGCGCAGAAATCATTGATTCCATCATCTGAGTTGCGGTGATGACAGTTCGGTTAAGCGCTCTGGCACGGCGTATAAGCTGTTTTTGTACTCCGACTAACTCAGGGTCGCCAATTTCCACTCCGAGGTCACCACGAGCCACCATGACCACATCTGAGGCCATTATGATGTCATCCATGTTCTCAACTGTAGCTACTGTCTCTGCTCGCTCCACTTTTGCGACGAGGTGAGCTTCTAAGCCGGCTTCTCGTGCAAGCTGACGAGCATAGTGCATGTCTTCACCATTACGAGGGAAAGACACCGCTAGGTAATCCACTTTGATTTGTGCGGCGGTGACGATGTCGCGCTTGTCTTTTTCTGTTAGCGCTTCTGCGGAAAGGCCACCCCCTTTTTTGTTGATGCCTTTGTTATTTGAGAGTGGGCCGCCAATGATGACTTCGGTATGAACGCGACAGCCTTCCACTTTGGTTACTTTGAGTTGAACACGACCATCGTCAAGCAACAGTATATCGCCGGCGGATACGTCGTTAGGCAGTTCTTTGTAATCAAGGCCAACGGCTTCTTGATTGCCTTCACCTAAACCTAGGCTGCTATCGAGAGTGAACAGGTCGCCTACGGCAAGTTGGATTTTGCCATCTTTGAATGTCGACACACGAATCTTGGGACCTTGTAAGTCTCCGAGAATGGCGATTTGAGTACCGTGTCTTTTTGCTATTGCTCTGACTTTTTCTGCGCGTTGTATATGGTCGTCGCTGGTGCCGTGAGAGAAGTTCATACGGACTATATTGGCACCGGCTTTGATGATCTCTTCAAGCACGTTACCTTTATCAGTAGAAGGGCCTAGCGTTGTGACGATTTTCGTTTTTCTTAATTCGGCTGTCATGAATACTCCTAGAGTGAGGCCAAGTAATCTTTTAAAAGACTGAATTAAGTATATGCATTAATTGATAATTTATTGGGAGCTAGGAGGATATTTCTTGATTTGCCTTTAATTATTGAATTCAGGGCTCAAATGCGATGTTTTATTCTGAAAATTAAGTCGCAAATTATCGATGTGGGTGTTAATTTTCCTCGAACTATTTGACTCGATACACAAAGATTCATGTATATACGTGATACTGGTCACGGCGATATACCAAGTGACTTCACAATTACTTCGCAAAGTAAAAAAATTACCTCGTTGATGATTTCTGGAGCGTAAAATGTACATGGCTCAACCGGGCCATATTGATCATATCAAACAGGTCAATGCTGGTCGTGTATATAAACTAATTGACCTTAAAGGTCCTATTTCTCGTATCGATCTGTCCAAGCAAAGTGAGTTGGCTCCGGCGAGTATTACTAAAATTACCCGTGAACTCATTGAAGCTCACCTTATTCACGAAACGACGGTTCAAGAAGCCACGACTCGTGGGCGTCCTGCTGTCGGTCTGCAAACCAATAACGAAGGTTGGCAATTTTTGTCGATGCGTCTTGGTCGCGGATACTTGACGATCGCGCTCCATGAATTGGGCGGCGACGTGCTTATCGATACCAAGATTGATATCCATGAACGTGATCAAGACGATGTGCTTGCGCGTCTTCTCCATGAAATCGATGAGTTCTTCCAAACCTATGCCGAGCAACTCGACAGGGTGACGAGTATCGCTATCACACTGCCAGGTCTGGTGAATTCAGAGCAAGGTATTGTGTTGCAGATGCCGCACTATAACGTTGAAAACTTAGCGTTGGGGCCGGAGATCTACAAAGAAACCGGTTTGCCAGTTTTTATTGCCAATGATACCCGAGCGTGGGCATTAGCAGAAAAGCTGTTTGGTAACTCACAAGACAACGACAACTCTGTTCTTATCTCGATTCACCACGGTTTAGGTGCCGGGATCATTCTTGATGGTCGCGTTCTGCAAGGACGTCACGGTAACATCGGTGAGTTGGGGCATATCCAGATCGACAAGGAAGGCAAGCTTTGCCACTGTGGTAATCGAGGCTGTTTAGAAACGGTGGCGAGTTCTCAGGCAATCCGTGAGCAAGTCAAAGAGCGATTGGTAAATGGTGAAGAATCAACGCTAACGGTGTTTGAAGACGTCACTATTGAACAGATCTGTGCTGCCGCTGCTAATGGGGATCCGCTGGCTGTCGAAGTGATTGAACAGTTAGGCCGTTATCTAGGTTCTGCGATTGCGATTGTGATTAACCTGTTCAACCCAGAGAAAATCTTGGTGGGTGGTGTTATCAATCAGGCGAAGAGCGTGTTATACCCGGCGATTCAAAAGTGTATCGAAGAGCAGAGTCTATCGGTTTACCATAAAGACTTAGAGCTGGTGGAATCTCGTTTTTATAAGCAGGCAACCATGCCAGGTGCTGCGCTCATCAAGCAGGCCTTATACGATGGCCAACTGTTAATGAAAGTTATTGAAGGTTAACCCCTTTTTCTCGTCTTGTAGCCTTACCTTGAACCTTTCCATGTACTTAAGCTTTGTATAACATCATTTGTTGTACTTAGTTTAAGCATTCTGTGCATTGGCGCTTTGCTTTAACCTATTGAAGTAGGCTATTGTAGCCACAGTTATTATTTGTCACTAAGGTGTTGTATGTCTGGCGTTTTAAATTCGGTTGATCAGAGAACCAAACTGGTCGGTGAAAACCGTCTGGAACTCTTGTTATTCAGCTTAAATAGTCGTCAACTATTTGCGATTAACGTATTTAAAGTGAAAGAAGTCCTCAAAGTGCCAGTACTCACTCGCTTACCGGGCTCTCATCATCATATTACGGGTGTTGCGTCTTTACGTGGTGAATCGGTGCCTGTTATCGATTTACGCAGTGCCATTGGCTTTCCGCCATCTCGTGCGGAGTCTCAAGAGAGCAACCTGATTATTACGGAATACAACCGAACCGTACAAGGTTTCTTGGTTGGGCAAGTTCGTAATATCGTGAACACGACATGGACAGAAATCCAGCCGCCGCCAAAGACAACAGGCCGTGCAAACTACCTAACCGCTATTACGCATATTCAAGAAGAAGAGCAGCACAAGATCGTCGAGATCATCGATGTTGAGAAAGTGTTGGCTGAGATCATTGATTACGATGTCTCGATCTCTGAAGGCGTTTTAGATGAACAATTAGCTCAGGAGATGATAGGACGCAATGTGCTTATCGTTGATGACTCTTCAACAGCGCGTAACCAGATCAAAGGCACCTTGTCGCAGTTGGGTTTGAACATTATTGAGTGTTGTGATGGCTTAGAAGCACTGACCTTACTTAAGGGCTGGTGTGATGAAGGCAAAGACATCAATCAAGAAATATTGTTGATGATCACCGATGCTGAAATGCCTGAAATGGACGGCTACAAGCTGACACACGAAGTACGTACTGACCCAAGAATGCATGACCTATTCATCACGCTAAATACTTCATTAAGTGGAAGTTTTAATGAAGCTATGGTTGAGAAAGTAGGGTGTAACCGCTTTATTTCTAAGTTCCAGCCAGACCTCTTGGTTGAAGTGACTCAAGAGCGAATGCGTCAGATTTTATAATTAATGCTGCTGTACGGTTTGTTTTGAGTGACCTTATAGAAAACGCTTGCTAATATTCACGCAGCATATTTTTCTTAACGAAATATGCTCAACTACTAGCGTAATTTTTCACACACAATCTAAGGTAGTTCCTCTTAATGATATGGTTAACGTCTAAAGTCGTCATGACTTTGAGCTTATTACTGTATAGGGAATTTAAGAAAAGACGTACGGAAGCTGAAGTTGAGTCATAACTCAACAACTGGAATTGAAGGGAAGCGGATGCTTCCCTTTTTCGTTTTTCTTTCTCTCTTTTCTTTAGCCAATGATCGATTGAGAACAGTTGGTACTTCGCTAATGAAAATCCCGAGATTTGGTTTTCAAGCCAACAATTTCATCGGTAATATCGATAAGTTTTCCCGCGATAACATGCACGACTTCACCTTCTTTTTCTAATATCCCTTGTACTTTTAACGCCTTGGCTGTGAGATAAGCTTGCTGTTGAGCGCGTGCGGTTGCTCCCCATACCACGACATTAATATTGCCAGTGCTATCTTCCAGCGTAACAAAGGTGACACCTGCCGCGGTGCCGGGAGATTGTTTACCTGTGACTAATCCGACAACGGTGACCATAGATTTGTGTCTTTGCTGTATTAAATCTTTCATGTGTGTGAATCGACCTAATCGTCCTGCTTCTTCGAGCAAAGTGATGGGGTGCTTGTTCAATGAAATTCCGACACTGGTGAAGTCTTCGAGTAGATCTTGCATCTCATTGGGCTTGTGCAGTACATGTTCGTCATGTCCTGCCTCAGCATCGTCATAGGCTTGGCTAAACAGAGGTAAATCCGACGCCGAGTCCATGATCGCCCAGCGAGTCTGGAAGCGGTCTCCAGAAACGTTATGTAGCGCATTGGCCGATGCCAGTAGCTCGATATCTTTCTTATTCATCGATAACTGTTTCACCTGACTAGGGTGGCGATAACCGGATGGTGGACGATTGGCGAGCACGCTTTGAATTCCATGCTCGCTGAATCCTTTGATTTGTCGCAGCCCTAAGCGAATCGCTAGACCATTCTGATGAGGGGCAACCGTGTGGTCGTTTTGAGAAGCGTTCACACATACCGGAAGTATCACCACATTGTGTCGTTGTGCGTCTTGTACTAACTGTGAAGGGCTATAAAACCCCATCGGTTGGCTATTCAACAGAGAAGCGTAGAAGCACTCTGGGTAGTAGCATTTCAACCAAGCGGAGCAATACGCTAACACCGCAAACGAAGCGGAGTGGCTTTCAGGGAAACCGTACTCGCCAAAGCCGCATATCTGTTTAAAGATCTGCTCAGCAAACTCTGTCTCATAGCCGCGCTTTTGCATTCCTTCGATGAGTTTGTTTTTAAACTTAAAGACGTTGCCATTTTTCTTCCAAGCGGCCATTGCCCGTCTGAGTTGATCTGCTTCTCCGCCTGTGAACCCTGCAGCGACCATCGCGAGTTTGATCACTTGCTCTTGGAATATCGGTACACCTAAGGTGCGCGACAGTACTGATTCCACGTCTTTAGATGGATAACTGATTGGCTCAATGCCATCTCGACGCTTGAGAAACGGATGCACCATATCACCCTGAATAGGGCCTGGGCGTACGATAGCGATTTGAATCACCAAGTCGTAATAAGTCTTCGGTTTAAGCCTTGGCAGCATGCTCATTTGTGCGCGTGACTCAATTTGGAATATCCCGACTGTGTCTGCTCGCTGAATCATGCCGTAAACCTGAGGATCGTCCTTAAGGCGAGTGATCTCAGCAATGGTCAGTGATCGCCCGTGAATACGTTTGATCAGGTCGAAACATTTACGAATCGCAGAGAGCATACCCAACGCGAGCACATCAACTTTCAGCAAGCCTAAGGTTTCTAGATCATCCTTATCCCATTGGATAATGGTTCGATCGTGCATCGCTGCATTTTCGACGGGAACCAGCTCATACAAAGGCCCTGAGGATATGACAAAGCCACCGACATGTTGAGATAAGTGACGTGGGAAGCCGATAATCTCATTAACCAAGTGGATAAACTGCTGCCCCTTCAAATAATCAGGTTGTAGCCCTAATTGAGTGAGCTGAGCCTGCCAACCTAAGCTTTTGTCCCTGCGATTGGTGTTCTTGATGAAGTAGTCGAGCTGAGTTTCTTGTAGCCCTAATGCTTTCCCCACATCTCTCACCGCACTTTTGAAGCGATAAGAGATGACTGTTGCAGCAAGTGCAGCCCGTTCTCTACCGTATTTTTTATAGATGTATTGGATGACTTCTTCACGACGTTCGTGTTCAAAATCGACATCAATATCAGGCGGCTCATCGCGCTCTTTACTGATGAAACGCTCAAACAGCACCGAGATCTGTCTTGGGTCGACAGAGGTGATTTCTAAGCAGTAACAGACCACGGAATTGGCCGCTGAACCTCGACCTTGGTAAAGAATGCCTTGGCTTTTGGCAAACATCACGATGTCATGAATGGTGAGAAAAAAGAAAGGGTAGTCAAGCTCGTCAATTAATCCCAATTCTTTATCTATGATTTGTTGGATGTCGTTAGGTACACCTTGTGGGAAGCGAGTCTGTTTTCCTTTTTCGACCAACATGCGCAGATAACTCATGGGTGTCTCCCCTTGAGGAATCAGCTCACTGGGATATTCGTATCGCAAGCTATTTAAATCAAATTCACACAGCTCAGCGATACGGTTGCTCTCTTCTAGCCACTCCGCTTTGAAGATATGAGAGAGCTTATTGATACTCCGTAAACAGCGCTCGGCATTAGCGAGTAAGTGACTGCCCACTTCGGTAATGGGCTTTTGGTACTTTATCGCAGTGAGTGAGTGCTGTAAGGGTAAGCGGTTAGCATTGTGCATTAGCACGCCACCACAAGCTGTTATCGGCAGTTGATGATGTTGTGACAGCTCAACGCAGTAATCTGTGTACTGCTGGTCGGTTTGCTTTAGGTGTCTTTGTAAGCCGATCCAAAGCCGACCTGAATGGTGCTGGGAGAGCCATTTCCCCCAATGCGCGTCTTCATTTTTCTGTTGAGGAAGCCAAAGAATAAAGCAGTGCTTAGCCGACATGATATCCCACTCAGAGAGCTGATAATGTCCCTTACTGCTACGACGTCTCGCGTTGGTAATTATACGGCACAGCTCGGCGTAGGCTTGTCTGTTTGGGCATATCAAGATCACTTGGCACTCTTCATTTAACCAAAACATGCTCCCGACAATTTGCTTGAGTGACAGTTTATGTTGCTTGATTGCAGAGTGAACCTTAACGATGCCCGCGACTGAGCACTCATCAGTAACCGCGAGTGCTTTGTAACGTAAGAAGTCGGCCTGTAAAACAAGCTCTTCCGCATGCGAAGCTCCCTCTAGAAAGGAGTAATTACTTTGACAGAAAAGCTCTGAGTATTGCTGAGACATAACGTAATCTCACTTAACCATTGCGAGTGAACATGATTGAAAAGGGACGCTGAAATTGAATAAGTAGAACGGAGGAGCTAACAAAGTTTCTTGCTGACTTACGTTCTTACCGACTAGCTAAATAAGCCGTGCAAAAACCACTGTTTATCTGGCGTTTTAAATATCCAGAGCCACCGACCGTTTTCGCTGTGAGCAATAAAGTAGTCACGAATGACCTTCTCTCCGTCCCACCAGCCAGACACAATGCGCTCTGGGCCTTGAGATAAGGTGACGCTTTCGGTTAAGGCTTCGGGCTCTGGCAGTAAAATACTGGGCCTGAGCCGCTGTTGAACGACGCTGAGAGCTGTGGTTTGTTGCTCGCTCCTTGAGGGCGCTTGCCTTTTTGTCACAGACTTACTCAGTGTTGGGAGCGAATACTGATTGGCCTTTTCTGGCCTTGGGTCGTGCTGTATTTTTGGTGTTTGAATACAGGCTTGTCCAAGCTTTGCTTGGAGTAGTGAGAGCAAATCTAACGCGGCAAGTGTTCCGGTATTACCATCAAAAAGATCATGGTAGGCCATTTGGGGTTCTCCATGACGAACCAAGCTGAGGGTCAGTCCTTGAACCGGTGCGGTGAGCTTGAGTGACTCTAAGGTGAGATGAGTAAGGTTCGCCCATTTTTCAGCAAGGTAATCACCTTGTGCCGAATAAAAAGAGACAGGGTGATCGTCTTTATCTCTTAGGTGTAAAGTCAGAGTTAACTCGAAAGCCACTCGATCGCGTAGCTTCAAAAAACATTCGAGTTGATTCAGTAATTTCAGCAACGGCTTTTCGATAAATAGGATGTTTTCAATATCAAACAATAGCTCCAAATATTGCTGGAAATTCTCTGGTGGATGATAGAAATCAATCGGGTGCTTGAACTGGCCGTTAAGGCGACCGACATAATTCACCAAGTCGATATCAAAGCGGCGTGCGACCTCTTGCAAAGGCAGCTTCAATAACTCTTCAATGATATTAATGCCGACACGATTTAAGCGTTCAACTTGTTTAGGCGGCAGTTCGCTAGAACTTAGAGCTTGCTGATTAACCCAAGTCTTCATCTGTTGAACATTGTTTGTTGCTTGGTTGATCGCTTGCTTACCCAAAAGGATCGCAGAAAGCGGTGAATAACCCGTCGCAAAGTTGAACTGAATATTGAGCGTTTCTAAATGGCTTTTGAGTTCATGCCAATAGTTATCTAGCCCGTCGTAAAGTGACAGCATGTTAGAGGCTTTAATCAACAAACCATTAGGTGGCAATAACGCCATATCAGAAGTGACCAGATACGCCCATTGAGCTATCTCTTTCAGCTTACTTTTCTCCAGCTCAATACTGTAAGGGTGGACGTGTAAGTTATGGCAAAGCGCTGCCGCAGACCCTAGACCCATCTCCAGTGTAATGCCTGAGTCCAGTGCTGCTTGATTAGCCTGCAGCACACGATGATCTTTTTCATCCACGATGATAATAGGTTGTTCGCGTGAGTCTTCGCTCGAACCCAATTCATTAGAGTTAAATAAGGTATCCAACTGCAGAGATGGAAAGTGCAGATAAAGCCACAGCATGCGCTAACCTTGTTTCGCAATAGGAAAGGCCAATACAGTATTACCTGATAGACCGTGGTGTGAACTATCGATGTTGATGACTTTCTCTGTCAGTAACGGCCAATTTGGGGTCATGTCGAGAATAAAGCTGCCATACGACCAACTGCCTTTTCTCTTCGTCACTTCAACCTTTAACCCCTGCGCGTGAGAAGAGAGTTTCATGCTTAAAGAAACGGGTAGGGATAATTGATTATGGCTGGTGGCTTTAAAGTGAAATTGCAGGCACTTGCCCGTTTCGCTTGCTGCTTGTAGGCGTTTGGTTTGGTGAATTTCGAGATCGGTTCCCCATAACAATACAGAATGGCAAGCACCACTTTTGAGGCACTGCTCAGCTGCCCACAACGCATCGAGATCGCGTTGAGGCTGGATAACGAGAATGTTTTCTAATTCAATGCCTTGGCTGTTAAAAAACTCAGCACAGATCTTCCCTGGCGGGTTAATGAATATGGCCAGTTTTTGCGAGTTTTGTTGAGATAAATAGGGCGTCAGTAGGCGAAGCTCGCCGATCCCTTGTTGTGATTCAACTTCAATAACGCCGTGCGTCGGGAAGCCGCCATCAAGCTGTTTATCCAGTTGAGGATAGCCTGTTGAAGTGGTGCTTCCTTGCGTTGTTGATTGTAACCCTTTCCAGATTAGCTGGCGGTCTTGTAAGTTTTTTATTAGTTCATGCATAATTAAATACCTGTATATTTATACAGTATATTTAACAATGAAAAAGATGCAAAGCAAAATGACGAAAATTAGAGGAATAATACCAATCACAGTAAGTAAGTGATCATAAATAGCGCAGGAAAAATGCTTGAGAACAAGGCAGAAATTTTCGATAAGTAGTTATTCTACAATCAAAATTTCTAACGCCGTTATCGAGTGTTTTAACAAGCTAGGATGACCAGTTATTTACTACGATTGGTATCAGTGTTAGTTGATTGATTTAGATACAAAAAAAGCCGCTATGGAAGCGACTTTTTACTATTGGTCAATGATATCAAGTTACTTAGGTTGAGCATCGATACATTGGCCATTAATGTCTGTCACACTTGGGTTCATTAAGTGTAGGTACAGTGGGATGATGTCGAGTGGCGTTTTTAGCTTATTCGCATCTTCTCCTGGGTACGCTTTTGCACGCATACGTGTTTGAGTGCCGCCTGGATTGATTGCGTTAACACGGATGTTCGTGTCTTCAAGCTCGTCCGCTAGGATCTGCATCATACCTTCGGTAGCAAACTTAGAAATTGCGTAAGTGCCCCAGAATGCACGGCCAGAGTGACCAACCGTTGAAGAGGTAAATACGATACGACCTGCTTCTGCTTTTTTAAGTGCAGGTAGCAGAGCTTGAGTCATCAAGAACTCAGACTTCACATTGATCTGCATAACATCATCAAAGGTTTCTTCATCAATCTGCTCAAACGGGCTCAGAGTGCCAAGAACGCCAGCATTATGAAGTAGACCGTCTAAACGACCGAACTGTGATTGAATGGTTTCAGCCATATCAACGTAGTTCTGCTTTGTCGCACCTTTTAAATCCAATGGGATAATCGCAGGTTGTGGGTAACCAGCGCTTTCGATTTCATCGTAAATGAATTCAAGGTTTTTAACATTGCGGCCTAACAGAATGACAGTTGCACCATGTTGAGCGAAGCTTAGTGCTGCTTGGCGACCAATGCCAGCACCGGCACCTGTAACCAAAATTACTTTATCTTTGAGGGCATCTGTAGAGATTGGGTAATCCACTGTGCTTATCCTTCTTTCTTTTATTATGTTCGTCATTCCATTGATGTTTAATCACACAGATAACCGCAGGAATGATGAGAAATTCTTGGTAATCGTGACAAGATGGTTACAATACACTAATTCATACAATAGGGGATATGACATTGGAATTTTTGTTGGACTACGGCTTGTTTTTAGCCAAGATTGCGACCGTTGTAATCGCCATCATCGCAATTTTAGTGATTGCTAAATCTGTGGGTGGGAAATCAAGCGCGATTAAAGGTGAGCTGGAAATCACGAACCTATCTGAACATCATAAACAGACGATTGAACAACTAGAGCACCATCTACACGATGATGCTTTCATCAAAGCCCGTGATAAAGCAGAAAAGAAAGCGGAAAAAGAGAAAGTAAAATCACGCGGTAAAGAAGTGAAGAAAGCAGCGAAAGAGGGTGAGCTTGATAGTAAGCGTGAACCACATCTATTCGTTCTTGATTTTAACGGCAGCATTGATGCGAAAGAAGTGGCTTCATTACGTGAAGAGGTAACGGCGGTTCTGGCTGTGGCTCGTGAAGGTGATGAAGTATTGCTGAAACTTGAGTCTGGCGGTGGCATGGTTCACGGCTATGGTTTAGCGTCTTCTCAACTTGATCGTATCAAAGCGGCAGGTTTGCCTCTGACTATATCGGTAGACAAAGTGGCGGCAAGCGGCGGTTACATGATGGCATGTATCGCAGACAAAATTGTATCTACACCGTTTGCTATTGTTGGCTCTATTGGTGTTATCGCTCAACTGCCAAACTTCAACAAACTACTTAAAAAGCACGATATTGAGTTCGAGCAGCTAACGGCGGGTGAGTACAAACGCACGCTTACTATGTTTGGTGAGAACAGCGATAAAGCACGTGAGAAGTTTAAAGAAGAGCTAGAAGAGACACATGGCCTATTCAAAGACTTCATCCGTGACCATCGTCCTGCGTTAGATCTTGAAAAAGTAGCAACGGGTGAACACTGGTTTGGTACACAAGCACATGAACTTGGACTGGTGGATGAGATCAGCACTTCTGATGACTTAGTCGTAGCGGCATGTAAGGACAAAACGGTTCTAGCGATCCACTACGTACAGAAGAAAAAGCTTTCAGACAAACTAGCGGGCGTGGCAGGTAAATCTGCAGACAGCGTGTTGATGAAGCTGATTGAACGCGGTCAAAAGCCGATTGTTTAAGCTTATTGAGTTCTAGTTCTAGGCTTGGTGCCTTACGTTCATTTACAGACGTTTGAGCCTTAAAAAGAAAGCGCATAAGTCATCAGACTTATGCGCTTTTTTATTGCTCCACTTCCGAGCGGGTGACCACTATGTTGTAGGGGGAGCGGAGTTTTATACCAAACACTGACTTACTGTGATTGATATTAAATCTTGGCTCCATAATCATTACGTTTTGGACAAGTAGTCAGAATCTCTCTATGACCCGTATCTTTGAGCTCTTCCAAAATCACATCAAAGCCCCACAAGCGATAGAGATGCTTCATCACTTCGTCGTAGCCTTTATCAAGTGGGATGCGGTCGTGAGGCACATATTGCAGTGTCATTGAGCGGTCACCACGAACATCGACATTAAACACCTGAATGTTTGGTTCAAGGTTACTTAGGTTGTATTGCGCCGCAAGCTTCTCACGAATCAGGCGATAGCCCGGATCATCATGAATAGCACTCACCTCAATGGTATTTTTACGGTCGTCGTCGAGTACAGAGAACAGCTTAAAGTCTCGAATGATTTTTGGAGAAAGGTATTGGCTGATGAAACTTTCATCTTTGAAGTTGTGCATCGCAAAGTGCACCGCTTCTAACCAATCACTTCCGGCTAACTCAGGGAACCACTCTCTATCTTCATCGGTTGGCTCTTCACAGATGCGTCGGATGTCTCTAAACATCGCAAAGCCAAGCGCATAAGGGTTTATCCCGCTGAAATAAGGACTGTTGTAGGCAGGTTGTGCGACGACACTGGTATGGCTGTGTAGGAATTCTAAGATGAACTTATCACTCACCAAGCCTTCGTCGTAAAGGTGGTTAAGAATGGTGTAATGCCAGAAGGTTGCCCAGCCTTCGTTCATCACTTGAGTTTGTTTTTGAGGGTAGAAGTATTGGCTCACTTTGCGAACGATGCGAACACACTCTCGTTGCCAAGGTTCAAGCAGTGGTGCGTTCTTCTCGATAAAGTAGAGAATGTTTTCTTGAGGCTCGCTAGGAAAGCGGATCTTGGTCTCTTCTTCCTTACTTTTATTTTGAGGAACGGTTCGCCATAGCTCATTCACTTGAGATTGCAGATAAGCTTCGCGTTCTTCTTGTCTTGCTGTCTCTTCTGCAATGGAAATCTTCTCAGGGCGTTTGTATCGGTCTACGCCGTAATTCATCAGTGCGTGACAAGAATCAAGGAGCTGCTCGACTTCAGCAACACCATATTTCTCTTCACAACCACTGATGTACTTCTTAGCAAACAACAAGTAATCGATGATGGAACTGGCATCGGTCCATGTTTGGAACAGGTAGTTGCCTTTAAAGAAAGAGTTGTGGCCATAACAAGCGTGAGCCATTACCAGCGCCTGCATTGTGACCGTGTTCTCTTCCATCAGGTAAGCGATACAAGGATCGGAGTTGATTACGATTTCGTATGCCAAGCCCATTTGGCCATGCTTGTAGTTTTGCTCGGTTTGAATGAATTTCTTACCAAAAGACCAGTGGTTGTAATTGATAGGCATACCAATGCTCGAGTAGGCATCCATCATCTGTTCTGAAGTAATCACTTCAATCTGGTTTGGGTAAGTATCTAAACGGTAATGCTGCGCAACACGTTTGATTTCTACGTGGTATTTCTCCAAGAGGTTGAACGTCCAATCTGGACCATCAGGCAGCATCTTGTCGTTTTTCTTTTTTGCAGCTTTGTTTTTCTCTGCAACGTTTGATTTCGCTGTCATGGCAAACTCCCTTACGCTGTCTCTTTCTGGAACAGTTCTCTAAACACAGGAAAAATATCATCCACCGTTTTAATGTTTTTCATGGCGAAGTTGTCAAAGCTGCTCTCGAGTTTTTCGTATTCGTGCCAAAGTGTTTGATGAGAGCGGCGTGTTATTTCGATGTAAGAGTAATATTGGCAAGTTGGCAGAAGCGTATTGACCAGTAACTCTTTACAGCGAGGAGAGTCATCAGCCCAGTTATCGCCATCAGAGGCTTGTGCTGCATAGATGTTCCACTCATTAGCAGGGTAGCGGTCTGCGACAATTTCCTTCATCAGTTTCAGTGCGCTTGAAACAATGGTGCCACCCGTTTCTTGTGAGTAGAAAAACTCATGTTCGTCGACCTCTTTAGCCTGAGTATGGTGACGAATAAACACAACATCGACGTTTTCGTAGGTGCGATTTAGGAACAGATACAGAAGGACATAAAAGCGCTTCGCAATGTCTTTCGTGGCTTGATCCATTGAGCCAGATACATCCATTAGGCAGAACATAACGGCTTGGCTAGATGGAATAGGGCGCTTCTCGTAGTTTTTAAAACGCAGGTCGAAGGTGTCAATAAATGGCACGCTTTCAATTTTTTTACGTAACTCGGCAATCTCTTCTTTTAAACGACTTTCTTCAAAGGGTTGTGCGGGTTCCGTCATTTTAACTTGGTCAAGCTGCTCCATCAGTAGGTTAAGCTCGCGCTTTTTACCTGCTGTCATCGCGGTTCGACGAGCCAGAGATTGCTGCAGTGAACGAACGATAGCTATGTTAGATGGAATCCCGGCGCTTTGGTAACCAGAGCGGTGTGTTTTCCATTCGGTGATTTTGTTGACCTGATTCTTCTCTAGATTAGGCAGAGCTAAATCTTCAAAGAGAATATCAAGATATTCATCTTTTGAAATTTGGAATGTAAATTCATCTTGGCCTTCGCCATCAGGGCTTGCGTCGCCTTGGCCTGAGCCACCACCTTGACCACCACCTTTAGGGCGTTCGATTTTATCGCCAGTGATGAACTGATCATTACCTGGGTGAACGCGCTCTCTTACGCCGCCTTGACCTTGGTGAAAGTTCGGCTCTTTGATGTCTTTATGGGGAATAGTGACGTCTTCACCTGTTTCTGTATTGGTGATTGAGCGTCGGTTAACTGCATCGGCCACAGATTCTTTGATTTGCTCTTTATGGCGTCGTAAGAAACGCTGTCTATTCACAGCACTCTTATTTTTGCCATTGAGCCTCCGATCGATAAATTGTGCCATAAGAACTCCCTCTCAGCTGATGTCGCGATCCTACTTTTTATTCGGGTATAAGAGTTATTGATTTACTAAGGTATAAAAGTTATTGGTTTATACGAGCTGCTCAGTTGAGCAGCTCAATACCGTTTAGTTATGAGGATTTACGAACTCTTAGGTACCACTCAGATAGCAGTCTCACTTGCTTCTCGGTGTAGCCTTTTTCCATCATACGAGCAACGAAGTCGTCATGTTTTTTCTGATCATCCGTTGAGGTCTTAGCATTGAACGAAATAACAGGAAGTAGCTCTTCTGTGTTAGAGAACATTTTCTTCTCAATCACAGTGCGCAGTTTCTCGTAGCTCGTCCACACTGGGTTTTGACCGTTATTGTTGGCTTTGGCACGAAGCACAAAGTTCACAATCTCATTTCGGAAGTCTTTAGGGTTACTGATACCGGCTGTCTTCTCGATTTTCTCTAGTTCACCATTCAGAGAAGCACGGTCAAATAGTTGGCCTGTTTCTGGGTCGCGGTACTCTTGGTCTTGAATCCAGAAATCTGCGTAGGTGACATAGCGGTCGAAGATATTCTGACCGTACTCAGAGTAAGACTCTAGATAAGCGGTTTGAATTTCTTTACCGATGAACTCTACGTAGCGTGGCACTAGGTATCCTTTCAAGAACTCTAGGTACTTCTCGGCGGTCTCTTGAGGGAACTGCTCCCGTTCGATTTGCTGCTCAATAACGTAGAACAGGTGCACTGGGTTCGCGGCCACTTCGGCTTGGTCGAAGTTAAACACACGAGACAGGATCTTAAAGGCGAAACGCGTTGATAGCCCAGACATGCCTTCGTCAACGCCAGCATAATCTCGGTACTCTTGGTAGCTCTTCGCTTTTGGATCGGTGTCTTTTAGAGTCTCACCATCGTAAACACGCATCTTAGAGAATAGAGATGAGTTTTCAGGCTCTTTTAGTCTCGAAAGAATGCTGAATTGCGATAGCAGATCGAGTGTGCTTGGTGAGCAAGGCGCTTGGGATAGCTCACTGTGCTCAAGCAGTTTCTTGTAGATCTTAACTTCTTCAGACACACGCAGACAGTAAGGGACTTTTACAATGTACACACGGTCGAGGAATGCTTCGTTGTTTTTGTTGTTACGGAAGGTCTGCCACTCAGATTCGTTCGAGTGAGCGAGAATCATACCGTCAAATGGCAGTGCAGAAAGCCCTTCGGTACCGTTGAAGTTACCTTCTTGTGTTGCCGTAAGTAGAGGGTGTAATACTTTGATTGGCGCTTTGAACATCTCCACGAATTCCATCACACCTTGGTTGGCTTTACAAAGCGCACCAGAGTAGCTGTAGGCATCAGGATCATCTTGAGAGAAGTGTTCAAGTTTACGAATATCAACTTTACCAACCAGAGACGAGATATCTTGGTTGTTTTCATCACCTGGCTCCGTTTTCGCGATCGCAACTTGATCGAGAATAGAAGGGCGCAGTTTGATGACTTTGAATTTGGAAATATCACCGCCAAAATCGTGCAGACGTTTTGCTGCCCACGGAGACATAATTGAGCGAAGATAGCGTTTCTCAATGCCATATTCATTCTTCAATAAGTCGCCGTCTTCGTTAACGTCGAATAGACAGAATGGGTGATCGTTTACTGGGCTTCGTTCACCGTCAGCAGACAATACATAGATTGGTAGTTTCTGCATCAGGGCTTTGAGTTTTTCAGCGAGAGAAGATTTACCACCGCCCACAGGGCCAAGTAGGTAAAGGATTTGTTTACGTTCTTCTAAACCTTGCGCAGCATGTTTTAAGTAAGAAACAATCTGTTCAATCGCATCTTCCATACCGTAGAAATCTTTAAATTCGCTGTAGCGTGAGATGACACGGTTCGAGAAAATACGACTCAGTTGAGGGTCTTGAGCAGTGTCAATAACCTCTGGTTCGCCAATGGCTAGTAATAAGCGCTCGGCAGCATTAGCGTAAGCACTTTTATCGTCTTTACACAGCCCTAAGAACTCCTGCAATGTCAGCTCTTCTTCCTTGGCTGCTTCATAACGTGATTGATAGTGGTCAAAGATACTCATAGTCACATTCCCCTTGTTAACCAGTCAAAACTGACGAGCGATTGAAAAATAGGCTCTCCCTACATTTTAAGGTTAGACCGCTTCCACAATTTTGCTTAACAATTATGTATTTATTTACAATTTTGCGTGTGAAAAACGTGGCGAGCGCAATAGGCAACTTGAGGCGCGTAGAATCAAATTATTTTACATTCGAGGGGATCTGGCCGTTTGTTTTGAGATTTTAGGTCGCTTAACAATACTCACAATGGATTTATGTGCATTAGATGTATAACTGGGCTCTATTGATTTTTGGAATGGAGTACCATATAATGCGCGAAGTTATCAAAAATTGCTCAATAAATAGGTAGATGTAGTGAAGAATAATGGGTTCAAAATAGTGGCTATCTGCATGTTACGCCAAATGTTCGAGTAACTGGTGGCGTTCGTTATACCAACCTTGAAGGTGATATAGAGAATAGCCCAATACTTGAAGGTGATATAGAGAATAGCCCAATACTTGAAAGTGGTATCAACATGGCCGCGAACGTTGGTGTTGCTTACGTTTTCTAGTTGCTTTGGTTTTTCTCTTTGTGTGCGAACATTAAAAAAAGGGTTACTCATGATGAGTAACCCTTTTTCTTGAAACTTTTTAAAAGTTATCGCTGATCTATTAACGAATTAAGCGCTAAAGATTTGAGATAGCTCTGTCGCACATAGGTGGTACTGACGAGGGCAGTTGCGCCATGTTGTTAGCATGCGACGGTACTTCTCTAGCATTGGCATCTGGCTATTGAAGTGGTGATCGGCTTTGTCGAATTGAGGGTAAAGACCTTCAGAATCAACAAGGAAACGCACGTAGTGTACGATCTGCGCTTCAGAAGCGATATCAAAACCTAAGAACTGCAGGCGACGTTGGTCTACTTCAGCACGCTCTTGTTCTGCAAGCATTTTGTTCGACTCTTGCATTGCATGGTACATCTCCATGATGTCGATAATTTCGCGACATTCTGCTTCAGTCAAACAACCAAACTCTTTGTTAAGCTCACGCATTTGGAGTTCGTAACCACGTTCTACAATCGTTTGTAGACGTTGGTATTTAGCGGAGTTCTCAGGATCCATTTGAGACATTAGGTAGTATTGATTTGATAGAATCAGACGCTGAGCATTGGTCATTTCCATAGGAGGAGCCTCACTAAAAAACTAAATGTTGTATTCTTTTGTTGCAGTAAGAGTAACAGCATTCCTACGAGTGGAAACATGATCTCAACACGGATTTAATATGATTTTTTTAATTGATAAACAAAAGTTGTAAAGAAAAGTGAAAGGATAGTTAGCGCTAGAAAAGAAAACGCCCCAATCGAAATTGAGGCGTTTAAAATAGAGGTTGAGCATCGTCTGCAGTATTAGTATTTTACGTTTGAATGATACTGGCTAAGAACAGCAACAATCTCATCCATTTTCTCTTTGCTTGGCGGATTTGTACCTTCAAGAGGGTAGTCAAAACCAAGTGCTTCCCACTTATGTGCACCAAGCTTATGGTATGGAAGCAGTTCTACTTTCTCGATGTTATCCATGTCTTTGATGAATTCGCCTAGCAGATGAGCATCTTCAGGTGTGTCCGTGTAGCCAGGGACAATCACATAACGAATCCACGTCTTCTTACCGATTTTGTGTAAGTAGCGTGCGAAATCCAGAGTACGTCTGTTTGATACACCAATGAAATCGTGGTGAATCTCATCTCGCATGTGCTTAAGATCGAGCATCACTAGATCAGAGGCTTCTAGTACTTCGTCAACCACTTCAGTGTGCTTACGAATGTAGCCATTAGTATCAAGACAAGTGTGGATGCCTTCAGCTTGAGCTGCGCGGAAAAAATCACGAACAAACTCAGGTTGTAGCATCGCTTCACCACCAGAACAGGTGATACCACCGCCCGATGCTTTCATGAAATGACGGTATGATTTTGCTTCGTTGATGATCTCTTCGACCGTTACTTCCTTTCCGTCATGAAGATCCCATGTATCACGGTTATGACAGTACATACAACGCATTAAGCAGCCTTGAAGAAACACAATAAAGCGGATACCAGGGCCATCGACAGTACCACAAGATTCGAATGAGTGAATGCGACCAGTTGTAGACATGAGCTATTCTCGTAGAGGAATTTATACCGTTTATTTTATTACAAAAACGGTACATAAAATAGGGTCAAATGGTAACGAGACCTTTAAAAATAAAGGCAACCACCTGTGAAGATGATTGCCTTTATTAAACTTGAAAAGTAAAGGACGAAAGCCCTTACTGGTGGCTAGAAGAAAGCAAACATTGTGATACCGCCAGTGGTGTACACTGACTCTTTCGCTTCTTCGTAATCCGGTGTTTTTGCGGTTAGCGCGAAAGAGGCACCAACGTATCGGTTATACCAAGCGACACCCAATACAGCAGTTGCTTGAATGTTCTCTAAAGTCACATCGTAGATCGCTGGATCTTCGTTGTTTTTATTAGCGTACTCATCAACACCTGAGCGATCGCCTTCGATAGTCAGGTCGTTGAATCGGTAGCGACCTTCGAGGCCTGCATAGGTAAACCAACCAGCGTTTGATGCGCCGATCATGCCCGGTTTGAATGGGTTTTCTGTGGTGATGTTAGCTGCACCAAAGTTACCGCCTAAGTCTGTACCCCAACGAAACATGAAGCCCGTTGAAATGTCACTTCTAAAGTTACCGACGTTGATTTCAGAAACGTTAGAGATTTCGTAGTCAGTATTCGCAAGAGCTTGATTACGCATTAGGTTGAAATGGCTTAGGTAACCAACGCTTCCCGCCCATTCATCATCGACTTGGTATTCCCAACCCATCGGCTCATCCGACTTAGTGATTGAGTGAACCAGCTTTTGAGCATCTTCAGACAGTGCACGTTCGCCCGTAGTACCAAACGTGATATTAAAACGCTGGGCTTGCTGTGGGTTTAAGCTGATGTAATTGAATTCAGTGTGAAGGTAACCTGCGTATGGGCGATCATTAGGCGATGGCGTTTCTAACTCAATGTCAGAAGGCGTATACATCTTGTGGCCAATGGTGATTTCCCACTTGTCTAGAGAGCTTGCGCCCCAGTAGGAAAGACTCAATGGTTTTACCCAGTTATATGGCGTAATACTTGATGATGTGTAACCCAGAAATAAGCCGTTGGTATAGTCTTGGTCGACACCAAAAATACCATCATTATCTAAAGCAAAAGTTAACGTAGAACGCTCAGAGGCTAAAGATGAGAAAGAGAGAAGAATCAGGGGTAAACAACGCAGGTATCTCATGGAGCAGTTACTCTTAAATTATGAACCGCGATATTACCGTAATTTGACAGAATTTGTGGAAAAAAAGTGAATGGCAGGGTGCTTTTTTGCTCAACCTAACATTTCGCGGGATAGGTGAGTGTAGTGCGATTTATTTCAGATATAAAAAAGCCCCGCACATTGGCGAGGCTAATATTATTTACTGTCTATTGAGCGTGAGCTTATAGAGACTCAGTAAATGTACGTGCGATTACGTCAGCTTGTTGCTCTGCAGTTAGAGAGTTAAAGCGAACAGCGTAACCAGATACACGGATTGTTAGCTGAGGGTATTTCTCAGGGTGCTTAACTGCGTCTTCAAGAGTTTCGCGGTTAAGAACGTTAACGTTAAGGTGTTGACCACCTTCAATGCCAGCTTCGTGGTGGAAGTAACCATCCATTAGGCCTGCAAGGTTAGCACGTTGGCTGTCTTGTTCTTTACCTAGTGCGTTTGGCACGATAGAGAACGTGTAAGAGATACCATCTTGTGCGTCAGCAAACGGTAGTTTACCTACAGACGTTAGTGAAGCTACAGCGCCTTTCTCATCACGACCGTGCATTGGGTTTGCACCAGGAGCGAAAGGAGCGCCAGCACGACGACCGTCTGGAGTGTTACCTGTTTTCTTACCGTAAACCACGTTAGACGTGATAGTAAGAACTGACTGTGTAGGGATAGAGTTACGGTAAGTCTTAAGCTTACGGATCTTGTTCATGAACGTAGAAACTAGTTCACAAGCAATATCATCTACACGAGAGTCGTTGTTACCGTATTTAGGGTAATCGCCTTCGATTTCGAAGTCAGTTGCGATGCCATCTTCGTCACGGATTGGTTTAACAGTCGCGAACTTGATTGCAGATAGTGAGTCAGCTGCAACAGATAGACCAGCGATACCACAAGCCATAGTACGACGAACGTCACGGTCATGAAGAGCCATTAGAGACGCTTCGTAGCTGTACTTGTCGTGCATGTAGTGAATGCTGTTTAGTGCAGTCACGTATTGCTTAGCTAACCAGTCCATGAATGTGTCTAGGCGACCCATTACGTCATCGTAGTTAAGAACTTCGTCAGTGATCTTGTCTGAAACAGGACCAACTTGCATCTTAAGTTTCTCGTCCACACCGCCGTTGATTGCGTAAAGCATTGTTTTCGCAAGGTTAGCACGAGCACCGAAGAACTGCATTTGCTTACCAACGATCATTGGAGATACACAACAAGCGATAGCGTAATCATCAGACTCTAGGTCAGGACGCATTAGGTCATCATTTTCGTACTGGATAGAAGAAGTATCGATAGATACCTTCGCACAGAAACGCTTGAAGCCGTCAGGTAGTTGCTCAGACCAAAGAACAGTGATGTTTGGCTCTGGAGAAGGACCCATAGTGTATAGAGAGTTTAGGAAACGGAAGTTCGAACGCGTTACTAGCGTACGACCGTCGATACCCATACCACCCATAGACTCTGTTGCCCAGATTGGGTCGCCAGAGAACAGCTCATCGTACTCAGGAGTACGTAGGAAACGAACCATACGCAGTTTCATTACGAAGTGGTCGATCATTTCTTGTGCTTGTTCTTCAGTGATCTTGCCAGCAGCGATATCACGCTCGATGTAGATGTCTAGGAAAGTCGAAGTACGACCTAGAGACATTGCAGCACCGTTTTGAGATTTAACAGCAGCTAGGTAGCCGAAGTAAGTCCACTGGATAGCTTCTTGAGCTGTTTGAGCTGGCTCAGAGATATCGAAACCGTATTTCTCAGCCATTTGCTTGATTTGACCTAGAGCACGATGTTGCTCAGAGATCTCTTCACGCAATTGCATTGTTGCAGAAAGATCTTCGCCGTTCTCGAAACGCTCTTGTAGAGAAGCGAATTGAGCAGCTTTGTCTTTCATTAGGAAATCAATACCGTAAAGTGCAACACGACGGTAGTCACCAATGATACGACCACGGCCGTAAGCATCAGGAAGACCAGTCAGAACACCAGACTTACGACATTTTAGGATATCAGGAGTGTAGATATCGAAAACGCCAGCATTGTGTGTTTTGCGGTATTCTGAGTAGATTTTTGAAACCATTGGGTCAAGAGTTTCACCGTATGCTTTACAAGAACCTTCAACCATACGTACACCACCGTTAGGGATGATTGCACGTTTTAGTGGCTTCTCAGTTTGTAGACCAACGATAGTCTCAAGATCTTTCTCAATGTAACCTGCATCGTGAGCAGTAATGGTAGAGATAACAGAAGTATCGAAATCTACAGGTGCTTTAGTTGCGTTTTCCTGTTTGATACCTTCCATTACCGAAGACCAAAGCTTGTTAGTTGCTTCAGTACCCTCAGAAACTAGGAAAGACTCGTCGCCTTCATACGGCGTGTAGTTCTTTTGAATGAAATCACGAACGTTTACTTCGCTTTGCCACTCACCTGCAGCAAAATCTTCCCAAGCTTTAGCAAATTGCTCTGCCATGACATACCTACCTTTTTAGTAGAAAAAATACGTACATTAACACTGTTGAGCCAGCGCCCCTCGTAAGGGTAGTACACTCTTATTAATAACAATATATATGAGCATATAAGCGTCATATGGTTATATATATTGTCACTACCTTTTATATGTTGTCTTTACTCTATGAATTCAAGACTACGCTAAAAAATTTCTGCAAACCTTAAACTAAATCAATAAATGCCAAAAAAAGTTGAAAAAATTTGAGTGGCAGGGGTTGCCACCCAAACTTTTTTTTAATCCTAATACTACTTTTGTGTAGTAAGGACCATTATAGCCAAGCTTTTAGACCATATTGACTTTCTAGCATACCAACTGCAAGCATTGCTACTAGACAGATAACTAAAACGCCAACTGGGATAACAATCTTATCTACAAATGATAGACGCTTCGCACGCTCTTTATCACCAATTAGACCGTTATTATCTAGAAGCATAGTCAGTGCCCATGCTAATACTGGGTTAACAACCGCTGAACCGAAGATACAGATACCAGCTGCTTGAGAGTCTTTTGAATCTTTAACCATCTGCATACCCGCTTCAAGTAGAGGTAGAGATACACCTACAAGTAGCGCAACACGCATCACTGGTGGCCATACTGCTACGTCCATTGGGAAGCCAAGAATCGCAACAATAATACATAGAGAGCCAAGCAAGATTGCGCCGCCAGGGATTGGACGTTTCGCGATAGCCGCTGGGATCATGTAAGTACCCCAAGATGAAGTGATGTTACCCCCACCAACTGCTGTACCTACCATTTGACGAACTGAACACATAGTCATTGTGTCGTCTACGTCCATCAGTACTTTTTCAGACTTTTTAGGGTAGTTCAGTTCTTGGAAGATACGGTGACCTAGGAAGTCAGGTGACCACATTGCTACTGCTAGGATTGCAAATGGTAGAGAAGCGATGAAGTGCTCAACGTTTGGTAAACCAAGCATCCAACCTTCTTCAGTAGAACCCCACCAGTAGATTGGGTTTAGGTTTGGAATGCCTGTTTCAGTTACGAATTTGATATCGAAACCAGCACCAAGTACTAGAGCAATAGCTAGACCAGTGAAAGCACAAACAGGGATTGCTAACCAACGCTTGTTCACTTTAGCAAGGAATGCATATAGACCGATGGTAACGGCTAGAACAATCAAACCGATGTAACCCATGCTACCAGCAGCGACAGTGTCAGACTGAAGACCAACAGCCCAAGCTTGAATTGAGTTGATTTGGCTCATGGTACCGGTTAGACCCAAGAAGATGAGCAAGCCACCCGCCGTACCTTCAGAGGTAAGGTTAACAAGTTTAGACCCACCTTTTAGGAAGCTTAGGATAAGACCGAAGACACCGATAAGGATTGCCAATGCAAGAGGGTGAGCACCAGCGAGAGCGATGGTACCGATAAGAGGGATCATTGGGCCGTGGTTGCCGGCAAGGTTTGCTTTAGGGTTAAAGAAACCAGAAGCAAGGATACAAAACAGTAGTGCAGGAATAAGCATTTCTACACGAGCGACTTCAATTGCGAAGTCTTTACCTAGGTTTACGTGATCCCAAGCTTGAGTTAGGCCATCAGCCCACGACATCATTACTGCAGAGTACATCGCAATGATACCAATAGTACCAGCAAGTGCAGGAACAAGATCTTCAAGTTCAAAGCGGAAGTCACGACCTGGAAGGTTTAAACCGAAGCGGCGAGGCTTCATGATTTGAAGTTCGTGATCTAGATAATCTGAGCGGCTCTCAAATTCAGAAGCAGGACGGTGCAGCTCTTTATAGCTTTTCTCTTCTACTTCAGAGTTCGCATTATTGACAACGTCTGACATAGATTCCTCATATTTTTTGTTAGTAATTCTAAAATTGAATTCTATAAGTTCGCGTAATTGCGTTATTTCTTAGTTATAACTCATTAACATTATGTTGCACGGTTTTGCTGTGCTTTATGCAGCTAAGTTAAAAGAAATGTTTGGCATTTTTAATGCCTTATTCTTTGCTGAGGAGTCTAACAAGCTTACCCTTTAGGGTGATTGATCTTGATCACTTTATGAGTATATGTGAAAGAAAGCTACAAAACGCAGCGATTCATTAACTTCCCATTGATGAATCGTGTAATTAGTTTTCACAAATTGACGTTTACCTATCTTCTTCGAGCCTTTGTCGTCATGGCTCGAGTTCAATACTCAATTCTTACTGAGTTATTTCACTATTACTTGCTTCCCAACTGTTCCGAGTGAAATGCTTACAATGTAATAACCTTAAAATAATTGTGCCTTACGGTGTGTATGTAGTGTTGAGCGTGCAGATTATATTTTGCAGATCTCGGCGTATCTAAGTTCACAAAACTTGTTTTTCTTGTGAGACATCAAGCTACGTGAATCTCATTTTGATTAACTTTATTTAAACAATGTAAGGGGTGTAATTGCAGCTTATTGATAGAACTCATTCATTAAATTGAGGCGAAAACGCTACCTTTTGCATAATAAGTCAGAGTGAATCGCTATTTATTCCAATTTATCAGGTTAATAATTTGTTGCATGTTGTTTCGTGTGGTGCTAGTTTGTATCGCATGAAAAGGTCGGAGTACCTTGCATTTTCACAAACTTGGGAGAGAAAGCGCATGAAAGATGTACCAGCGCTGGACATAAAGGATCTACACAAAACGTTTGGTCAAAATGAAGTTTTAAAGGGAATTTCACTTTCTGCGCATAAAGGCGATGTTGTATCGATTATCGGATCTTCAGGGTCGGGTAAAAGTACTTTCCTTAGATGTATCAACCTTTTAGAGACACCAACTGCAGGCGAGATTTGGGTTAATGGCGAATTAATTCAAATGAAAAACAACCGCCAAGGCGTATCTGTTCCTGCCAACGAAAAACAAGTACAGCGTATCCGTTCACGCTTAGCGATGGTTTTTCAAGGCTTCAATCTTTGGTCTCACCTGACCGTTCTCGAAAATGTTATCGAAGCACCCGTTCACGTATTAGGTGTACCTAAAGCTCAAGCTATTGAAAATGCAGAACTACTACTTAAAAAAGTAGGCTTGTATGAGCGCAAAGATTACTACCCAGGTCATTTATCCGGTGGACAACAACAACGAGCGGCAATTGCTCGAGCGTTAGCGGTTGATCCGGAAGTGATGCTGTTTGATGAGCCAACATCAGCACTTGACCCTGAGTTAGTAGGGGAAGTACTCGGTGTAATGCGAGATCTAGCAGAAGAAGGAAGAACCATGCTTGTGGTAACACATGAAATGGCTTTTGCTCGTGACGTATCAAACCATGTGATGTTCCTGCACCAAGGTCTAGTGGAAGAACAGGGCGATCCAGCTAAACTGTTTACGGAACCTGAATCTGAACGTTTACAACAATTTATCTCATCGATTTACTAATCAGAATTGAAACGCCGTTGCCAACGGTAAACAGCGACGGTGTGAACAATAAAACACAACAAGTAAGTTAATAAGCAACAACAAACACAATATTAAAACTAGCAAAACATAAAAACCTAAATCACAGGAGTAGGGATATGAAAAAGTGGTTATTAGTCGCGGCACTTGCTGCAACTGCTGCAACGGGCGTAGCTCAAGCAAAAGAATGGAAAACAGTACGCTTTGGTATTGAAGGTGCTTACCCTCCATTTAGCTGGACAGAAGCTGACGGGTCACTGAAAGGCTTCGATGTCGATATGGCTAACGCACTTTGTACTGAAATGCAGGTGCAGTGTAAGATCGTTGCACAAGACTGGGATGGTATCATTCCTTCTCTACTTGCTCGTAAATATGATGCGATCATCGCGGCAATGTCTATCACGGAAGAGCGTAAGAAAAAAATCGACTTCACTGGTAAATACGCACTTATCCCAAACAAGTTCATCGCTAAGAAAGGTGCAGGCCTTAACTTTGATGATCTAAGCGGTCAAAAGATTGCAGTTCAACGTGCAACAACTCACGATAAATACCTAACAGACAACTACGGCGATACAGTAGAGATCGTTCGTTACGGTTCATTCGACGAAGCTTACCTTGATCTAGCAAACGGTCGTGTTGCTGCTGTACTAGGTGATGCATCTGCTCTAGAAGAAGGCGTGCTGAACAAAGCTGGTGGTGAAGACTACGAGTTTGTTGGCCCCTCTCTAACGGATCCTAAGTGGTTCGGTGAAGGTATGGGTATTGCTGTTCGTAAGCAAGACAAAGATCTGACTAAGCAATTAGATGCGGCAATCCTTTCACTACGTGAAAAAGGCATCTACCAAGATATCGCGGCTAAATACTTCAACTACGACGTATACGGTCAGTAATCTTTAGCGTCAATTCTTAAGGGAGAGGTTCTCCTCTCCCTGTCTTACCAACTTTTTCGCAGTTCTGTTGGAATCCATTATGTTTGATTTACAAGGATATGAAGCGTCGATCCTGAAAGGGGCGGTGCTCACAATCGAAGTTGCCTTGCTGTCGCTAATTTTAGCTATGGTTCTTGGTATGCTAGGTGCCTTAGCAAAACTCGCGCCTTATCGCTGGGCTCGTGCTATTGCAACCCTCTACACAACCGTCATTCGAGGCATTCCAGATCTCGTACTGATGATGCTGATTTTCTTTGGTGGACAAATCCTTTTAAACAACAGTTTGTATTCCATCAACGAGTGGCTCAACGAGTGGTTTGCATCCAGTGATCCTAACCACGAATGGACCGCTTACTTACCTGATTATATTGATGTCAGCCCATTTGTTGCTGGTGTCTTAACCATAGGCTTTATTTTCGGTGCCTATATGGCAGAAACGTTCCGTGGTGCCATCATGGCTGTCGACAGCGGTGAAATGGAAGCGGCAAAAGCTTATGGTATGAGCCCTGTAAAGGCGTTTCACCGCATACTGCTACCGCAGATGATTCGTCACGCATTACCGGGTTTTGGGAATAACTGGCTGGTATTACTTAAAACCACTGCGCTGGTTTCGATTATTGGCCTAGAAGACATGGTACGTGTTAGTGCACTGGCGGCGGGTTCAACCAAAATGCCATTCACTTTCTACATGACTGTGGCGATTATCTTCTTATTCTTCACCAGTGTTTCAACGGGCTTACTTAAGCTGGTTGAACGTAAATTCAGTATCCACGCGAGGTAGTTATGGACTTTTCATTGATAATTGAAAGCCTGCCGATTTACCTTGGTGGTTTATGGACAACGGCTTGGATGGTTTGCGTTGCTTTGATCATTGGCTTATTCGTCGCCATACCACTAGCTATCGCTCGTAACAGTCCAAATATGCTGATTAATGCTCCGGCTTGGTCATTCATCTATTTCTTCCGTGGTACGCCATTACTGGTTCAGCTGTACCTGATTTACTACGGTATGGACCAATTCTTCCCAGTGAAAGACACATTATGGGAAAACGCGTGGTTCTGTGCTTTGGTGGCATTCATTCTTAACACGTCAGCTTATACCGCAGAGATCATTCGTGGTGCGATTAACGGCTTACCTAAAGGTGAAGTCGAAGCAGCAAAAGCTTACGGCATGAGTACACCGAAGACTTACCGTCGTATCATTTTACCAAGTGCTCTGCGTCGCGCATTGCCGGCTTACAGTAACGAAGTCATCTTCATGCTTCACGGCTCTGCGGTAGCGGGTATCGTAACCATTATGGACTTAACCGGTGCAGCACGTTTGGTTAACTCACGTTACTACGCTCCATTCGAGTCTTTCCTAACGGCAGGTCTGTTCTACATGGCACTAACGTTCATCATCATCGCGATTTTCAAATTCGCAGAGAAGCGTTTCCTTGCTTATCTAAGACCCCTTAGCTAATTGCATTTTACATAGTTAACAAAACGGCGCTCATTGAGCGCCGTTTTTATTGAAAGTGTCTGTTTAACTCGTTACTTGAACGTCGACCAAATTGGCGCGTGATCAGACGGTTTTTCGATACCACGTAGCTCGTAATCGATGCCAGCTTCAGTACACTTATCGGCAAGCTTTTGAGTCGCTAGGACTACATCAATACGCAGGCCGCGGTTGTCTACGAAGCCTTTTGAGCGGTAATCAAACCACGAGTATTGATCATTCACTTCAGGGTGCAGCAAGCGGAAGCTGTCTACAAAGCCCCAGTCCATCAATGTTTTCAACCATTCTCGCTCTTCTGGTTGGAAAGAGCATTTACCTGTTTTTAACCAACGTTTCGCATTAGGTTCACCAATGCCGATGTCTGCGTCGATAGGGCTGATATTAATGTCGCCCATCACAATCACTTGCTCATCTTTGTTGTGATAATCGTTTAAGTAAGTCATTAAGTCTTTATAGAACTGGCGTTTGTACGGGTATTTTGTTTCATGCTTGATGTTATCCCCTTGAGGGAAGTAGCCATTTAGCACGGTAACCTTTTCACCATCTTCATCTTCAAACGTCGCCATGATCATGCGTTTTTGATGGTCTTCATTATCTGTTGGGAAACCCTTCTGCACAGAAATAGGCTCTTGCTTACACAACATTGCCACACCGTAGTGGGCTTTTTGACCGTGGAAGTAAACCTTATAGCCCATTGCTTCAACATCAGCAATTGGGAAGGCTTCATCGTGCACTTTTATCTCTTGCAGACCAATCACGTCGGGTTGGTGTTTGTCGATAATAGCTTGCAGTTGGTGAAGGCGGGCTCTAAGACCGTTGATGTTGAAGCTAATTACTTTCATTTGTTTTTATACCTCTCGTAAACCTTTGTCACTGCTTGTTTTTAAAGGTTTTTGATTTGGTGGATTTCATGGTTCATCGTATTTAACCATGCTTAATAATTTCTGTCGCCACTTTGTAGAGACAAAATGGCGACATTAAATGATGTGAATACTTACAGTTACGTAGAATCTATTGAGTCTTAAGTAAATCCAAAAAGAACGCGTATTCAAGTGCGTCTTCTTTTAATCGTTTAAATCGGCCAGAAGCGCCACCGTGACCGGCTTCCATATCGGTTTTGAACAGCAATACGTTGTTGTCTGTTTTCATTTCACGCAGCTTCGCAACCCATTTCATTGGCTCAAAGTACTGCACCTGTGAGTCATGCAGGCCTGTCGTTACCAACATGTTCGGGTAGTTTTGTACCTTAATGTTGTCGTACGGTGAGTACCCCAGCATGTAATCGTAGTAGGCTTTATCGTTCGGGTTACCCCATTCGTCATACTCATTGGTGGTTAGAGGGATCGATTCATCGAGCATGGTTGTCACAATGTCTACAAACGGAACATGTGCACCAATACCACGGTACAGTTCTGGTGCTTGGTTGATGATTGCTCCCATCAATAGACCGCCAGCAGACCCCCCAACGGCGAACACTTTATCTTTCGCGCCGTAGCCTTCTTCAACAAGCTCTTTGGTTACATCAATAAAGTCGTTGAACGTGTTTTGTTTGGTCAGTTTTTTGCCATCTTCATACCAAGGGCGACCAAGCATTTCTGAACCGCGGACATGTGCGATGGCATAAACAAAACCTCTATCCAGTAGGCTTAGGCGAGTTGAGCTGAAGGTAGGTTCAATCGTAGAGCCGTAAGACCCATAGCCGTATTGGTAGATTGGGTTAGTGCCGTCTTTCTTAAATAAGTCTTTACGATAAACCAAAGAGACAGGAACTTGCTTACCATCGCGAGCCGTAATCATGATTCGCTCTGATTGGTAGTTATCCGCTTCGAAATCACCTAATACGGGTGTTTGCTTCATGAGTTCGGATTCACCTGTACTTAGGTCGAAATCATAGTAAGTACCTGGCGTGGTTAAGCTGCTGTAATAGATACGAACTTTTGCGTTATCTAATTCATAGTTACTCGTTAGGTAAGCGGCAAATGCGGTGTCGTTAAATTCAAGTGGAAACTCGTGGCCTGTTGAGAGTTGGCGAACTTTCACTGTAGACAAGCCATCCGCGCGTTGCTCGTAGACAAGATGGTCATCAAACAACTCGAAATCTACAAGCTGAGTATTATCGTCCGCTGGGATGACATCGACCCATTTTGAGCGATCATGCATCTCTTCGGTTGTGACTTTCATTAAACGGAAGTTGACCGCTTGGTAGTTGGTGTAGATGTAATACAAATCACCTAGCTTAGCGATGCTGTACTCTATGCCGCTCTCTTTTGGGTAGAAAGCCTCAGCTGTAGCCTTTGGGTTGTTGGCATCGATGACTGAGACACCGCTGGTTTCTGTGCTCGAATGCCAAATGTAGACCTGTTCTCCATCTTTGCTTTTACTCAAAGAGGTGTAGTAAGCGCTATCGGCTTCTTCGTAGATTAACTGATCGCTTGCCTGAGCTGTGCCTAACACGTGGCGGTAAACTTGATAACCCAGCAATGTTTGTGGATTTTTTTTGATGTAGTAGAAGGCTTGGTTGTCGTTTTGCCACGCGATAGCACTTGAAGCGCCTTCAATTTCATCTTTTAGGTATTCACCTGTTGTGAGGTCTTTGATCTTGATGGTGTAAATGCGGCGGCTTAGCGTATCTTCGCCATAGGCCAACAAGTTTTCGTCTGGGCTGATCGTTAAGCCACCAATACTGAAGAATTCATGCTCTTTTGCTAGCTCGTTTACATCTAAGATGACTTGCTTGTCTGTGCCTAAAAAGTTTTTTTCACGCAGGTGAACTGGGTATTCGTTGTCGCCTGTGACCTTATTCGAGTAGTAGTAACTGCCTTTGCGAACCGGTACCGAATTGTCGTCTTTCGCGATTCGGCCTTTGATCTCTTGAAATAATTGTTTTTGTGCTGCTTCTGTATGTTTTAACACTGTATCTGCGTACTGATTCTCTTGCTCAAGCTGTTGCAAAATCTCTGGATCTTGGCGTGCATCATCGCGCATCCAGTAGTAATCATCGATTCGGGAGTCACCATGAATCGTCATTGCGTGAGGGACTTTCTTAGCAACGGGTGCTTGGGTTTGCTGAGCGACGAGCTGTGATTGAGAGTAGTGGTTCATGGTTGATATTCCTTGATTGCTGCATCCGGCGACAAGCGCTATTGATACGACTAATGTGGTTAAAGCGATACGCATCTATATATCCCTAGTGTGCACCTTACTCTTTTTGATGCCAGCATCCTTTGTTGGTTGGGTATCTTCCAGTGATATTATTTATAATTGGATTCTGGATATGCACCTTCATCGTAAGTGTCTGTTATTGTTTTCAAAAAATCAAAGTAATGTTAAATGAAATTACTGATACGTGAGAGTGGAAGGAATAAATGTGCAACAAAAAGGGACACACTTTTCAGTACGTCCCTTTCCTTTGTTTGGGCAGGATTCGAGCTTTACGTTAAATAGCCAATGGCATTTCATTTGAGTGGTCAGGTTTACGATTAACCCAACGTAAACCAAGCATAGCGATGAATGACATTGCAATCATCAAGCAACCGAGTGGCAGTTGGTCTTGAGCTGGGAAGAACGATGCCAATAGTGTTGCGATGCCAGCACCTAGATTTTGCATACCACCTAAAATCGCACCTCCAGTACCAGCGTGGTACGGGAATGGCGAAAGTGCCCCTGTTGTTGCTGCTGGGAATAATATGCCAGCGCCCAAGAAGTAAATTGTGGCACCGCCAATCAAAGTTAATGCTGTTGTTTGACCAAACAGACCCGGTATCAATACCACTGTTGAGCCTACCAATATCGCAACCAGACCAACATTCAATGCACGGCGCTCAGAGCGACGTTGTGCGATGTAACTAGATAAGCCTGCACCGACTAAGTAACCTGGAATAGGCAAGACAAACAGCAAGCTTACTGTGGTTGCCGGTAAGCCAAGTACGCCACCAAGCAACACACCTGCCGCTGCTTCAAATACGGCTACACCAGCAAAGGTTGCGACTAATACCAATAAGAAACCTTGGAAACGTTTATCAGACAGAACGAACTTGTAGCTGTTGGCAACCGATTCATGCTTGCGTCGTTCTTTCGGCAGTGTTTCCATCATGCTCGTCATCATAGTGATCACAACAGCAATACCAAACAGCGCAAGGAATAAGTAGCTAGAACGCCAGCCGAAAACTTCTGTTAGGTAACCACCCAGTACAGGAGCCATCAATGGTGAGAAAATCACACACATGCTAATCAAGCTGTTTGCACGGTGCAGCTCTGCGCCTTCAAAACAGTCGCGAGTCAATGTACGAGACATCGCACCACCACAACCGATGCCCAAACCTTGGATAAAGCTGCCCGCTAAGAACCATTCATATTCGTGAGCGAACAATGCTACCAAAGTACCGATGATGTAGATGATCAAACCAATCACGATGATCGGTTTACGACCTAGGCGATCTGAAAGTGGGCCGTAAACAAATTGCGACAGACCATAAGGGATCAAGTAACACGCCATCACTGCCTGCAGTGAAGATGCCGAAACTAAGAACTCACCTGCCATATGACCGATAGAAGGCACGTACATCGTTTGAGTCATTTGACCTACGGCAGTCAGAATAGCGATTAAAAAGGTAAGTTTCGCTAATGGAAACGAGGCGGACATTTGCGTATCTCTCCAAAAATTAAGACGTAAAAAGCCTTAGCGCTCCATTAAAGGAGAGCCAAATGAATAAAGTGTTCAGGGAATCTAGGCGTGAGATATTAGAGCTTGATTGCGGGCTTAGCAATCAAAAAGTGTGAAGTTGATCAAGATAAAAATCTATAACTTGGATTATAAAAACTAATCCGAAGTTGCTGCATTTTAAAGAGGGAGAGGGTGGAGTGGGCTTCCTTTAAATATCGATGTTCTGGCTATGTCCAAAGCGCTAAAACCTAAGCAACACAGCTAATGATTATATGAGTACATCATTTGAAATCACAGAAAAAAGGAAGAAAACACGCTCTATTAACATTTGTATAAACTTTCGTTTTATATGTAAGCAATTTGTGCTGTAATTATCCGCTAAGCTATTCGTCTAACTCATTTACATTGTGTACAGCAATTCGTTGTCGATGTGATAGTTATGGTTATGGAAGTCTTTTGGCTTAAATAAGGATATTAAATGCGCTCTCTATCGGTACAGTGGAAAATAACCCTCTTAGCAGGTTGTTGTTTAATCATTACGTCACTGTCTCTTATTGGTTTCTCGATCTACAACGCGACGAGCAATCAACAAGTCATCAAATCTCAAAGTTCAGAATCAGTTATCAATAAAACTCAGCAGTTGCTGGCGTCTGTTTCTCAGCTAAACGCTCAAGAAACTCAACGTTATGTAGACGAAGCTATTTACCGCGCAGAGATGCTTGCGGCCAGTGCTCAGTTTCTAAAAAACAATGCAGACGAAAACTTTACACCAAGTGAAGAGCTTCGCACCGCCTTGGATGAAATGGTTCGTCGCTCGGTTTTAAACTTCGACTCTATTCAAGGAGCGTATCTAGTTTTCAAGCCTGACTTGCTCGATAGTGAAGATGCGAATTATGTCGATGCTGATTATGTTGGTTCTAACGAAAAAGGTCGTTTTGCTCCTTACTGGAAGGTGGCAGATAACGGTGAAAATGTTCTAGCGAACGTTCTTTCAGAATCTATCTTGAATGATGACAGCAATAGCGAACGTTTTTACTGTCCTTTGTCTTCAGGGCAAACGTGTATTAGTACGCCGAGAGTCGTGAACAGCGGTGGTGTAGCACTACTTACGTCCTCTATTTCAGTCCCTATTTTGGTTGACGACGTTGCTATTGGTTTTCTTGGTATTGATCTAAGACTTGATGGTTTAACCAGTGTGATTACTCAATCTGACCAGAGCTTGTTTAACGGTGCGGGTAAAGCTTACGTGGTTAGTCTAGATGGTTCGGTCATCGCTTCTGATGATTCAAGCATTGCAGTCGGTTCAACTTTCCAAAGTGGCAATACAAACAGTGATTTAATGACCGACTTTATCTTTGGTGGTGAAGTGACAACGCAATGGAGCGAGAACGGTGAGTGGTTACTTGCCTTTGCACCTGTTGTTGCAGCTAACCAAACTTGGGGGGTGTTGTTTGAGATCCCAAGAGACAGTGTCGTCGCTGACGCAAATAAATTGGATTCCATCATTAGCACTAAGCTAAGTGAAGGCATCAAAACAGAAGTGATCGCCGGTACAGTGTTTATTATCTTTGGCTTAGCCATTATCGCGTTTGCCTCGTTGTCTATTGTGAAGCCGATTCGTCAGGTTGTGGAAAGGTTGAATGACATCGCTTCAGGTGAAGGTGATTTGACGCAGCGCTTGGAAGTGAAGTCTCAAGATGAAATCGGTCAGTTGTCAAAAGGATTTAACCTGTTCCTAGATAAGCTGCAACACACAATCAAAGAAGTCATCCACACCACAGAACAAGTGGCAAATACTACCAGCCAAGCGAAAGCATCAGCATCAAGTACTCGTGAAAGCAGCGAGTCTCAATTTAAAGAAGTGGATCTAGTCGCGACAGCGGCCGAAGAGATGACTCAAACTGCGGGCTTAGTGGTACAAAATGCAGAAGTGGCCGTTGATGCAGCGTGCGAAGCGAATCGTTCTGCTCAACAAGGGCAACAAGTCATCGAACTTTCAGCCGGTGAAATGAGAAAGCTGGTGGAGCGTATGTCGAGTGCTGTTCCTATTGTTGAAGAATTGGCAAAAAATAACGGAAACATCACCGAGATCTTAAGTGTGATTGAAGGGATCTCTGAGCAAACTAACTTACTGGCATTGAACGCGGCGATTGAAGCGGCTCGTGCTGGCGAACAAGGTCGAGGTTTTGCTGTTGTTGCGGATGAGGTAAGAAACCTCGCAAGTCGCACCCAGTCATCGGTTGGTGAGATCAGAGCGGTGATCGACAAGGTTCATGCTGGAACTCAAGATGTCGTTGAAGCGATACAAGAAGGCAATATCCTAGCTAACGATACAGCACTACACGTTCAGAAAGCAGTTGAAGATCTGGGGTCGATCTTTACTTCTATTGAGGCGATCAGTGATATGAACAGTCAGATCGTTCGAGCAGCCGAAGAGCAACAATCGGTTTCCGGTGAAGTAAATCAAAGCGTGGTTAATATTCGCGATTTGAGTGCGAAGATCTTGGAGCAAGCCGCGGCTTCTGAGCAAGTCGGCAATGAAATTGACCAACTGTCTCAACAACAACAGAAGTTGGTCAATCAGTTCAAGGTATAAGCATTAAGCCTTAACCAGTTCTTGAATAGAAAAAGGGACAAATGAAGATTTCATTTGTCCCTTTTTTAATTGTTTATTTAGAGGCTAGGCAATAACCAGCGGTTGACGCTGCTTACTCTTCGATAAACCAGTAGCCTTTGTTGACCAATTCAGTCACGACAGTTATGCCCGAAGGAGATAGGGCAGTAGCCGAGGTAATCATGGTCTCATCGCAAAGTATGTTGAGTAACGAAGAATCCGCTTCATCAACCTTAACCACTTCGCCATTGATGTAAGCAGTGTTGCTTTCATTTTCGTGGTAGAGCGCCTTTAAGCCTGATACTCGGTGAATCTCACCTTCAGACTCTAAGTGTTGAGCGATCTCTTCTTGAGTCCATAGTGGCTCTGGAGCAACGATATCAAGCTGGTGGCGTGATTGGCTTAGCAGACAACCCATGAATTCACTGATGGTTTCAGGTTGCTCTAGTGCAGATTTCAACATGTCTGTGAGATTGCTTAAATCCGATGAACGAATTTTTCCGTAGCCTTCTTGCATTTTGAATTCTGGATCGTGCAGGTGTACGTCACCCATATCATGAGCAAGCACAAAATCGGCAAAGTTGCTGATCAGTTCTTGTTCTTTAGGCGAGCGGTAGCCAATAGAGTAGCTCATTGACGGCTCTAACGTGCTCCCTTCATGTGGGAAACCTGGTGGGATATAAAGGATATCGCCCGGCTCTAAAGTTTCATCAATGATTGGGTCAAAACCTTCAATTTGACGAAGTGCAGACGCTTGAACAGTCTCTTTGTATTGGCCAACATCTTTAGCGCCAACCTTCCATTGACGTTTGCCTTGACCTTGAATGATGAAGACATCGTATTGATCAATATGTGGGCCTACGCCGCCTTCAGGTGCTGAGTAGCAGATCATGAGATCGTCGAATAACCAGTTTGGTAACGCTTGGAACGCCTCAGTCAGCTGATTTGCGCCTTGGTGCCAGTGGTTCGCTGCTTGAACGATCAGTTGCCAATGAGTTTCGGTTAATTCGCCAAACTTTTCTTCAGAGAATGGGCCGTGTTCTGCAGTCCACTGATTGTCGAGGTTAGAGACAAAGCGAGAATCCACTTCTTCTTCCATCGATAAACCAGCAAGTTCTTCCGGCGAAATTGGGTCGACGAAGTTTTGGAAGCCACCCTTTAAGATGGTTGGTTTTTTATGCCAGTAGTTTTCAAGAAACTCGGGCATAGAAAAGCTGAGTTGGTACATGTGAATCCTGTATATTTTTATGCTAGATGCTAGATGCTAGATGCTAGATGCTAGATGCTAGATGCTAGTTTGGCTTGTAAATCTTGCTGGACAATTTTGATTGCTTCTAACGCGACTTTTGGATCGATTTCGTTGCTTTCGAGCAGATAGATCAGGTCGACAGCTAACTTAACTTCTTCTGGTGCGTTATCCAGTGGTGATGGTGTGTTATCAGTGTTCATTTCGCTTAGGGTTCTCTAAGTTAATCAGTCTCTCAATATTTTTCATTGAGTCTTCACAGCGTTCTAATCGCTCTTTTGCTAACTGCCAAGCCTCTTCCGCTTTTTTCTTACTGTGGCGAGGCGCAGAATCAAACGCTAACTTTCGTACTCGTACTAAATCGACCAATCGCTTTTGCCAGTCTTGGTGCTGGGCGAGTTCGTTGTATAGGTCGTTCAGGGTTTTCCCTGACTTGCTTTTTCGGTCCAAGCGTAAATCGTGGTTGGCTAACTCTCTTTGGATTGCTGCAATCTGATTGGTCAGCTTTTCTGTCAGGTAGTTGGCTCTGGACGCGGTCAGTTGATTTGAGGTTTGTTCACGTACAATGGTGCGGTACGTTGCCTGAGTTTCAAGTGCATAGGGAAGCAAAACAGAGGCGCCGCATTTAAATAAGGCTCGGTCAAACAAGGCTTGATGATAAGCCCCTCGAGATTTGTCAACCTGCGAGCAATGGCCAATCAAGGTATCAATAACACTTTTTAGCTTTGAAAATTGATTCATTTCACTTCCCGTTGGCTACTGCCTATAAGTTCACAAACCAAGCTTCGTATGCCAGTTTAATTGCAAGTACGCTTACAACTGTAACAAACACAGGTCTTATAAATGTAGCACCGAACCGAATAGCAGAGTGAGCGCCAACAAATGCACCGGCCATCAAACAAAGGCCCATGGTTAAACCTAGAACCCAATCAATATGACCAAGAATCGCGAAGGTCACCAAAGAGGTAAAGTTACTGGTAAAGTTCATGGCTTTGGATAGACCAGAGGCAAGTAAGATGTTTAAGCGATAAAGCGCCATAGAGCTTACCGTCCAAAACGCGCCAGTTCCTGGGCCAGCAACCCCATCATAAAAGCCAAGAATGAATCCTTGGTACTTTTGTTTTCTCTTAAGCACAGGGCATGGCTTAGGAGACACATTATGGCTCACATCTGGAGTCTTATGAAAAATGGTATAGACCGCTGCGGCAAGAATGACTAACGGCAATACCTTCTCTAACCACTCGGTGCTAATGGCATCAACAGTGAGTGTGCCGATGGTCGCACCTATTAAAGTAGATATGAATGCATTGACCCAACACTCAGGCTTGAACAGCTTTTTACGGTAGTAAGTGAATGCAGCTGTAGATGAAGCGAAGGTTGCTGCAAGCTTGTTAGTACCCAATGCGATGTGTGGCGGTAAACCAAGTGACAGTAAAGCTGGAACGGTTAACATCCCTCCGCCACCTGCGACAGCATCAATAAAGCCTGCTGCAAATGCAACCAGAGCAAGTATGACCAACATGGTTGGCTCAATCATTTCCATAAATAGCTAGTGTTCTCGTTATCGGCTGATAGGGCAGCCACATGAAAAATCTATGGATTAGTCATGTTGGGTTGTGAATGCAAGGGCCTAGCGATGAAGGCCCATAACTACCTCAAGGGCAGGGGATATTAGTATTTTATTGTTCTTTTAAAAGGCGGTAGTGAATCGAGTAGGGACTTTCCGTATCGCTTCGTTACTATGCGTCTATCAAGGATCGTGACTTTACCAGAATCTCTTTCCTTACGCAGTAGTCTACCCACAGATTGAATAAGCTTTTTACTCGCATCTGGAACAGTAATCTGCATAAAAGGGTTACCACCGCGTGATTCAATATATTCTGAATGTGCTTGCTCTACGGGAGAGGTAGGAACACCAAAAGGAATCTTGGTAATAACGAGGTTTTCAAGAAGCTCACCCGGTAGATCAAGACCTTCAGAAAAGCTGCCAGTTCCAAAAAGAACGCTGGTTTTACCTTGGTCTATTAGCTTTTTATGTTTTTTTAGAATTTCAGTTCGTGAAGTATCGCCTTGAACCTGCAATGCCCACGACTTTTTAACGAAATCTGTTGTTAAAGCCTCTGCAACTTTGTTCATTTGCCAGTAAGAAGAGAATAGAACGAGATTGGCTTTTTTGTCTTCTATTACCTTAGGCAAAATTTCAATAAGATATTCGGTAAACTGAGGTGCTTGTGGTTCGTACTTCATTGCCGGAACGATCAACTCAGCTTGATTCTGGTAATCAAACGGTGATGCCAAAGCCAAAAATTGTACGCCATCTTCTGCTTTTTGGCTGATACCTGCTTGATGACAGAAAAAGCTGAAAGAGTTGAGCGCCCTCATGGTCGCAGATACTAATACGGCACCCACACAGCGGCTCCAGATTTGTTGATCCAGTTGCCAACCTACCTCTAGTGGCGAAACATTCACAACGAAATCGCCTTCGCTTTCTTTGTTAAGTTCGAGCCAACGAGCCAAAGGAGCACCTTTTTCTCTCTTCGGTTCAGCCATTAAGCGCCAAACTTGAGCAAGGTTCTCTGTTCTTTGTATATAGAAGCCAATTTCTGCCAGTGCCGGCTCTGCAAGCTTTGCTGAAAGCTCGCCGTCTTTAACTCGTTCCGCAATCAGGTCTGCAATCTTCGCAACTGTTTGGCTCGCCTTTTGTGTGAGTTGCTTGAGGTCTTTTGATTCATTCTCAAGCCACTCAGGTAAGTCGCCATGTTCGAAGCGATACAAGCCGTCTTCAAAGTGGTTAGCGTCAAACTGTTTACTCATTTGAGTCAGGGTAGGGATCAGCTGTTGCACTGAGTCTTGCAGCTCATTTCGAAATCGATGGACACGTTTCTCGTCAGCGAGGCCTGAAAGCTTAGTGATTGATTGATTCAAACGCTCCAACCACGATGCTGCGCCTTTTAAGCTCGCAGCCGCAGAAGAGTGATCTCTGGCTACATGCGGTAAATGGTGAGCTTCATCGAATATATAGATGCTATTTTCTGGTTCAGGCAGTATCACGCCGCCGCCTAAGTCTGCATCAGCCATCACTAAACTGTGATTGGCGATAATCACGTCTGCTTTATCTAGCTCTGAGCGAGCTTTCTGGAAAGGGCAGTCTCTATGCGTAGGCATACTGTTGTTACAGCTGTGTTTATCGCTGACAATCATCTGCCAAATCATGTTGTCGATGGGTTTTGGCCACGAATCACGGTCACCATCCCATTTACCTTGGGTTAGGCTACGATACATGGTTTGAAGTTGGTCGATATCCTTCTTCTTTGGCTTAGATTCGAACATGGCTATTTGTCCGCCATCAACCCCGCAGGCAGCGGCTAGCTTTTCGGAACAACAATAACGCTGTCTGCCCTTCGCTAATATGAAAGAAAACTCTCGATCAGTCAGTCTTCTATATAGAGGGAGATCTTTATTGACGAGCTGTTCTTGTAGCGCAACCGTCGCCGTTGATATGACTATTTTTCGGTTATTGAGCACAGCGACAGGAATAGTTGCCATTAAATAAGCCAGTGATTTCCCGATCCCGGTTCCCGCTTCTGCAACAATCATGCGATTACTTTTGTGGTATTGACCACAAAGTGTCTTCGCTATTTCTGCAACAAGGTAATTTTGAGCACGTCGAGGTACAAAGTTGTCCAACTGATCTTGGAGGTTTTGATAACTGGTGCGAATAGATTTTTGAATTTTAGTAGTTAGCATACTGTGACCTACGTAACGGAGCGAGGATAGTAGCACATATCACTAGTCGGTACATTTACGGTGAAATAGCTTGCTTTTGAATCAAAGGTAGATCTTGTTCACAAAAAAAAACTGAACCATCAGGAACTTAACTATTTTATTTATGTTGCGAAATATAAATATTAAAAAAGACTTGCTTGTAGGTGTTAAATCCTGAGATGTGGCGTTTTTACAAGTTGTTTGTGGTGTTAAATGCTGTTTTGTTCTTTTTTTGGATTATTATATTTCCTGGTAAAACTAAGGATAAGCTGCTCGTAAAACTATGAAAAAAAATGTAAGTAGTTGATTTTGATTGCTTTGTGTTTTTTTTAGGTTTGTTTTTAGTTTATTTGACACGCAGGATAATCTTTTGCAATCTAGACCTCGAAATTTAGTGACGGTGATTAACCAACAAAGAGTGGTAATGACCAGTCATAAAAATAAAAGGGAACCGGGCAAGGATCTCCCATTCTTAGAAAAGGCAGTGGATTTATTATGAAAAAGACTCTATTAGCGCTAGCTATCGCAGCTACAGCAACTTCTGTAAACGCAGCAGAAATTTACTCTAACGACGATACTAAAGTTGGCCTAAAAGGCGAGGTAGATATCTACCTATCTCAATCTGAAGTAGACAAAAACCTAACTGAAACAACTAAGAACGAAGCTGACGTTTCTACTTGGGCTAAAATTCAACTAGACGCTGAGCAGAAGCTTAACGACCAGTTCACAGCATTCGCATCTTTCGAAATCGAAACTGACGGCAGCAACGCTAAGTTCGATGACGTTCTAGCTGGTTTTAAAACTGACACTTGGGGTATGGCTTTCGGTGAAACTGGCGACCTAGCAGAATCTGCTGACGCTATCCAGAAAGATGATATCACAAACGAAGGTAACTACATGGGCTCTACTGGTGGTCACCACCGCGAGTCTTCTGGCCACGGCGCTGTATTCAAAGGTCAATTCGTTGAAGGTTTCACAATCGTAGCTGACGTTAACACTGATTCTACTGAAGACGTTGACAACACTTACGGTATCTCTGCAGATTACGCATTCAGCAACTTCTCTATCGGTGCTTCTTACATCACTGGTGACGCTGCTAAAGACGTAGATTACTCTCTTGCTGGTGTTTCTGCTTCTGCTGAATTTGGTGGTTTTTACTTAGCGCTTACTTACGCACAGTTTGAAGGCAACCAAGGTTACGGTTACTGGGACCTATCTGACATCGCTGCTGATTCTTACGGCAACGGTGAAACTATGGGTATCGCAGCTGCTTACCAAATCGACGCTGTTCGTCTATACGCTACATACTCTGTAGCAACAACTGACGAAATCGCTACAGCAGCGGGTACTTCTAAGATCTCTGATATCGACTCTACTAACCTAGTTGTTGGTGTTGATTACGCATTCCGTGACAACATCCTATTCCTAGCTGAATACCAAACTGCTGATTTCGAATACGCATCACAAACTCTAGATGCTGACGGCGTTATCGCTGGTGTTTACTACACATTCTAATCTGTAGTTAACTATGCTATACAAAAGCCAGCTATTAGCTGGCTTTTTTACATTTATTGATTAAGGAATCGTACATGAACAAGTGGTATTTGAGTTTTGTCTGTCTATTCTCTGCACCATACGCAACGGCTGCTCTTGATTTGGCTTCTGGTATTTCGCTAAATACTTTGAACGGTGAGGTTGTTGAAAGTGTGGAAGACGCTGTATTCACCTCAGGTGAAAACCAACTCGTTTTAGATTACACAGGGTATTTGAGCGATAAAGGCAAACGCGAGTTTATCAGTACAGTTCCTTACATTATGGTAGTTAATGTTCCCGAAAATGCTGATGTTGATATTGATCTTCTAAGTAGAAAGTACGCTAAAATCGAAAAAAATGTAGACAGAGAACTTCCTATATTCAGTATCTCTGTAAACGGTGATGATGCAGAAGTCGTGCAAGAAGTTTTGCCTCCATCTCAAGGTGCACTGCCTTACAGCGATATCCCTCAGTTGGTTAAAGACTACAACCAAGAAAGAGGCTTAGTTTTTGATTCAGGCAAGATTCGTTCGTTGAAAGAAGAGCTAGCGGCGGTACAAACTGGTGCAGTAGTTGGAGCAACGGTAGCTGGCGACAGTACTGTGCAAGAGTCTGAAAATACGCTTCAACTTAAGCTATGGTATTCAAGAGCAAATGAAGAAGAGCGTAAAGCATTCCAAAAATGGTTAATTGACCAAAAGTAATCAATCTTCACGTACAAAAAAGCGAGACGTAAATCTCGCTTTAATATATTGCTATGAGTTAAATCTCTTTCCACTCACCAGGCTGCAGCTGCCCCACATTCATATTACCCATTGAGTAACGGATAAGACGCAGGGTAGGGAAGCCGATATTGGCTGTCATTCGTCTTACCTGACGGTTACGTCCTTCAATGATTGTAATAGCCAACCATGTTGTCGGTATCGCGGCTCTGAAGCGTACTGGAGGATTTCTATCCCACACAACAGGTTCAGACATCACCTCAACCTGAGCGGGCAGTGTCATGCCGTCTTTTAGTTCGACACCTTTTCTCAATTTATCTAAATCTTCCTCAGAAGGTGCGCCTTCAACCTGTACCCAGTAAGTCTTTGGGGATTTTGAGTTTGGTTGAGTTAGCTTAGCTTGAAAAATACCATCGTTGGTCAAGACCATTAACCCTTCGCTGTCGCGGTCAAGGCGACCTGCAGCATAAACGTCTTTCACTGGAATAAAGTCCGCTAGCGTTTTTCTCCCTTCGCCATCTGTAAATTGGCTTAGAGTATCGAAAGGCTTGTTGAACAGAATTACTTTGCGATCTTCGAGCGCAACCTTATGTTTTGCATTGGTAGGCTTGCCTTTATATCGGTGCTTGCTTGAGTGAGATTTGTTGTGCGAATTGCCAGTGTTATTCTTATCACTGCTTCGGCTTTGTCTATTACCGCTTTGTTTTAATGTTGCACCAGAACGAGCCGGTTTGTCTGAACGAGATGCGCTGCGTGAGCGAGTAGACATGTTAACTACCTTGCAAAAATGTAAACGAAGTGTGCTGAAAAGTTTTCACTGAAACGGAATTGAGCTATCATTTGCGCGCCTAAAAGACACAAAATAGAACAAGTTGATGGACTCTTAAGCCTGATTTGTTTAATTATACCTTCGTGTTTTATTATAACAACGCACTCACGGATTTGGTTCATGCTGTCATCAAGATTGTATGAAAAATAAGATAGAGTAAGACTATCGAGTAAGCAGTTTTCACTCTTAGAGTGGCTTACTGGTCAATTTATAACACGCTCACTACTTTAAATGAGCTTGTAAGAACTATAGGGAAATTTCATGCCTACTGAAAAACCAACGATCATCTATACCATTACAGACGAAGCTCCGGCGCTAGCAACATACTCTCTGCTGCCTATCATTCAATCTTTTACAGCTTCTTCTGGTATTAACGTTGATACTCGCGACATTTCACTTGCAGGGCGTATTATTGCCAACTTCCCTGACTATTTGAACGAAGAGCAACGTATTGGTGATGCATTAGCAGAACTAGGTGAATTGGCTAAGACACCAGAAGCAAACATTATCAAGCTTCCAAACATCTCTGCATCTGTACCTCAGCTTCAAGCAACAATCAAAGAGCTACAGTCAAAAGGTTACGCACTTCCTAATTACCCAGAAGAAGCAAACACTGACGAAGAGAAAGCAGTAAAAGCGACTTACGACAAAATCAAAGGCAGTGCAGTAAATCCAGTATTGCGTGAAGGTAACTCGGATCGCCGCGCTCCACTTTCTGTTAAAAACTACGCGAAGAAGAACCCACACTCAATGGGTGCTTGGTCTGCAGATTCTAAGTCGCACGTTTCAAGTATGGACGACAAAGACTTCTTCGGTAGCGAAAAGTCAGTAACCATTGAAGGTGCTACAGAAGTTAGCATTGAATTCGTTGGCAAAGATGGTGCGAAGAAAACATTGAAGCCAGCTTTTGCACTGCAAGATAAAGAGATCATTGATGCGTCAGTGATGAATAAGGCCGCTTTGGTTGCATTCTTCGAAAAAGAAATCGCATCGGCTAAAGAGCAAGGTGTACTGCTTTCTCTTCACTTGAAAGCGACGATGATGAAAGTATCTGACCCAGTGATCTTTGGTCACGCGGTTAAGGTTTACTACAAAGGCGTATTTGCTAAACACGGTCAGCTGTTTGAAGAGCTAGGCGTTGATGTAAATAACGGCATCGGTGATGTCTACGCGAAGATTGATGCGCTTCCTCAAGAGCAGAAAGAAGCAATCGAAGCTGACCTGCAAGCGGTATACGAGACTCAGCCACCACTAGCGATGGTTGATTCGGACCGTGGCATTACTAACCTACACGTACCAAGCGATATCATTGTGGATGCATCTATGCCTGCAATGCTGCGTTCTTCTGGTCAAATGTGGGATCCAGAAGGTAAGCAAAAAGATACCAAAGCAATGATCCCAGATCGTAGCTACGCGAGCATTTACCAAGCGGTTATTGATTTCTGTAAAGAGAACGGCGCGTTCGATCCAACAACGATGGGTAGCGTACCAAACGTTGGCTTGATGGCTCAAAAAGCGGAAGAGTACGGTTCTCATGATAAGACTTTCATCCTTGAAGCTGCTGGTCAGGTTCAAGTTGTTGACGCTTCAGGCGCTGTGCTTCTTGAGCAAGACGTAGAGGAAGGCGATATCTTCCGTATGTGTCAGGTTAAAGATGCACCAATCCAAGACTGGGTTAAGCTTGCGGTAACGCGTGCTCGTGCATCGGGTGTTCCAGCGGTATTTTGGCTAGATGCGTCACGCGCACATGATGCTCAGCTTATCAAGAAAGTTGAAGCATACCTTCCTGAATACGATACCGATGGTCTTGAAATTAAGATCCTTGCTCCACTTGAAGCGACTCAATACTCACTGGTTCGTATCAAAGAAGGCCTAGATACTATTTCGGTTACTGGTAACGTATTACGTGATTACCTAACTGACTTGTTCCCGATTTTAGAGCTTGGTACATCAGCTAAGATGCTATCGATTGTTCCACTAATGAACGGTGGTGGTCTGTTTGAAACAGGTGCTGGCGGCTCTGCTCCTAAACATGTTCAACAAGTAGAGAAAGAAAACCACCTGCGTTGGGATTCTCTAGGTGAATTCTTGGCACTAGCGGCATCTCTAGAGCACCTGAGCGCAGTAACAGGTAACGCTAAAGCACAAGTTCTAGCTGATGCGCTTGATAAAGCGACGGGTGAGTTCCTTGATAACAACAAGTCTCCTTCACGTCGAGTAGGTGAGCTTGATAACCGTGGTAGCCACTACTATCTAGCGGCATACTGGGCTAAGGCGCTTGCTGAGCAAACGGCTGACGCTGATCTTGCTGCTGAGTTTGCAGGTGTGGCAAGTCAACTGGCTGAAAGTGAAGAAGCGATCGTTGCAGAGCTGAACAACGCTCAAGGTGTGGCTGGCGACTTAGGTGGTTACTACCTACTTGACGATGCATTGGTTTCAACACTAATGCGCCCAAGCTCAACGCTAAACGCGTTTATTGATGCATAGTGATTGGACTCATCGTTAGTCACTCATGAACGTGATTTGCTAACGAGTTGCTTAGGCTGATAGCTAAGTTATAGATAAAGTCAAAACGAAAGACGCTTTAACGATAATGTTAAAGCGTCTTTTTTCTGTCTAATACTTCTTAAGACCTAGCTTAAGGGGAGTAGCTCTTCGAGCTCATTGTCCAGTGAGCAACTTTAGAGCCCCCAAAACGAAAAAAACCGCTCACGTAATCCTGTGTTACAGGTATTAAATGAGCGGTTTCAATATTCTGTTTACCTGTCAGCCGTTAATGACGACTGATGGAGGTTAACATGAGTTTGCATTCGCCTATTTTGCGGCGCTGCCTTCTACAGGAACAACGGAGCTAGCATGCGAGCCTTTAGGTCCACTTTCTACTTCATAGTCGACCTGCTGACCAGCCTTTAAGGTTCGATAACCTTCCATTTGTATTGTGGAGTAGTGCGCGAAAATGTCGCCGTCTTCACCTTCTGGACAAATAAAGCCAAACCCTTTGGCATTGTTAAACCATTTTACTGTACCTGTAGCCATGCTATACATCCCTCATGCATTTTGTTACTAACGTTGTTATATCAATTGTTGTAAGTGCGATTGATATCATTCCTACCAGCTAAAGAATTTCAGCTAATAGCTTGAATCTCGTACATTGCTTACGGAAATTAACGCTACCCTGCGTAATTATTCCTTATTGTTAATTTTTGAAGCGTGTTACTGATTTTAATTCATGTTGCAAAAGTGTATTAAAAAACCTTTTAGCTCCAATGTAGCTAATGATTGAGCACAGTCAATAGTAAATTGGTATAAAAGTGATCAATTTTAATAACAAATCACATTCGAGATTAACCGCAAACTATTAATCAAATGGTAACTTAGCGGTAATCTTATCGTTAGTATCAATAGTTATGGCGTCTTTTTAATCAATCACATATGTTAATCTTGTTAATCGAGATCTTTTATTTGCAGCGATGGAAATGGTGGATTAGGCTCAGTATAGAGGAATATTTTTTGGTACTGTTTCTAGGTGCAGTTTCTTAGTACACGGTAAAGCGTGAATGTGGTAAATTTGAGTTAGGTAAACACTCACGACTTCCGAAAAATAACCCTTAGCAAAGCGATATGAGCAGAAACTTTGAATGGGCATCTCCAGGCTCAGATTTACTGGAGAAAGAAGCAACAAAAGTAAAGCCACCGGCGATGTATAACGTTGTGTTGAATAACGATGACTACACGCCCATGGACTTTGTAATCGAGATCCTAGAGCGATTCTTCTCACTAGATATCGAAAAAGCAACGGAAGTGATGCTCAAGGTTCATTATGAAGGTAAAGCTATATGCGGCACATACAGTGCTGAAATAGCGGAAACAAAGGTAGCGCAGGTCACGATGTACTCAAAGGAAAATGAGCATCCGCTACTATGTACAATGGAGCAAGTATAAATTGCTCGAACAACACTGTTGTTCCCTTAGGAGGTACTTATGCTAAATAAAGAATTAGAGACGAGTTTAAATGGCGCATTTGCTCGTGCGCGAGACAAGCGACATGAATTCATGACTGTCGAACACCTCCTACTAGCATTATTAGAAAATGATGCGGCCAAGGAAGCGCTCCAAGCTTGTCAGGCTGATCTCGATGCTCTTCGCAATGAGCTCGATATTTTTATCGATCAAACGACCCCACTTATCCCTGAAAGCGACGAAACTCGCGAAACTCAGCCTACGTTGAGCTTCCAACGAGTACTTCAACGCGCTGTTTTTCATGTTCAATCTTCAGGTCGCAGCGAAGTAACAGGTGCTAACGTACTTGTGGCTATTTTTAGTGAGCAAGAATCTCACGCGGCATATCTTCTTAAGAAAAACGACATTAGTCGCTTAGATATTGTTAACTTCATCTCACACGGTATTACCAAAGCGAGCAACGAAGGCGACAGTCCTTCATCATCCGATTCATTTGGTGGTGCAGAAAATGCTGAAGAAGCTAACTCTGAAGACCGTTTAGAAAATTTTGCTACTAACCTTAACGAAGTCGCAAAGCAGGGCAATATTGACCCACTAATCGGTCGTGACAAAGAGCTAGAACGCACTATCCAAGTTCTGTGTCGTCGTCGTAAGAACAACCCTCTGTTAGTGGGTGAAGCGGGGGTAGGTAAAACTGCCATCGCGGAAGGTCTTGCATGGCGCATCGTTGAAGGACAAGTGCCTGAAATCATTCAGAGCAGCGTAATTTATTCTCTAGATATCGGTTCACTGTTAGCCGGAACCAAATATCGTGGTGACTTTGAGAAACGTTTTAAAGCGATTCTTAAGCAACTGGAGAAAGAAGAAGACGCGATTCTGTTCATCGATGAGATCCACACCATTATCGGTGCCGGGGCTGCATCGGGTGGTCAGGTTGATGCGGCAAACTTAATTAAACCACTACTAAGCAGTGGCAAATTACGTTGCATCGGTTCAACAACGTACCAAGAGTACAGCAGTATTTTTGAGAAGGAGCGTGCTTTAGCTCGTCGCTTCCAGAAAATAGATATTATTGAACCATCGCTAGACGATACGACCAAGATCCTGATTGGATTGAAGCCAAAATACGAAGCTCACCACGAAGTGCGCTACACCAACAAAGCGTTGCGTGCCGCTGTGGAACTGTCAGCTAAATACATTAATGAACGCCACCTTCCTGATAAGGCCATTGACGTAATCGATGAAGCGGGCGCTCGTAGTCGTTTGGCACCTGCAAGCCGTCGTAAGAAAACGGTAAGCGTGGCTGATATTGAGTCAATGGTTGCGAAAATGGCGCGTATTCCTGAAAAGTCAGTATCGTCTTCAGACAAAGATACACTCCAGAAACTGGATGAGCGCATGAAAATGTTGGTATTCGGACAAGACCCTGCAATCGATGTATTGAGTGAAGCGATTAAGCTGACCCGTGCTGGATTGGGTGCAGACAATAAACCTGTTGGTTCATTCTTGTTTGCTGGTCCTACTGGTGTCGGTAAAACAGAGGTGACTGTTCAGCTGTCTAAGTTGATGGGTATTGAGCTTCTGCGCTTTGATATGTCTGAGTACGGTGAGCGACACTCAGTGAGCCGCTTGATTGGTGCGCCTCCTGGTTATGTTGGTTACGACCAAGGTGGTTTGCTAACGGATGCCGTAATCAAGAACCCGCACTCTGTTGTGTTACTGGATGAAATCGAGAAAGCTCACCCAGATATCTTTAACTTGCTACTGCAGGTAATGGATAACGGCACGCTAACTGACAACAATGGTCGCAAAGCGGACTTCCGTAATGTGATTCTAGTGATGACGACCAACGCAGGTGTGGCTGAAACCGAGAAGAAATCGATCGGCCTGATCCAACAAGATCATGCGCCAGATGCGATGGGCGAAATCAAGAAGGTATTTACTCCTGAGTTCCGTAACCGTCTTGATAATATCATTTGGTTCAACAGCCTTGACCCAAGTGTGATTAGCCAAGTAGTTGATAAGTTCATTGTCGAGCTTCAGGTTCAACTGGACGCTCGTGGCGTGTCTTTAGAGGTTTCTGAGGATGCTCGTCACTGGTTAGCTGATAAAGGCTATGACAAGACCATGGGTGCTCGTCCAATGGGACGTGTTATTCAAGAGAAGCTTAAGAAACCACTTGCTAACGAGTTACTGTTCGGTAGCTTGGTTGATGGCGGTACGGTTAAAGTATCCCTGAAAAAAGACGAATTGGATTTCATCTATGTTGGTGCTAAAGAAGAGGTCATGCACTAACGAAGTGATTGATAAATCAAAGGCTTAAATATAAAACGCATGACTTAGGTTGTGCGTTTTTTTATGCTTGCGAGATGCGAGATGCGAGATGCGAGATGCGAGATGCGAGATGCGAGATTGATGTGCTTGTGTAGTAAAAAGCTCAGGCAATAAAAAACGGAGCCTTAAGCTCCGCTTCTTATTGTATTCGCTAATTAAAAATTAACGAGCACGGAAGACGATGCGGCCTTTAGAAAGGTCGTATGGAGTCATCTCAACAGTTACTTTATCACCAGTAAGAATACGGATGTAGTTCTTACGCATTTTACCAGAGATGTGTGCTGTCACTACGTGACCGTTTTCAAGCTCAACACGGAACATTGTGTTTGGTAGAGTATCAAGGACAGTGCCTTGCATCTCGATTACGTCTTCTTTAGCCATCTAATCCTCTTTCGAAATTTGGCGGTTTTCAACGGCTTGATTGTGCCGTTAAAATCAAAATATGTAAAGTTGTCGCGTATTCTACCCTTGCCACCGCTGATTTACTAGCCTTTGATGACGTTGAAATCGTACTTTATAGTTCATCGCAGGGCATTCATCGATTTGATAACCCAAATATAACCATTGTTTTTGTTCTTTCTGGGCATGTTGGATCTGAAATAGAACGCCAAGTGTTCCCATCGAAATGTCTATATCAGGAGCGAAGAAGGTATAAAACGCGCTCGTACAGTGAGCCATGATGTCGGTTACGGCGATACCAACCAACTTGTTCTCATCATAGATGTGCATGAACTTTGTAGTAAGCCACTCATTTTTAGAGAATTGTAGAAACTCTTCTTTCTTGGGTGGGTACATGGTTCCCGAACGGTGACGAGCGGTGATATAGCGACTGTATAAGTCAAACCAGTTGTCATCCATCTCATCTTTCAGTTCCCAACGTAGTGATTTTCCTTTGTTAAGGATCCGTCGTTGGCTTTTGGAAAGCTTAACCTCAGGAATTGAAAGCCGAATCGCTTGGCATGCTGAGCAATTATCGCAATGTGGCTTATAAATGGTTGAACCACTGCGGCGAAATCCATTCGCAAGCAGAACTTCATAGTTATCTGAGGTGTGCATGTGTTCGTCAAGCGTGACCGCCACTCTCTCTTCGAAGTGAGGTAAGTAGCTGCAAGCGTGATTGTCTGTTAATCCAATTCTGATTTGTTGTAAATCTGGATTCATTAAGGCATTTCCTTTAGCCATTGGGTTTTAAAGCATGCATCGTCAACGGAGAACTCTTTGAGTAATTGCAGAGAGCCTAGGAATTCATCCCTATCAACCTCGATAGCGCCCAAGGATTCCAAGTGAGGGTTCATGACTTGGCAATCAATCAGTTGTCCGCCGAATCGGGTAAAGTGTTTACAAAAGTACCACAGCGCAATTTTAGAGGCATTGGTCTTTAGGCTGAACATCGATTCACCGCAAAAGACTTGGCCTCTTTGTAAGCCGTAAAGTCCACCGATCAGTTCATCATCTTGCCAAACCTCAACCGAGTGGCAGAAACCTAATGAAGCGAGTTTGCGGTAGGCTGACTGCATGTCGCTGTTTAGCCAGGTTTCTTCTTCGGGTCTTAGTGAAGAGCAATAACCAATTACTCTGTCCGTCGCTTGGTTGATGCTGACTCGGTAATTGTGCTTTCTTTGAAACTTTTTAAGACTTTTTGACGGTTCGAATGTCTTAGGATTAAATACCGCTCGCGGTGCTGGGCTCCACCAAAGTATAGGCTCACCTGGGCCATACCATGGAAATATACCTTGGCTATAAGCGTTTAAAATTCGCATTGGTGATAAATCACCACCGAAGGCGAGCAGACCGTTGGGGTCATCAAGCGCGTCGAAAGGCGAAGGAAACTCTATACTAGTAGTATCAAGTTCGGTTAGGTATATAGTCATAAGTACCGCATTACAGATTAATCACTGACCAAGAGGTCTTTAGGAGTTTTACCATGAAGAAGTTGCTTTGGATTTTACTTGTTTTGCCCATGTTGGCAAATGCAGCTTACAACAGAAACCAAGCTCGACCAGTAAACGAGGTGGTTTATGGTGAGATTGATACGGTCAGATACATCACTCAGCAAGAGATCGTTGAGTCGAAAGCGAATGGTTGGGAAACCTTGTTAGGTGCGGCGATTGGTGGCTTGATTGGTAACCAGTTTGGCGGCGGCACTGGTAAAGAAGTGGCGACAGCTGTAGGTGCAGTAGCAGGTGCGGGTATTGCTCGTAACCGAGGTAACACACAATATAAAGTAGAGTACAAACTGGTCGAGTTATTGGTCAAAACCAAAGACGACAAGTTGGTCAACATTATCCAAGATGTCGATAACTCGATGCTGTTCAACCGAGGCGATGATGTACGAATTCTCTATTTTTCAGATGGTGTTCGAGTTGATCTCGTGTACTAGTATATAAATACGATTGATTGGCTAATTAATCACCGGTTTGGGCCGGATTAGCTCTGGAGTTCGTTGGAAAAGTTCGTTAGTCTGCAAGTACGAAGAATTATTCATCACCCGAAAATAAATACGCGCCAGTGACTTCGGGTGGTACAAGGACTATAAGATTTAATGGAAAGCCTTACGTTACAACCAATTCAAAAAGTGAACGGGGAAGTTAACCTACCTGGTTCAAAAAGCGTTTCCAACCGTGCACTTCTTTTGGCTGCACTTTCTACGGGAACCACTCGCCTAACAAACTTGCTAGACAGTGATGATATTCGTCATATGTTGAATGCATTAACTCAGTTAGGTGTTGATTATCAGTTGTCTGCAGACAAAACCGTTTGTGAAGTGACAGGTGTTGGTGGTGCATTTTCAAGTGACAAAGCCCTAGAGCTTTTCTTAGGTAATGCGGGTACGGCGATGCGTCCGTTGGCGGCTGCACTATGTTTAGGTCGCGGTGAATACGTTCTTACTGGTGAGCCTCGTATGAAAGAGCGCCCAATTGGCCACTTGGTAACAGCACTGCGAGAAGCCGGTGCCGATGTTGAATACTTAGAGAACGAAAACTACCCACCATTGAAGATCACAGGTACAGGTCTGAAGAGCGGTACAGTTTCTATCGACGGTTCTATCTCTAGTCAATTCTTGACGGCATTTTTGATGGCTGCGCCCTTAGCTGAAGGTGAAGTGACCATTAAAATTGACGGTGAATTGGTTTCTAAACCTTACATCGATATTACGCTGCACATCATGAAGCAATTTGGTGTGGACGTGATCAATAATGATTACCAAGAGTTTGTGATTCCTACCGGGCAATCTTACTCGGCACCGGGTGATTTCTTGGTTGAAGGTGATGCATCATCTGCGTCATATTTCCTTGCAGCCGCTGCTATCAAAGGTGGTGAGATTAAGGTCACTGGTATTGGTAAAAACAGTATCCAAGGTGATATCCAATTCGCTGATGCGCTTGAGAAAATGGGTGCGGAAATCGAATGGGGTGACGACTACGTTATTTCTCGTTGTGGCGAGCTGAAAGGCATTGATATGGACTATAACCATATCCCAGATGCTGCGATGACTATCGCGACAACCGCATTGTTTGCGAAAGGCACAACGGCAATCCGTAATGTCTACAACTGGCGTGTGAAAGAGACAGACCGCTTGGCTGCAATGGCAACAGAGCTACGCAAAGTCGGCGCTGAAGTGGAAGAGGGTGAAGATTACATTATTGTTAACCCTGTGGCTGAACTGACTCATGCGGCGATTGATACTTACGATGATCACCGTATGGCGATGTGTTTCTCGCTGGTTGCTTTGAGCGATACGCCTGTGACGATTAATGATCCAGGTTGTACGTCAAAGACATTCCCTGATTACTTCGACAAGCTGAAAATGCTAAGTCTATAAAAATGCTTAGTATGTAAAGGTTTAGGAACAAAAAAGCTTGCCTAAGTGGCAAGCTTTTTAATTATTGCTGAATTGTAAATTCTTTCGAAAGGTGGTGCGCTAAGTATTTAAACATGTTAAATACCGCGGTTGTATTCTCGGTCGGCATTCCATTGCTGTCTAAGAAGTATTCACCTTTGAAGACGAGTACATCGTCTTTTTCTACTACGCTGTTTGCGCGCATGCCTTCAATGTAGTCATCATGTGATTGGATAATTTGGTTTGCGATAAGCAGTAAATCAAATTCTGCTATTACTTTCTTTGTCATGAGTTTATCTCTGATAACTGAATATAACGTTGAGTTTATGGTGTCGAACTAGAAATTCAATGATTTCACAACCGATTAAGAGAGTCTTTTCAAACATCCACAATTTATTTTGTGATTTACGGCAAAAATAATTGAATGGGGCTCGCGTTAGATTCGCGGACAAGCTTAGTATGAGCCCGTTTAGACGTAATGCCTGATGAATAGGCTCTTGCAAGTATTCTTAGTGAGTACTTTATAGCTTCTTTATATTGTGCCCCTTTTCTCTATGAGTCGTCGAATTGTCGAGCGATCAGATCCAATTTTGAAAAAAGCGGTTGATCTTCTAGTAATCTCGCACAATAGTAAAAAAAGAAGCAATGAATTTAGAATATCATGCGTAAAAGCCCACAAGCTAAATTGTTGGTGCTGAAGCATCGTGATTAAGGACGTTAGAGTCAATATGGGTAAATCGCTCGTTATAGTGGAGTCGCCAGCCAAGGCTAAAACTATCAATAAATATCTTGGCAAAGACTTTGTCGTTAAGTCGAGTGTAGGTCACGTACGTGATTTACCAACGGCAGGTCAAAGTACTGGTCAAAAGGCTGCAGCAGTTTCAACCAAGGGTATGAGCCCAGAAGACAAAGCTCGTATCAAAAAAGAAAAAGATCGCAAAGCTCTTATCAAAAAGATGGGTATCAACCCATATAAAGAGTGGGAAGCGAACTATCAAATCCTACCTGGTAAAGAGAAAGTCGTCGCTGAATTGCAAAAACTGGCTGAGAACGCAGACCATGTTTATCTCGCAACCGATTTGGACCGCGAAGGAGAAGCTATCGCATGGCACCTTCGTGAGATCATCGGTGGCGATGAAACGCGATACAAGCGAGTGGTTTTTAACGAAATCACCAAGAATGCTATTCAACAAGCTTTCGAAACTCCAGGTGAGCTAAATATTGATGGCGTAAACGCACAACAAGCACGACGTTTTATGGACCGTGTTGTTGGCTTTATGGTGTCACCTCTGCTTTGGAAAAAAGTAGCACGAGGCCTGTCCGCTGGCCGTGTTCAATCAGTAGCGGTAAAACTACTGGTAGAGCGTGAGCGCGAGATCAACGCCTTTATCCCTGAAGAGTTCTGGGATGTGCATGCTGATACTAAAACAGCAGAGAAAACCGACTTTAGACTGCAAGTTGCACAGAAAGACGGTGTTGCGTTTAAACCTGAAAATGAAGCGCAAACACAAGCTGCTGTTAGCGTTTTAGAAAAAGCGCAATACGAAGTATGTAAACGTGAAGACCGCCCAACAAAGAGTAAGCCGTCTGCACCTTACATCACGTCGACGCTGCAACAAGCGGCGAGTACGCGTCTTGGTTATGGCGTAAAGAAAACCATGATGCTGGCTCAACGCCTGTATGAAGCGGGTTACATCACTTATATGCGTACTGACTCAACTAACTTGAGCTCAGAAGCTGTAGAAGCCGCTCGTGAATACATTGGTTCTGAGTACGGCGCGCAATACCTTCCACCTAAAGCACTTGTATACGGCAGCAAAGAGGGCGCTCAAGAGGCCCACGAAGCGATTCGTCCTTCAAGTGTAGATGTTAAGTCGGAAGATCTAAACGGCGTAGACGCAGACGCACACAAGCTTTACTCGCTAATTTGGAATCAATTCGTAGCGTGTCAAATGACGCCAGCTCAATACGATTCAACGACAGTAAGCGTTAAAGCAGATGAGTACACGTTGAAAGCGAAAGGTCGTATCCTTAAATTTGATGGTTGGACTCGTGTTCAGCGTCCAATGGGCAAGAACGAAGATACGATCCTTCCAGCAGTACAGATCGGCGATAAGCTTGATCTGATTGCGCTAGACCCTAAACAGCACTTCACTAAGCCACCGGCTCGTTTCACTGAAGCGGCGCTAGTTAAAGAGCTTGAGAAGCGTGGTATTGGTCGTCCTTCAACATACGCATCAATCATCTCGACGATCCAAGATCGTGGTTATGTAAAAGTTGAACAGCGTCGTTTCTATGCTGAGAAGATGGGTGAAATTGTTACTGACCGTCTAGACGGCAGCTTCAACGACCTAATGAACTACGACTTCACTGCTCGTATGGAGCAGAAGTTGGACCAAATCGCAGAAGGCGAAGCAAGCTGGAAAGGCGTGCTAGATAACTTCTTCGAAGACTTTACTGGCGATTTGGAAAAAGCAGATTTAGACGAAGACGCTGGTGGCATGAAGCCAAATCATATCGTGGAAACCGATATTGAGTGTCCGACTTGTAGCCGTAAAATGGGTATTCGTACTGCTTCGACAGGCGTATTCCTTGGTTGTTCTGGCTATGCACTTCCACCAAAAGAGCGTTGTAAGACAACAATCAACCTTGGTGATGAAGAAGGCATTATCAACGTGCTTGAAGAAGACGTTGAAACAGCGGCACTTCGAGCTAAAAAGCGTTGTCCTATTTGTGAAACGGCAATGGATGCTTATCTAATCGATGATAAGCGTAAGATGCACGTGTGTGGTAACAACCCGAACTGTGAAGGTTATGTGGTTGAGCACGGCGAATTTAAAGTGAAAGGCTACGATGGTCCACTTGTTGAGTGTGACAAATGTGGCTCTGACATGGTTCTGAAAAACGGTCGTTTTGGTAAATACATGGATTGTACCAATGACGATTGTAAGAACACTCGTAAGATTCTGAAAAATGGCGAAGTTGCGCCACCGAAAGAAGATCCGGTACATTTCCCTGAACTTCCATGTGAAAATTCAGACGCGTACTTTGTTCTTCGTGATGGTGCTTCTGGTCTATTTATGGCTGCGAGCAACTTCCCTAAATCACGTGAAACACGTGCACCATTAGTGGAAGAGTTGGTTCGTTTTAAAGACCGTATCTCACCTAAGTTCCAATACCTAGCATCAGCGCCAGTTGCTGACCCTGATGGTAAGCCGACAGTGGTTCGTTTTAGTCGTAAGACTAAAGAAAACTACGTTCGTACTGAAGTAGATGGAAAACCGTCCGGTTGGACTGCGTTGTACATCGACGGTAAGTGGGAAGTTACGGATAAGCGTAAAAAGCCTAAAGAGAAGTAACTGAACGTTATTGATGAAAAAGCAGCCTAATGGCTGCTTTTTTTTTGATCTCAATATGACTAACTATGCAACTTGTTGACTTAGTGTTTCGTCGGCCGGAATTTATTAAATTCACACCGCGAAATTAATGGCGGTAATTAATCATATCTTCTTATGCAACTTTAACGAGAATGTAACTTAATTAAAATATTGTAACTCACAGATCAGCGTTTAGTTGTATACCTGATGTGTGTCGGGTGTTAATGTAATGTTTCGTCTGGACGGTGTAGTGTGAGCTGCTTTAAGTCTTAGGAAAGCAATCAGCTTACGTACCACAGAATGGCGTATTAAAAATTGAATTCGGCCGAAAAGTCGATAACGTATATAAAACCAAGTGCAAAGAATAGTGCACACATAACAACGTTTGGCTTAGGATATTGTCACTGTATGTGAATGGATATTCGCTAAATACCGAAATAAGTGTTGGTGCTCATCCCCCAGAGGAAGATACCTCTACGAGTACTAACATCGACAAGCTATAGATATATGGAGAATAAAATGGCTGGTGTATTGGGAATGATTCTTGCTGGTGGTGAAGGCTCTCGCTTAAGACCTTTAACTGAATCTCGCAGCAAACCCTCGGTTCCTTTCGGTGGTAGTTACCGCTTAATTGATTTCGCTTTGAACAACTTCGTTAATGCTGATCTAATGAAGATCTACGTATTAACACAATTTAAGTCACAGTCACTGTTCCACCATATGAAAAAAGGCTGGAATATCAGTGGTATAACAGACCGTTTTATCGACCCAATTCCTGCGCAAATGCGTAAAGGAAAGCGTTGGTATGAAGGCACAGCAGATGCTATCTACCAAAACATGGGCTTTATGGAGTTGGAAGAACCTGATCAAGTATGTATTTTTGGTTCAGACCATATCTATAAGATGGACATCAAACAGATGCTTGATTTCCATAAAGAGAAGAAAGCGGCTCTAACAGTATCAGCATTGCGCATGCCGCTTGCTGAAGCATCAGAATTCGGTGTTATTGAGGTTGATGCTGACGGCCGTATGATTGGCTTTGAAGAGAAACCTGCAAATCCGAAGTCGATCCCGGGCGATCCAGAATCAGCGCTCGTTTCAATGGGCAACTACGTGTTCGAAGCGAAAGAGCTTTTTGCCGAACTAACGGAAGATGCTGATAGAGAAGGTTCGACACACGATTTCGGCAAAGACATTATTCCAAACATGTTCCCACGTGGTGATGTGTTTGTTTATGATTTCAGCACCAACCGTATTACTGGTGAGAAAGAAGAAGTTTACTGGCGCGATGTAGGTACGATTGACGCGTACTGGCAAGCGCACATGGACCTTCTTAAGAAAGATGCGCCATTCTCGCTATACAACCGTAAATGGCCTCTACACACTTATTACCCGCCACTACCACCAGCTACGTTTACTGATTCGGCAAATGGTCGAATTCAGATCATTGATAGCCTTGTGTGTAGCGGTAGTTATGTACGTGGTTCGCGTATTGAAAAGAGTGTACTGGGCTTCCGCAGCAATATCGCATCAGCGTGTGATATTAGCGAAAGCATCTTACTCGGTGATGTAAAAGTGGGTGAGGGTTGTATCTTGCGCCGCGTTATCATTGATAAAGACGCAGATATCGCACCGGGTACACAGATTGGTGTAAATCTGACAGAAGACAAAAAGCATTACCACGTATCTGACGATGGTGTCGTAGTGATTTCTAAAGGAGCACGAGTTGGTTACTAAGACTCTCTCGGTACTTTTTGTAGCGTCTGAAGTTGAAGGCTTGATTAAAAGTGGTGGCTTGGCTGATGTAGCCAAGGCACTGCCGAAAGCGTTGCAAACACTCGAACAGGACGTTCGAGTGACTATCCCCGCATATAGAAACATTCCAAACATTGATTCAGCAGAAGTTATTTTATCGACTGAACTCGATCATTGGCCTCATACGGCTTATCAAGTTAAAAAACTGAGCGTAGAAGGCGTTCCAGTTTTTGGTATTGAATGTGCCAAGTATTTCGACCGCCCGGAAATGTACGCAGAAAACAATCAAGCTTATGCTGATAACGGAGAGCGCTTCTCGTTCTTTAGTGCAGCCTGTCTTGATATGCTTCCTAAGCTTGGTTTCCAACCGGATATCATTCATGCAAATGACTGGCATACTGGTTTCGTTCCTTTCTTGCTTAAATCGCGTTATCAACAACACGATTTCTTTGAAAATACGCGCAGTGTTATTTCGATTCACAATGCGGTTTTCAAAGGTGTGTTCGCCTACGATGAACTTCAATTCCTGCCAGAGATGCACAGTTACCATGCGCCTGAAGCTTCAGTGAGTGACACTCATGTGACTATGCTAAGAGCTGGAGTGATGTGTGCGGATAAAGTGAACGCAGTAAGTCCTACCTATGCAGAAGAGTTGAAAACGGAATTAGGTAGCCACGGTATGGCTGCAGAATTCCAACACAGATCTGCTGATCTGTTCGGCATTTTGAATGGGTGTGATTATGGGGCTTGGAATCCGGAAACTGATGCTTTCCTTCCTCGTAAATACAAAGCGACCAAGCACAGCATGGCTCGCGGAAAATCAGCTTGTAAGCAAAAACTGCAACAAGATGTAGGTTTACCCGTTGCCGATTGCGCGGTTTATGGCATGGTTTGTCGCTTGACGAATCAAAAAGGTGTTCATTACTTACTGCCTATCATCGAACAGTTTTTGAAAAATGATCTTCAGATCGTGATTGTCGGTACTGGCGATCCGGTTTTGGCGAGTCAATTGAAAGAGCTATCAGCGCTTCACTCAGATAAGTTCTCGTTCGTAGAAGCGTACAATAATGAACTTGCGCACTTGGTTGAAGCAGGCTCTGATTTCTTCTTGATGCCTTCGGAATTTGAACCGTGTGGCTTAAACCAAATCTACAGCATGGCTTACGGTACTTTGCCGATTGTTCGTTCTGTGGGAGGTTTAAAAGACAGCGTGAATGATTACGATGAAGATCCTGAAGTCGCGACTGGGTTTGCTTTTGAAGAGCCAACACCGCAGGCGTTATTGGCTGTGTTACATCGTTCATTACTGCTTTATGCACAAAACCCATCTGAAATTAAGCGTGCTCAGCTTTATGCGATGCAGCAAGATTTTAGTTGGGAAGATGCGGCTAAAGAATACCTAGCTATGTATCATTCAGCATTTTAACTTGTTGACTTAGCTTTAAAATTAGCGTGCGGGCAACAACAGCTCGTAATAAATGAAGGCGCTCTAATTGTTGAGTGCCTTTTTGTTTCCTGGTCAGAGCACATCACGTTTACGAAGACAAAGCTTGCAAACTCATTTTTGTCAGGTAGAAAAGGTGAGGTAGGTATTCACATGACTAATGATAGGTTTGACACTATTATCACTTAAATTTCTTGATTGCGTGATATCCTTAGCCATCGCCTTGTGATGAGGCAGAGCACCATTCCAATAATTAAAGCGATAGGTATGTCTGAGAGTTTACTATTTCATAAAACATTTACTCACCCTACGAGCGATGAGTGGGTTGTATTTGTGCATGGCGCAGGAGGCAGTTCCTCCATCTGGTTCAAGCAGATCAAAGCGTATAAACAGCATTTCAACTTACTTCTCATTGATCTGAGAGGGCACGGTAAATCAGACAATATACTTAAAGGGCTGATTTCGAATCGTTATACGTTCAAATCGGTGACGCTTGATATTCTTAAAGTGTTAGACCATCTTAAGATCCGTTCTGCACATTTCGTTGGCATGTCTTTGGGCACGATTATTGTGCGTAACGTTGCCGAACTGGCGGCTGGCCGTGTACGTTCAATGGTACTGGGTGGCGCTGTCACCAAGCTAAACACTCGCTCTCAAGTGTTAATCAAGTTGGGTAACCTCAGCAAGCACATCATTCCTTACATGTGGTTATACAGCCTTTTTGCTTATGTTGTGATGCCACAAAAAAGCCAAAAAGAGTCTCGTCACCTTTTTATCCGCGAAGCCAAAAAACTGTGCCAGAAAGAATTTAAACGCTGGTTTATCTTAACGGCTGATGTAAACCCCTTGATGAAATATTTTAAAGATAGAGAGCTACCAATACCGACTCTTTATTTGATGGGTGAACGTGACTACATGTTTATTAAGCCTGTAAAAGAAATGGTTGCAGCGCATGAATCGAGTGAGCTAGTAGAAATCCCGAATTGTGGACACGTGTGTAACGTGGAAAACCCTGAAGAGTTTAATCAGCGTTCGATTGCGTTTATTCAAAAACAAATTCAGTGATTTTCTAGGCGTGAAATCAAAGATGATGAGTTAATCGAATTGAAATAAAAACGGGAAGCTAACTTTAGCTTCCCGTTTTTAATTGGAGGAGGTATCTGACCGAATCGTTCTATCAGGTCACTGAAACCCTGCTATTCAGGTGAGGCAGCACCGCACTGCCAGCAAGAGCCGAATTGCGCTTCGTTGACTTCATGACACTCACCACAACGCCACTCTTCATAGATGATCGAATCTTGCTGCTTTTGGTAGTCATTGACGAGCATGCGAGCTTTACTGGCCAATTCTGGCTCATATAACCATACGTAAGGGTCAGTTTCTTCAGTGAATGGGATTTCCCCCTTTAATCCGAACAACCCCTCACCACGGACTTCACAGGCAATATTCTCGCTTTCTAACAATCCACAGATGATATGAGCTTCTGTCGGATTCGATGCACTGAAGATTTTCATTGAAATAGAACCTTATTCGGCTATCTGTGTTGTTTAGATATTATAAACTATTCTGCTATATACATTATTCAGCTACGGGTGCTGAGCGAAACTTACCCATCAACCATTTAGCCACTATTGGGAATATCCCCAATAATGCAAATGACAATAGTACTGAAGGGGAGACGATGCCCGAAAGTGAATCAATTTCTGCGAGCTGAGTACCAGCATTCAAGAAAACCGCCGTCCCCGGTAACATCCCGATTTGGCTCGTAATGTAGTAACGACTCACTGACATCGGTGTTAGACCCATCAATAGGTTGATAAGGAAAAATGGGAATACAGGAATCAGACGCAGAGAAAACAGGTAAAATGCGCCGTCTTTTTCAACCCCCTTGTTAATCGTCGCCAATTTGTCACCAAACTTGGTTTGAATCCAGTCACGCAACAGGTAACGGCTACTTAAGAAAGCTAAGGTCGCACCGATCGCACTTGCGAAAGATACCAGTAGCAAGCTGTTCCAGAAGCCGAATAGCGCGGCCCCTAATAAGGTTACAACAGCGGCACCAGGAATGGAGAAAGCCGTAATCATGACATACGCGACAAAATAGATAGCGGCAGCCGCAATAAAGTTGCTGTCAATGTAGTCATTTAACACAGCTTGTTGGGCCTTAGCATTTTCAAGCGTTAAGTACTGGCCGAAATTGATGCCTAACAGCACGATGGTTATGACCAACACAATACCCAATATCATTTTCTTACTCATTGATACTTCCTCTAAATTTTCAATGCATACCGATAGTATAGATAGACAGGCAAAGCATAGATTAACTTTCACCAGTTAATAAAAAACTATTTGTTCTAGACGATGGATCGGGGGCAAAAAGCTAGCCTAATTGCTTAGTCTTATGTTAGCGACAAGTATTGGCGGAATAGAGGTGGAAAAAGATTCGTTGATTAGAAGGTTGTGACTCTCTGCTAGGGACTTGTTTTGTATGCATTATTTTATTAGCGATAATTTGTACCACGTAAAAAGTAACAAAAATTTGAAAGAGTTTTGGTCTTGGCTCGTTCTATATACGTAACAATCGTGGCATGAAGATTGTTTTAGATAATTATTCAGGCAGACAACTAAGGAGCTAGCTATGAAATTATTATCAATGATTACGGTTATTGCTACAACGGGCCTATTCTCTTTCCAAGCCATGGGATCGGGCGTCTATCACCGTGCGGCTGTTGAGTCTAAAGTATTTAAAGGCGATGTAGTGGCGAGCCAATCACAGGCTTACGAATCTGGAAAAAAAATCTGGATGGATATAAACAGTAAGCGCTCATATGAATTGAGCAAAATCTTACCGCAAGCCTCTGAAAAAGTAGATGTACGCTCGTTTGAAATCAAAAACGGTACCATCAAAGTAAAAGAAATAATGGATTCCTCTGGAGAAATTAACTTCATTCCGATGGTTAAAGTGGATTACAAATACTATTACCGTCCATCTTTTTGAACTCAGTGGTTCAGCTATACATAAGACTAGTTTTGTCGACATAAAAAAAGCCGCAGTAAATGCGGCTTAGTTATGTATATAGATTGCACTGACAATGTTAATTGACGCGATTGATAAGCTCTTCGCGACGCTGCTGCGGTATAACAGACCAATGTGTACCATTAATCGCGCCTTCTAGCGCCCAAAGTAGTTCAATACTGACAGAAGACGCATGCGATTCTTTGATGGCGTTAAATGCGTTTACAGAGCCAGATTCATATAAACGTTCTACAGAATCGATCCCTGCCTTTTTCAACATACGCTCGGTAGCGAGTCGAAGATTAGGCAGATCTTTGAGTCGGGTCGGCTTAGCAGAAGACTGCTCAGCTTTTTCTTCTTTAGCAAAACCTAGAGACGTGGTTGCAAGCTGCAAGATTTTCTCTTGGTCTTGCCAGAGGCCTTCAGGTAAAGCGAAATATTTAGTAACGACAGGGAAACCACGTTTTTTGTAGACGTACGGTTGAAACCCTTGTTGTTCGAATTGTTTCGTTGTGCCTTTGTCTGCGCGTATGTGCAACTGGTCATTTACAACCAGAGCAAACATAGTGTCATCAGCAAAAAGACCGAAGCCACCAAACATTGAGCGTGATTTTATTTTTCCTAGGGACTCAAATAACTTCATCGAGTCCTTTAGTATCGGTTTATCCATGTTATTTATCTCGGTGTATTTGAACTACGCCACCAAATAAGCAGGTCCGAGAGATTAGCAAAATGTTGCAATTAAATTGTCAATAAGCCGTAAATTACTAAATTATTAGTAGTTACTGCATTTTGCCATCGGTAACCCCGCTACCATACCAACGAGTGGTTTAGGCCGGAAGCTTTGCGTCTCACTCTTTCGAGTGGTTTGCCCTGTGCGTGACTGATTGAATAGAATAAAGTTTTTGTTGAATGAAGCTCACACTTGATATTTCAAAATGTGATACTGCTTCAATTAATGATCTTTCCGTTGTGCATCTGGGTTCATTATAGTTGCTGATAAAAAAAGCGCACCTAAAGGTGCGCTTGATGAAATTAAACTCGAATTATCAATTAATTTAACGTCTTAACTGTACTTCGTTCAACAATTTCAGGGTGCATTTCGAAGACGCGTTTTTCGTGGTCTTTGTCTTTGATGCGCTCCAATAGAATTTCGAATGCATTCTTACCAACACGACGTTTTGGTTGGTGAACTGTCGTTAACGGCGGAGAGAAGTATTCAGCGAGTTCGATGTTGTCGTAACCGATCACTGAGATATCTTCAGGAATGCGGATGCCTTTTTCTTGCAGTCGGCTCATTAAGCCGAGTGCCATTGTGTCGTTAAAGCAGAATACCGCCGTTGGACGATCTTCCATCTCAACGATTTGTTCTGCAGCAAGAACAGCCGTATCACACTCGAAGTTGCCTTCGATGATCATATTGTCATCGGCAGAAATTTTAGCTTCGTTAAGTGCGCGCTTGTAACCGGCAATACGTTCAACACATGCTGCTTTGTCTAAGTGGCCACTTAAACATGCAATCTTAGAGTGACCGCGTTCAATAAGGTATTTGGTCGCTAGGTAGCCACCTTCTTCAGAGTTATCGATGATCTTATCAGCTTGAGAACTCTCTGGGCCCCAGTCCATAATAACTTTAGGGATGTCAGCGTGACGGTCTAACATCTCTCTTAGTTCTTCAGTTAGGTCAGAACACATAACTAAGATGCCATCTACACGTTTCTCTGCAAGCATTCGAATGTAGTCACGTTGCTTCTCATAGATACCGCCCGTATTACACAGGATCAAAGTGTAACCTTGACGGTAGCAGTAGCTCTCAACACCATCGATAACTTCAGAGAAGAATAGATTAGTTGATTGAGTCACTAGCATGCCGATGGTGCGTGTTGTATTACACTTCAAGCTACGAGCAACAGCACTTGGTGCATAGTTCAGTTCATCTACGGCTTTGTTTACTTTTTCTTGCGTTGCTTCTGCAACAAAGCGAGTTTTATTGATTACGTGAGAAACGGTTGTTGTTGATACGCCGGCTAAGCGAGCGACATCTTTTATAGTGGCCATGGTTTTATCCTATTAGAAGCTACTTTCCCAAAGTACGGAATAAAGTAGCCGTTAAGCTACCTAACTAAGAGCTTAAATTTGTAGGGCTCTTTGGGTACTAAAAGTGCTAAAAAACAAAAAACCGCTATTGAGCGGCTTGTCTTAACACCGAAATGCTCAAAACTATAATAAGCATAGCATTTCGTGAATGTTTCATATTTTATCGTTTGCGGTCACAATATTAGACTGACTAGAAATTACTCGCAATAAAATTCACCCGGAAATCCGGGTGAATTGTCACATTCTTCTGAATTTATTTAACGAGTCATCCAATAAGCTATTCACCAGCTAAATATTGAGTGTCTAATTGACAGAATGCGAGTAGCAACGATGAGACGGAGGCGTAGAAACCGAATTCATCAACGTCATGACATTTCACGTTGAACTTTGGTAACCAAGTCAGCAGTTGTTGTTCGATAAACTGCTGTTGAGCGGCAAATGAATTCTCTAGTTCTTCTTCAATATTCGTTTCGTTTGAACGAATGATCAAGTTACCAAGGAAATCGAGTTCGATAGCAATGTGGTCTGCTGGCTCTTTTAGATCTTGGTTCACAACTAAGTTGTGCTTAGCCATGCTCTCTTCCATATCTTTTGCTGGCTTATCATTCAAAAGGCCAGTTTCGCCGATATACATTGAAGCGTAAGGAAGAGCGCCGTGCTTATCTGTCTTTAAGAAAAGATCGCAAAAGTCTGCAGACAGTTCTAGCTGAGCATCTTCACGAGTTTGTAGGCGGTTCAGCGCATCCACTAACTTATCAATCGCTGGCTTTAGTGTCTCATTTTCGCCTAAACCAGTTAGGAAAGAACGAATTTCAACAGAGTGGTAGTGATCGAGTTCTTCTTGAGTGAGCTCTTTGGCAAATAAGCTTGATAGCCACCAGTATATTTCTGCTCTTTGCTCGTTGAACGCTTTCGTATCTTTCATTTGTTAGATCCTGACTTAGTCTTGTGATGTTGCTTATATGCATCTTGAAGTCACTTGGGCATAAGCACACCAAGGCTGAATAACAAGGTTATTTGCGAAACGCAAAGTTACTCGTTAGTAGTAATGCCTATATTGAATTGCGATGGACGATAAATAGCAAGGTTTAAGATTGTCTTGTATCAAAAAAAATCCATGTTTCTGGCTTTTATCTTCTGTACCACTAGAATTGTTACTAGTTATGAATAGAATAGTCATTGAAACTATTAAATAAGAAAAGTGGTGTAGATGAGCTATCACGTATTAGTCGTAGAAGATGATGTGGTAACCCGCAGTAAACTGGTTGGATACTTCCAGAACGAGGGTTACACAGTGAGCGAAGCAGAAAGCGGCGCTCAAATGAGAAACGTGTTAGAAGAAAACAACGTTGACCTCATTATGCTGGACATCAACTTACCAGGCGAAGATGGATTGATGCTAACTCGCGAATTACGCAGTCAATCAGACATTGGAATTATTTTAGTTACTGGACGCACGGATAGCATCGACAAGATCGTAGGCCTTGAAATGGGCGCTGACGATTACGTTACTAAACCCTTCGAACTTCGCGAGTTATTAGTTCGAGTTAAAAACCTACTTTGGCGTATCTCTGCTGCTCGTAAAACAGCAGCGGGCGCTGTAGAAGAAACATCAGATGAGTCTGTGGTTCGTTTTGGTGAGTGGACATTTGATATCCCTCGTCGTGCGTTAAGCAAGAACGGCGAACCAGTGAAACTGACCAAAGCAGAATACGAACTGCTAGTGGCTTTGTCTTCTTACCCTAATCAAGTATTAAGCCGCGAACGTATTTTGAATATGATTAGCCACCGAGTGGACGCGCCTAATGACCGTACTATCGACGTGCTGATTCGTCGTATGCGTGCAAAAATGGAGTTCGATCCTAAGAACCCACAAATCTTTGTGACGGTTCACGGTGAAGGTTACATGTTCGCTGGTGATTGATTTCCTTCGGGAGTGATTAATCAACAACGACATTTAAACGTAAAAAGCCGAGACATCATTGATGTCTCGGCTTTTTTATTACTCAGCTTTTACTGTTAACGACCAGAGAATCTACAAATACTTGGCGACTCTGTATGCTTAAGATGAGTTTAAAGATTCAATAGGGTTACTGAGGCTGGGCCGCAGAAACGTCACCGTCATCTTCAACTAAGCTGGAAGCTTCTGGAATAACAGGCTCTTCAACAATGTCATTGCTTGTATCAAGCCAATCACGTAAATCTTGCCAAACTAATCCCATGGTTTCGTGCCAGTAACGCTCAGTCTGCTCAAGGTAGAGAGCTTTTGGCATGTACTTATTCCAAGGCTCAACAACGCCTTCTTGTGCAAGGTAGTTGGTTGGTGCAGGCAGTGGTTTCATACCAGCTGCATGGAATTCATTGAGTGCACGAGTCATATGGCTCGCTGAAGTCACCAGAACCATTTTTTTATTCTTAACGAACGCAGCGGCTTGGCGAGCTTCTTCCCAGGTGTCTTTTGCGGTTTCAAGCAGAATGATGTCGGGCTTTGCTACGCCAAGTGCTAATGCAACTTTAGCCATCATTCTTGCGTTACTGACTTCAGTGCCTGCGCCATAGCCAGACAAAATGAGTTTTGCACCAGGGTAAAGGCGTAGAATACGAATCCCTTCACTTAAACGCATCAGGCCGGTGCGGCTAAGTTCTGATGTCGGTGGAATTTGGTCGTCTACGACGTGACCACTTCCAAGAACCATCACGTAATCGACGGTTTCATCGACAGGTAAAAATGCGGTGTGTTGCCTTTCCATTGGCATTAAAAGTTGACTAGAAACTGGCTGGAAAGCGATTAGGAAAATACCACATAGGGCTGAGAGGGTGATTAGGCAACCAGTCTTCCTTTTGGTAGTAAACATCACTAGGGCTAAACCCAGAAAAGCGAGAATTAACATTGCTGGCAGTGGCATCAATAGCGAAGACACTACTTTTTTCAGCTCAAACATATCCGAATAGTCCGAAAAAACATCACTTAGTAGTAAAAAGAGACATCGCCTCTTTATTCCTGAAATTCCTGTGACAGAATAGCAGGCACGATAGGACATAATAACTCAAGTAGCCGTGACTGAAGACCGTAATTTCGACGATATTGCCCACAAATTTGCAAAAAATATTTACGGCTCTGACAAAGGAGAGATCCGTCAGATCATCGTATGGGAAGATTTAGAACAAGCTTTGAGCAAGTTTGAGCAATCAGCTTCTCCGCTGCATGTGCTTGATGCTGGAGGCGGCCTTGCACAGATGTCGCAAAAAATTGCGTCGCTTGGGCATAACGTTTCTCTGTGTGATCTCTCTTCTGAAATGCTGAAGCTCGCAGAAGAAAGTATCAGCGAAGCGGGTTTGCTAGAGCAATATCGATTTATTCATTCACCAGTACAAAAAGTCGCAGAACATCTAGATGAGAAAGTCGATTTTGTGATGTTTCATGCCGTAATGGAATGGTTAGCCGATCCTAAAGAGGCGCTTGATTTATTGCTTGAACAAGTTAAACCGGGTGGCGTTGCCTCGATAATGTTTTACAACCACCACGGATTAGTCCTGAAAAATGTGATTTGTGGCAACATTCCTCATGTATTGAATGGGATGCCACATCGAAAACGGTTTAAGCTGCAACCACAAAAAGGCTTGAAGCCGGAAGAGGTTTATCAATGGATAGAAGACGCTGGTCTAGAAATCTGTGGTAAATCAGGCATTCGCTCTTTCAGTGACTACATAGGTAATATGGAGTACATGGGCGATTACCAATTTGAAGATGTATTGGAACTGGAAAAACAGCTATGTCGCCAAGAGCCATATCTGTCACTAGGCCGTTATATTCACGTTTGGGCTCAAAAACCTGCGCAATAACAGCGGTGAATGTGGTAAAAGAAGCCACAACATGCGCTATGCAATCGTAAGAAGCCCGCGTCATAAAGAAATAGGCGTCATATCTAATACATTCGATATGACGAAGAACAGTAACAGGAACCACAATGAGTGAAATGACTCAAACTGCCGAAGAGCAGCCAATTGATGAGTTGGTGGGCTGGGTCAAGCAGCATGATTTTTCATTAAACTTGCCACCAGAGCGCTTAGCATTTTTGATTGCTATCGCAGTACTAAGCAATGAAAGGTTCGATGAAGAGTTGGGCGAGGGTGAACTGCACGATGCATTTACCATCGTCACTCGACTGTTTGAAGATACTGGCGAAGCGTCCGCGTTTCGTGCCAACAATGCCATCAACGAGTTAGTTAAACAGAAGTTGATTAGCCGCTTTACCAGCGAAATCACCGATGGTGCGAGTATTTATCGCTTATCACCATTGGCGATTGGTATTTCAGATTATTACTTACGCCACCGTCAGTTCTCTAAGTTAAAACTGTCTATCCAGCTTTCTATGGTTGCGGACGAGATGGCAAAAGCCATTGAAGCAGCACAAAAAGGCGGAACTCCAGGACATTGGAGAAAGAATGTTTACGGCGTGCTCAAGTATTCTGTTGGTGAAATTTTCGATCAGATTGATCTTAACCAACGTGTTATGGATGAGCAGCAGCAAACCGTTAAACAGCAAATTGCCGACCTTTTAAACAAGGATTGGCGAGAGGCGATTAACAACTGTGAAACCTTGCTTTCAGAAACCTCGTCCACACTAAAAGAATTGCAAGACACCTTGCAAGCGGCGGGGGATGAACTGCAAACACAGATCCTCGATATTCAAGAAATTGTTTACGGTGACGATGAACTCGAGTTCGTTGGCGAAACCCTGTTCGGCTTGCAGATGAAGCTAGACCGAATCACCAGTTGGGGCCAACAAGCCATCGATTTATGGATCGGCTACGACCGCCATGTTCACAAGTTCATCCGTACCGCGATTGATATGGATAAAAACCGCGCCTTTAGCCAGCGCTTGCGTCAGTCAGTCACTGACTACTTTGATGCGCCTTGGTTATTGACCTACGCCGATGCTGAGAAGCTGACGGATCTTCGTGATGAAGCGCTCGTGCTTCGTGATGACGAAGTGATGGGACAAGCACCAATCGACGTAGAGTACGAAGAATTTGAGCAAGTAAATGACCTGCTTTCAGATCGAATTGCAGAGATGTTAAAAGCTCACAAACAGCAAGGCGCGCCAATTGATCTTGGCCTTGTGTTACGCGATTACCTCGCTGCACACCCTCGCACACACCATTTTGATTTAGCCAGAATTGTTGTCGACCAAGCCGTACGCTTAGGTTACTCAGAGTCTGACTATCAGGCTATTCAGCCAGATTGGCAGGCAATCAACGATTTCGGTGCAAAGGTACAAGCAAATGTCATTAACAAGTACTGATGATTACATGCCAGAGAAACTGGTAAAAGCGATAGCGAACCCACTGTTCCCTGCGCTAGACAGCATGCTGCGTTCAGGTAAGCATGTTTCAACAGAAGACCTAGATAACCACGCGTTACTGTCTGATTTTGAAGTTGAGCTTCAGCATTTCTATCAACGCTACAATACGGAATTGGTAAAAGCGCCGGAAGGTTTCTATTACCTGCGTCCGCGTTCTACGTCTCTGATTGGTCGTAGTGTGTTGTCTGAGCTCGACATGTTGGTTGGCAAGGTGTTGTGTTTCTTATACCTAAGCCCAGAACGTCTTGCTCATGAAGGTATCTTCACCAACCAAGAACTGTTTGATGAGTTGATGTCGTTAGCGGATGAGAAAAAACTCATGAAGCTAGCAACCAACCGTGCGTCTGGTTCTGACCTAGATAAAGAAAAGCTGTTCGAAAAAGTACGTACTTCTCTACGTCGCTTACGCCGTATCGGTATGTTGATTGCGATTGGTGAAACCGGCAAGTTCCGTATCAGCGAAGCGGTATTCCGTTTTGGCGCTGACGTTCGTGTTGGCGATGATATGAAAGAAGCGCAGTTACGTCTTATCCGTGATGGTGAAGCTGTGGTGCATACCCAAGAGCCTAACCAAGGTAGCTTGTTGAATGAAGAACAAGCGGAAGCCACATCAGAAGTAGATGCAGACGTAGACGAAAACGGTCAACAAGACATTTTTAACGATCAAGCTGACTTTGACCTTGAGTCAAATGCTGGCGAACAAACAAAAGTAGAAGGTGAAGCATGATTGAAAGAGGTAAGTATCAATCATTAACCATGGTCAACTGGAACGGCTTCTTTGCGCGTACTTTTGATATTGATGGATTGGTTACAACGCTTTCTGGCGGTAACGGTGCGGGTAAGTCGACCACAATGGCGGCATTCATCACAGCACTGATCCCTGACCAAAGCCTTCTGCATTTCCGTAACACAACGGAAGCGGGTAGCTCACAGTCATCTCGTGATAAAGGCCTTTACGGTAAGCTTCAGCCAGGCGCATGTTATGCCGCACTAGATGTTGTGAACTCTCGTAATCAGCGTCTATTGTTTGCAGTAAAACTGCAGCAAGTCGCGGGTCGTGATAAGAAAGTCGACATTAAACCGTTCGTTATCCAAGGCCTTCCAAGCCATGTGAAACCAACGGATGTGTTGATTCAGAACGTTTCAGACAGCCACGCTCGCGTATGTCAGTTGAACGACGTGAAAGCGGCGGTTGCACAATACGAAGGCACGCATTTTAAGGCCTTCTCTTCGATTGTTGATTACCACTCGCAAATGTTTGAATACGGTGTGGTACCGAAGAAACTACGTAACAGCAGCGACCGTTCTAAGTTCTACCGCCTAATTGAAGCATCACTTTACGGTGGTATCTCAAGTGCGATTACGCGTTCTCTGCGTGATTACCTGTTACCGCAAAATGGTGGTGTGAAGAAAGCGTTCCAAGACATGGAATCAGCACTACGCGAAAACCGTATGACGCTAGAAGCGATCAAAACGACTCAGTCGGATCGTGATTTGTTTAAGCACTTGATCACTGAATCTACGAACTACGTGGCAGCAGATTACATGCGCCATGCTAACGATCGTCGCAACAAGCTTGATCAAACCATGAAGTTCCGTGGTGAGCTGTTTGGTTCTCGTGAAACCTTGCTTGATCAAAACAACTTGTTGAACCGCGTTCAAGAAGAACTAGAGTTACTTGTCGATCAAGAGTCGGCACTAGAGCAAGATTATCAAGCGGCTTCGGATCATCTTCAATTGGTTCAAACTGCACTTCGCCAGCAAGAGAAGATTGCTCGCTATAGCGAAGATCTAGAAGAGCTTAATGAGCGTCTAGAAGAGCAGATGATGGTAGTGGAAGAAGCTCAAGAGCGAGTACTTCTTGCTGAAGAGCAGGCAACCATCACTGAAGAAGAAGTGGATAGCCTGAAAACTCAGCTTGCTGATTACCAACAAGCGTTGGATGTTCAGCAGACTCGTGCACTTCAATACCAGCAAGCGGTTCAAGCATTAGAGAAAACTAAGCAGTTGCTTGGTGATGAATCTATTACGGCAGAAAGCGCACTAACTCTGGTTTCAGAGCTAAAAGCACAAGAAGAATCAAGCACTCAAACGCTACTGTCGACGAAGCATAAACTAGACATGTCTTCTGCTGCTTCTGCACAGTTCGACAAAGCGCTCGCTCTTGTTAAAAGTATTATCGGTGACGTTGAGCGCAAAGAAGCGTCTAGCAGCGCTAAGCAAGCTTTAGAAAAAGGTCGTAACGCAAAACACGTTGTTGAGAACGAACAGCAGTGGCGCGCTCAGCACCGCGACATGGCTCGTGATGTGGCTCAGCAGCGTCAAGCAAAAGAGCTTGCGACTGAATACCAAAAGCAACACAACATCTCACTGACTGACGAAGCGGTTTTCGATGAAGAACGTGAACGTCACGCTATGCAGATCGAAACGCTTGAGTACGCTCAAGAAGAACTGCGTGAAGCGAAGAGTGAGCAACGTCGTGTGCAACAAAACCACGACCAAGAGATTCAAAAGCTTGAGTCCATTGCTCCAGCGTGGATCACGGCAAACGATGCGCTTGAAGCATTAAGAGATCAAACCGACGCTGAGCTAGAAGATAGCCAAACGGTGATGACTCAAATGCAGCAAGTGCTTGAAGATGAGAAATCTCAAGCGGTAGCAAAAGATCAGTTGGCTACGCGCCGAGCTGAACTTGAGCAAGAGATTGAGCGTTTAGCTTCGCCAGGTGGCTCTAACGATCCTCGTTTGAAAGGTCTGGCGGATACGCTTGGTGGCGTGTTGCTTTCTGAGATCTACGATGACATCACGATTGGTGATGCGCCGTACTTCAGTGCGATGTACGGCCCAGCTCGTCACGCAATTGTGGTTTCTGATCTTGATGGTATTAAAGAGAAGCTGGTGGATCTTGATGATTGTCCAGAAGACCTTTACATCCTAGAAGGCGATGTCGACGCGTTTGATGACAGTTCATTTAATGCCGATGAGCTTGAAGGCGCAGTATGTGTTCAGCTGAACGATCGCCAAATGCGTTACTCACGTTTCCCTGAGATCCCACTGTTTGGCCGTGCGGCTCGTGAACAACGTCTAGAGAAATTGCGCGAAGAGCGTGACGTTGTTGTTGAGAACCACGCGAAAGCCGCGTTTGACTCTCAAAAGCTGAATCGTCTATATCAAGCATTCAACAGCTTTGTTGCGAAGCACCTGCACGTTGCGTTTAACGCAGACCCAGAACAAGCACTTGCTGCGATTCGTGATAAGCGTAATCAAATTGTTCGTTCTCTGGCTGAGCTTAACTCTAAAGAGCAGCAGCAACGTAGCCAGCTTCTACAAAGCAAGCAGGCACTCGGTGCGCTAGATAAATTAGCTCCAATGGTTCGTATTTTAGAAGACGAAACATTGGCTGAGCGCTTAGCTGAATTAGAAGCACAACTAGAACGTCTGAGTGAAGCTAAGTCTTACTTGAATACGCACGGCAAGGCGCTTGCTTCTCTAGAACAGATCGTATCTGCACTAGACGCTGACCCAGAGCAGTTCGAAGCTTTGGAAGCCGAATATCGTCAATCTGATAACGCGCTACAAACGCTAAAAGGCAAAGTGTTCGCACTGTCTGATCTGATTGAGCGTCGTCACTACTTTGCTTACGCAGATTCTGTTGATTTGCTTAACAAGAGCAGTGAACTGAGCGAGCAATTAAAAGCGAAACTGGTTCAAGCTGAACAAGCAAGAACCAAAGGCCGCGATGGTTTGAAGCAAGCTCGCGAACAGATGAACCAATACAACCAAGTATTGGCGGCACTGAAGAGCTCACATCAAGCGAAGCAAGAAACGGTTCAAGAGTTCAAACAAGAGCTACAAGAGTTTGGCGTAAACGCTGATGAAGGCGCTGAAGAGCGTGCTGTACGTCGTCGTGACGAGCTTCAAGAGCGTCTGCACACATCTCGCAGCCGTAAGAGCGAATACGAGCGTACGATTACGTCAACAGAACTTGAGATGAAAGCCCTAGCTAAGCGTCTTAAGAAAGTTCAGAAAGAGTACACAGAACTTCGTACTTTCGTTGTTGCAGCAAAAGCAGGCTGGTGTTCAGTACTTCGCTTAGCTCGTGAAAATGATGTTGAACGTCGTTTGCACAAGCGTGAACTGGCTTACCTAACGGCGGGCGAGCTTCGTTCTATGTCGGATAAATCACTGGGTGCTTTACGTCTAGCTGTAGCTGACAATGACGACCTACGTGATTCGCTGCGTCTATCTGAAGACAACGCACATCCAGAGCGTAAGGTTCTGTTCTACATTGCGGTTTATCAACACCTTCGCGAGCGTATTCGCCAAGACATCATTCATACGGATGATCCGGTTGAAGCAATCGAAGAGATGGAAGTTGAGCTCGCTCGATTAACAGAAGAACTGACGCAGCGTGAAAACCGCTTGGCGATCAGCTCTGAGTCGGTAGCAAGCATCATCAAGAAAACGATTCAGCGCGAGCAGAACCGTATTCGAATGCTGAACCAAGGGCTGTCGAACATCTACTTTGGTCAGGTTAAGGGCGTACGTCTGAACGTTAAGATTCGTGAAAGCCACGAGATCTTGCTATCAGGGCTAGCGACTCAGCAAGAGCAACACAAAGACTTGTTTGAATCAACACGCTTTACCTTCTCAGAAGCGATGGCGAAGTTGTTCCAACGTGTTAACCCACATATCGATATGGGTCAACGTTCTCCACAAGTTCTAGGTGAAGAGCTACTGGATTACCGCAACTACCTAGAATTAAGTGTTGAAGTTAACCGTGGTTCAGACGGTTGGTTACAAGCTGAATCGGGCGCACTGTCTACGGGTGAAGCGATCGGTACTGGTCAGTCTATCCTATTGATGGTTGTTCAGAGCTGGGAAGAAGAGTCTCGTCGACTTCGTAGCAAAGACATCGTTCCATGTCGTTTGTTGTTCCTTGATGAAGCAGCTCGTCTGGATGCGAAATCTATCTCTACCTTGTTCGAACTGTGTGACCGTTTAGGTATGCAACTTTTGATTGCAGCACCAGAGAACATTAGCCCTGAGAAAGGCACAACCTACAAACTGGTTCGTAAGGTCTTTAAAGATCACGAGCACGTACATGTTGTTGGCCTGCGCGGTTTTGCTCAAAACAAACCGGCATCCCCAGTTCAAGAGCTTATTGAAGAAGCTGAGCAATAACCTTGATAGCCGAGCAATAAGCTTGATAACTGAGTTATAAGCTCGAAAGCGACTCAATGATATTTATACAAAGCCCCTAATCAATAGGGGCTTTTTTGTATCTTGAATCTAATTTCCTCAACTGAACTCCTCTCGCCTAATTCTTTTATCGATACTGATAAGACCACTCATACCTTGTGGTTATTATCAATGGAACTTGTTTGAGGTCACACGCACAAAACCACAAATAATGTATGGTAATGACATAGATTTAATAATATTAATAATATTGTATTACTTAAATTTTAATTATTGATAACTCGCGTGTGCGAAAGGTAAAGGTAGGACTTAGGTATGATTCAAATCGTGATTGATGGGAAATATCGAATCGTCGAGCAAGGACAAACCGTTCTTGAAGCGGCAAAAACATGTGGTTTGGAAATCCCATCTTTATGTGGTTTGAACAAAACAGCGGATAAAGTGCCGTGTGATTTGTGTGTCGTTGAAGTTGATGGCGTTGGTGTTACTCGCTCTTGTGAGCTTGAAGTGTCTAATGGGTTGAATATTACCACTCAGTCAAAACAGTTAACGAATCATCGACAAGAAGCGTTGAATCGCATTATGACCGATCACTACGCTGACTGTGAGGCGCCATGCCAAACAGCCTGTCCTGCTGGGGTCGACATCCAATCTTACCTGCACCATATTGCTCAAAATGATCACATCAAAGCGATTGAAGTGATCAAAAAGACATTACCAATGCCGCTTTCAATTGGTCGTGTGTGTCCTGCTTTCTGTGAAACCGAATGTCGTCGTAACTTGGTTGATGAATCCATTGCGATTCGCCAACTCAAACGACACGCTGCCGATGCGGATCTAGCGGCTCAAGAGAGCTACATGCCAGCGAAGAAACCAAATAAAGGCAAGAGCATTGCTATTGTTGGTAGTGGCCCCGGTGGGCTTACGGCGGGTTATTACCTATCTAACGAAGGCTATGAAGTCAGTGTCTATGAGTCGATGCCCAAAGCGGGTGGTTGGCTGCGTTACGGTATCCCTGAATATCGCTTACCTAAGTCGATTCTAGATAAAGAAATCGAGTTGATGTGTCGCAACGGAATGGTGGTTGAGTGCGGTAAAAAACTCGGTGTTGATTTTACACTGTCTGATTTAAGTAACGATTTTGATGCGGTTTGTTTAGCCGTTGGTGCATCACAAGCGGTTGAAATGAATTACCCGGGTAGTGAACTCGGCGGTTGTTATTTGGGGGTCGATTATCTGAAAGATTACGTGACCGATCAGCAGTATGTCACAGGTAAAAAGGTCGCAGTAATTGGTGGCGGTAATACCGCGATTGACTGCGCTCGAACAGCGGTGCGTGATGGCGCGGATACTACGCTGATTTATCGTCGTACTCGAGATGAGATGCCTGCAGAAGATTACGAAATCGAAGAAGCTGAGCATGAAGGTGTGAAGTTCCATTTCTTAACCAACCCGGCAGCAAACATAGCCGATGAAAATGGTCATGTATCAGAAATACGATTAGAGCGTATGGCTTTGGGTCCGGCTGATGCTTCAGGTCGTCGCAGCCCTAAACCAACGGGCGAGTTCTTTGTTGAAGCGTTTGATACGGTTATTGCTGCCGTGTCACAAAAGCCTGATCTGAGTTTTATGGACAATGAAGCAATTGATATTCCTCTTACTCGTTGGAATACCGCAGATGCTGATCCACAAACCATGCATACCGGAACCGGAAATATTTTCAGTATTGGTGATTTCCGACGCGGCCCTGCAACTGCAGTCGAAGCGGTTGGGGATGGGCGTATTGCTGCACAAGCGATCGATCGCTTCTTCCATGGTGATATGGAAAATATTCCGGCTAAACCGTTTAACTCAAGAAAGCACAAACAGCTCAAAGCGGTGGATCCTGAGCAATACAAATCTATACAACGCATGGCGCGCAAGATCATGCCTGAGCTAACGCCCGAACAGCGTGAACAAAGCTTCGATGAAGTAGAAACAGGGTTTGATAATGCCGATGCAATCGCTGAAGCTGCAAGATGTCTAGAGTGTGGCTGCCAAGCTAATACAGATTGCGACCTACGAGACTACTCGACTGAATACAAAGCAACGCAAACCCATCCTGAATACAAAATCGATGTGGCTTCGAATGAGAGTTGGCAGGCGATTCGTGCTGAAGAAGCGAAGGTCGGGTTAACAAGACAAAAATTTTCGGTCGATGACAGTTCTGAGTTCATTATCTTTGACGCTAACCGCTGTATTAGTTGTGGCCAGTGTATCCAAGCGTGTCGAGAACAGAATGTTCATGGCGTTCTAAGCTTCATGAACCAATCGGATGGCAAACCTGCATCAAGACCAGAATGTCGTCCTAACTTTGGGGCGGACAAGACCTTAATGGGCGACTCAAACTGCGTTCAATGCGGATCGTGTATTCAGGCGTGTCCAACCGGTGCAATGGTCGATGCTCGCGACAGAAAGCAGGGAGACACAGACGTACTCAAGAAAGTCGATACCATCTGCACTTATTGCGGTGTGGGTTGTAAGTTAACCATGCATATCGATGAGCAGAAAAACAAAATTCGCTATATCGAAGGCGGAGACTCTCCGGTTAATGAAGGCATGTTGTGTGTTAAGGGACGATTTGGCTTCGATTTTGTGGGCAGCGATGCGCGTTTAACCACACCATTAATTCGTAAAGATGGCTGGTTGCAACCTGCAAGTTGGGATGAGGCAGTTAAGCTTATTGCCGAGAAGTTTACTGCGATTAAGCAAGGCTTTGGCAGTAACGCTTTAGCGGGGTTCTCGTCGGCGAAAACCACCAATGAAGATAACTATGCCTTCCAAAAATTCATACGTCGTGAACTCGGTACCAATAACGTCGATCACTGTGCGCGCCTTTGTCACGCATCTACTGTTACTGGTTTAGAGGCTTCGCTAGGTAGCGGGGCGATGACCAATGATATTCCAAGCATCAAGCACTCAGATGTGATCTTTATTATTGGCTCCGACACCACGTCAGCACACCCAATTATTGGCTCGCATATCAAGCAAGCTGTGAGACATGGTGGAGCGAGATTGATCGTTGCCGATCCAAAACGAATCGATATTGCTGACCATGCTGAACTTTATTTAGCGCACCGACCGGGTACTGATGTAATGTTGATCAATGGTGTGATGCAGCAAATCATCAAACACGGTTGGTACGACCAAGAGTATATCGAAGACCGTGTGGATGGCTTTGATACCTTGCTTCAAGAGGTAATGTCACCAAGTTATTCACTAGACAAAGTGGAGCTGGTAACTGGCGTTAAAGCGGAAGACATCTTCGCAATGGCGCGATTGATTGGTACTGCAGAGCGTACAGCGGTGTACTACTCGATGGGCATTACGCAACATACCACTGGTCACGATAACGTTCGATCAATCGCTAACCTACAGCTCTTGTGTGGCAATATTGGAATTGAAGGCGGCGGTATCAACCCATTACGTGGTCAATCCAATGTTCAGGGTGCGTGTGACATGGGCGCATTGCCAAATAACCTTCCGGGTTATCAGAAAGTGTACAACCCAATGGTTCGTCAAAAATTCGCGATGGAGTGGGGTGTTTCTGACCTACCGGCTGAAACAGGCTTAACGTTGACCGAAATTATTGATGGAGCGTGTCATCGAGATGTTCGTGGTCTGTACGTAATGGGCGAGAACCCAGTGCTGAGTGACCCGAACCAAGCGCATGTGATTGAAGGTCTTGAAGCGTTAGATTTCCTCGTGGTTCAAGATATTTTCTTAACCGAAACCGCTCAATATGCCGATGTGGTGCTACCGTCTTGCTCGTTTGCTGAGAAGTCTGGTCATTTTACTAATACCGAGCGTCGTGTTCAGCGTATTAACCCGGCGGTATTGCCTCCAGGTGAAGCGAAAGAAGATTGGGTGATTATCCAAATGTTGGCTAATGCGATGGGCGGCAATTGGGAATATGACTCGGTTGCTGATATCACCAATGAGATAGCGCGTGTCACGCCACAGTATGGTGGTTTACGTTGGGAGAACATTACGGTGAACGGCGTGCAATGGCCAAGTAATAAGAACAACCCTGATGGCACACGTATCATGCACCAGACCCAATTTACGCGTGGGCGTGGTCAAATGGAGGCGATTCCGTTTAGATACGCTGCTGAGCTACCGGATGCGGAATACCCGTTAGTATTAACGACAGGCCGTATTCTAGAACAGTTCCACACCGGAACCATGACACGTAAAACAAAAGGGTTGGATAACTTAGCAGGGCCGCGTGCCATGGTGAGTGTTCATGATGCTGAAGCGCTAGGTATCTCGAATGGTCAGATGCTTAAGGTCTCAACACGTCGTGGTGAAATCGAAATCGCGGCCTTTGTGACTAAACGAATGCAAAAGGGTGTGGTATTTATTCCATTCCATTTTGTTGAATCGCCGGTTAACCGTTTGACGACCACAGCGACCGATCCACACGCTAAGATCCCTGAGTTTAAGGTGGCGGCGGTGCGGATTGATCCAATTCGAGAGCCTGTAATTGAATCTACAGAGACTTAACCTAATCCGCTAATTTAACCGCAGATACTAAAAAGCCGCGTAACTCTCAGAGTTATGCGGCCTTTTTTATAAGCTCTATTAGGTATCAAGTGACCTAGTCAGCAAATCGCTTAGTTTGGAACAATCTCGCTACCGTGAACACCGAATTGCTTGGCAGCGTATGCAACGCGCTCTGCTGGTTTCGGGTATTCAGCCGGTGTACCAAGGTTCTCAATATGGTGCAATCGAGGCAATAAACCTGCGCCGTTCGCGATTTGGATAGCCAAACCTGGACGTGCGTTAAGCTCAAGTACCATTGGGCCTTCTTCTTGGTCTAGAACCATGTCAGTACCCATGTAACCAAGACCTGTCATTTCCCAAGCGCTTGAAGCTAGTGTTAGCAGTTTTTCCCAGTGTGGTACCTGAAGTAGCGCCAACTCTTTACCCGTATCTGGGTGGTGAGTTACTGGGTGGTCAAATTGAACCGCACGAACGGCTTTACCCGTCGCAATACAAATACCTACACCTACAGCGCCTTGGTGTAAGTTAGCCTTACCGTCGGAAGCCGAAGTAGATAAACGCATCATCGCCATCACAGGGTAGCCCTTGAATACGATGATTCGTACATCTGGCACACCTTCGTAACTGAAGCCATCAAAACACTCATCAAACTTGATGAGGTTTTCAACTACCGCAACATCGTTCTTACCACCAAGTGAGAAAAGACCGGCAAGAGCGTTACTTATGTGACGCTCTACGTCTTCTTCATTGATAGTAGAACCCGATGGCTTAGTGTAAACGCCGTCCTTGTGAGAAGTCACAACAAGGATTCCTTTACCGCCGCTGCCTTGAGCTGGCTTGATTACGAAACCCGGCCACTCTTTTACCATCTTGTGGATTGTTTTTACTTCAGCTTGATGACCAATAACGCCAATCAGTTTTGGCACAGTAGCGCCAGCCTGTTCAGCAATGATTTTAGTCTTAAGCTTGTCATCAACGAGTGGATACTTGGAACGATCATTGTAGCGACCAATATAACTATGGTTACGCTTGTTCATTCCCATTATGCCTTTGTCTTTCAACCTAAACGGTGAAGTAAACTGATCAAACATAACTTAGTCCTCCGCTAGCGGTTTAAAGCGACGAAGCTCGGTTAGACGGTATCCTGTGTAGTTACCTAGTAGCAAGATGGTCGCTAGAATAACAAGTTGTAAACCAATAAAGTTAAACGTTAAGTGCTGAATGAACGGGTTAGTCATGCCTAAGTAAACAAGAACCGCAGTAAATAGAGAACCACCACCTTGCAGCATTACTTCTTTCGCGCCTTCTTCTTCCCATAGGATAGACATACGTTCGATAGTCCAAGATAGGATAATCATTGGGAAGAACGTAATGGATAGACCTTCAGTCAGACCCACTTTAAACGCGACCACAGTGAATACAGAAATAATCATGATTACCGTGATGATTACGGCGGATATCCTGGCGACCAGTAGTAAGTTGAGTTTGGACAAGTAACTTCGAATAATCAGACCCGTACCTACGATAAGTAGGAAACCGACAATACCCGTTACCAATTGTGTTTGCACAAAGGCTACCGCAATCAGTACTGGCATGAAGGTACCGGACGTTTTCAGACCTATAATGACACGAAGGAACACAACAATCAGAGCACCGATAGGAATCAGCATGATGGTTTTAAACATCGCTTGCTCTTCTAGCGGTAGGCTGTGAATCGATAGGTTCAATAGCTGGTCTGCAGAGACCTTACTGTTGGTTGCTTCCGTTGGTGAAACCTCTTGAGCAATCATAGAGAAGTGAACTTTACTGTTCTGACCGCCAACAACATCCAGTAGAGAAACGTTAGATTCGTCCCAGATGAGTAGGTTTGGTTGAACTTGTTGTTCGCTTGATTCCGGAGAGAACAGAATCCACTGGTCGTTATCCCAGATCTGAATCATGTTTTGAATCGACTGACGACGACGGCCGTCTTCTAGCTCGATAACACCAACGACTTTGTTGTGTATTTTCGCTGCTGAAAGTAGCTTGTGTGTCGCTTCCACTTTAGTCATGTTATTCAGAATAAGCGCTGAGTTTTGGCTGTCTGGATCGTTAAGTGTTTTGATGAGCTCACGGGTAAAAGTGAGGTTGTCTGCAGAACGCTTTGTCGCTCTATCAATCAATGCAAAAGAAGCGGCTTCTTCAGGGCCGTCGAAGCTTGGCTGTGCGACTTCGCCTTCTGGCGGTATAGCATCAACTTTTGCTTGGTTGTCGACTAGGAATTGTGTTTTGTAGTAGATAGTTTGAGGGCCATCTGCGTATCGAATAGACCACTCTGCGCGGCGACCTGATTCGGTATTCAAGTAAGAGATACCATAACCTGGCGATGAAGCCGATTCGCCGATAAGTGTGTAGTTAGACTGAGTATGAGGAGCCGCTAAGGAAACTTTTGCTTCTTTGCCTACTGCGTTGAACTCGATGCGAGCTTCAACGTCCCAAACCTGTCTGGTTTCCCCTGGAGTCCAAGGTACACCGTAGGTCGTATGTCTGAACATACTCAGTGTTATACCTGCCACAATAAGCAGGAATATAGAGATATAAAATGGAATTCTTGACGTCATAGCTTACCCTACTATTGTTATTTAACTTCCGTTTGTACGTACTTTTTACTTACATCTACTAGCGCTATGTCTTTGATAAATTCGCGCCCTAGTAACACAGGGTGACTCATTTGAGAGCGATCCGCCAATGTAAATTGCGCTTTTTCATGGATTTTTCCAACTTTCACCCATAATTCGATCACAGCTCGACGTTCTGCTTGATCATTGGTTGATTGACGGATTTTTACATAACGTACAACAGGCGCTTCAATCCATTTCTGGTCTTCTTTAGCTTGGGCTTTGTCGTCTAGGTGAAATTTAACCCAGTTCTTGCCGTTACGTTCGAATTCTTTGATATCGACAGCGTTTAAAGAAGAGGTGGTTGCACCTGTATCAACACGAGCATCAAAGCTTTGCTTGATAGAGTCGATAAACACTTTTTCGATGCCGCCAAGGATAGTCGGTTGTGATATAGGAGCGATAGGAGCAACGGCAATAGCGACCGGTTCCTCTTCCTCTAGCTCTTCAATAACCTTGTGTTCCATGCTCGTTAGATGGGTATCTAATTGACTAGAAAGGGTAGTAATTTCGTCTTCTAAGCTTTCAATATAGTCACTTTGATTGCTTAGTTGCAGTTCAAGATTTTGAACCTTATTTGCGATGTTTGTCTCTGTGCGGGAAATAGCGTCGAGAGTTTCTTGGTGGTAGGTAGCACCATTTGTAAGAGTACAACCAGAGAGCAAACCAACCGCCACAATAGGCGATAATCGCTTAAACATAAAAAAACCTTTGAGAATTAGAGAATAGTTCAGACTATTTAGAAGTTTAGCCCACAAAAAAGGATGCGTGAAGCATCCTATTGTAAGAGTCTGGTCATATTGAATCGCAATGTGAGCGCTACGCCAATTATTGCTATTTGGAATAGCTCACTTATTAAACACAAGTCAATTTTTGTTCAATTCTTAAGCTAAGGAAGCAAGGTTCACCGCGAAATTAACAGTGGCTTTTTGACCATGCAAGCAATTGTTTTGCTGCCTTAATAGGCTTGTGCTTTATTTACTCAATATGCCACTGCTTTGTGGGCAGTAAATCTATGGCTTTGTTGCTACCAGAATCGCACGTCTCGGTGCAGGGTGACCTTCAACCGTTTTACTTGGATCGTTCGGATCGAGGTAATCTGGAAGAGAGTTGTGTGTCATCCATTCTGTGGTGCGTTGTTCACCAATTGTCGTGACATTTTCGTCAACGATTCGTACGTCTTCAAAACCAACTTGTTCTAGCCAGCGTTTCAGTGCGCGAGCTGAAGGGAAGAAGTAGACGTTTCTCATTTGCGCGTAACGGTCAACCGGAACTAATACTGCGTTCTCATCGCCTTCAATCACCAAGGTTTCAAGAACCAGTTCACCGCCAGACACCAATTGGTCTTTCAGTTGAATCAAGTGGTCCAGTGGTGAACGACGATGGTAAAGCACGCCCATGCTGAATACCGTGTCGTAGGCTTCTAGCTTTGGGAGCTGCTCAATACCTAGAGGTAATAGGTGAGCTCGTTGGTCATCGCCCATCAACTTACGAATTGCTTCAAACTGAACCAAGAATAGGTGGGAAGGATCGATACCAACCGTTAAGCGAGCACCTTCACCCAGCATGCGCCACATGTGGTAACCATTGCCACAACCTACATCGAGAACCGAACGGTTTTTTAATGGAGATATATGTGGAAGCACACGATCCCATTTCCAGTCACTGCGCCACTCTGTATCGATATGGATGTCGTGAACCGTATAAGGACCTTTTCTCCACGGGTGGAAAGTCTTCAATAAGCTTTCTAGCTTTTTCAGTTCGCCTGTGTGGTATGGCGTAGAACTACCAATCGTCACTGAATTTTTCAGGTCAACTTGATCTGGCACGTCTTGTGGAATCTTGTTTAGTGCACGTAGCCAGCGGTCAAAGTCACCGTGCTCTGCATTTTGCCAATCGGTCAGTTGCTGTGGCAGGACATTTAGCCACGGCTGAAGGCGAGTATCTTGGGCAATAAGTTGATAAAAATTGGCAAAATTAAACATAGGTTTTCACTGAGTTGGTGGTGTAGAAATTAAATTTGTCACTCCATTAAGAGTGTGGACAAACATGCTAGGGAATCTCGTTTATCGTGTTTGATAAGAGATCCCCAATTCGTTTGTTCCTCGCTCTTGAGGATGACATTTTAGTACGTGCTAACGGTGTCGCGACGGTTACGTAATCTAAAATGTTTACTTTATCGCGAACATTGAACCAAAGTTGAAACATTGGAACCAGACTTCGCTGCTTGAGAAGCCAATCTTATCAAATCGCTCTCTGTGAACAGGGATCGAATCCGGGCGCATCACGTTTTCAATTGCGCTACGTTTCTGACTTACTTCTAGCTCGCTGTACCCGTTAGCACGTTTGAAATCATGGTGCAGGTCGATAAGCAGTTCATTTGAGCTTTCATCTTCGAATACGTATTTTTCTGACAGGATTAAGATCCCGCCTGGGCGCAAGCCAGCATGAATTTTCTCAAGCAGAGCGTATCGATCGTCTGGAGAAAGAAATTGCAGCGTAAAGTTAAGCACCACAACAGAAGCGTCTTTGATTTCCACTTCACGGATGTCGGCTTCAATCACTTCTACCGGTGTGTCACTGCGGTAAGCATTAACGTGCAATTTGCAGCGCTCAACCATGGCTTCTGAATTATCGATCGCGAAAATCGTGCAGCCTTCTTGCTGAATGTGACGACGCATAGAAAGTGTCGCAGCACCAAGCGAGCAGCCAAGGTCGTAAATATTTGAGTGTGGCTTTACAAAGCGCTCAGCCAGCATGCCGATTGCAGAGATGATATTGCTATAGCCAGGCACCGAACGTTGAATCATATCCGGAAATACTTCAGCAACCCTTGCATCAAAGGTGAAGTCTCCAATTTTATCAATAGGAGCGGAAAAGATATTGTCTGTGTTGCTCATAGCATTTTCTCTCGACAGTCAGCGTAATTGGCACAAAATTCGTACCAAATAAAAGGGGGCGTATTTTACGTAAAAAAAACGCCACTGTCACGAAAACTGAGATTTAGCTCAAGGTTCGAAGCTACTTACAAGTGAGAGGTTAAAACATCGAGATTTGGTGATTGCCTTTTTGAGCTGGAAACTGAGCCAGTTCGGGCAGTAATAATGATGTATTTTCAGAGACTTGCTTTTGTAGCCTCTTATAAATAGCAATCGCAAGTTCAGGTGCGTGGTTATTGTCTGGGGTGTGGATCATTAAATAGGGCTGCTTGCCTTCATTAAGCCAGTTTGGGATTTTGGCAAACCAAGGCTTAAAAAACTCAATATTAGGTTCTTGGTCTGGGTGACCAATAAATCGAATCATCGGGTTATTGGCGGTAGCAATTGCATGAACAGGAACACGCGGTTTTTTCTGATGCGCATCGATCACCGCTTCTGTGGTGGGTGGCGCAGAGAAAACGGGGCGGCTGTCCATAATGATGCGATTGATGCCTTCCTCAACCAGCCATTGGTTGAAGCGTTTTTCCGCATCGCCCTTATCAAAGAAACCTAAGTGTCGAACTTCGACGCCAAGCTGCATATCTTTTGGGAATAAGGTGCAAAACTTTTGTAGGGCAGGCAGCATGCTGGGCTCAAAACTGTGCGGCAGCTGAATCGTCCATTGACCAATACGGTCATGCAGTGGCGACATCGTCATCAAGAACTCTTTGAGTTCGGCTTGGCAGTGTCTCAGTTGTTGCTGGTGGGTGATGAATTTGGGCAATTTGAAGGTGAACTTGAAATCATCGTGACTGGCGGCTTTCCAATTGTGAACGGTAGACATACTTGGCGTAGCGTAAAAGGTGGTGTTGCCCTCAACGGTATGGAAAACTTGGGTGTATTTTTCCAAGCGTTCGGCAGGCTTGGTGCCTTTACCGTAGAACTGACTTTGCCACTCAGAATGAGACCACATAGTTAATCCAAGTCTTAGAGGTAAAGTTTCTGTTGTTATTACACGATTATCCATCTATTACACCGTTATCCATCACGCCATCAGTCATTACAAAAAGTTTTTGGGTTGAAATTAGGGCGTGTTGATCTTTCGAGCTGGTTTTTGCAGCGAGTTGCTGGGTATTTATACAAGGCAGAGGCTTTGATGTGTAGCTAGCCTACATGAGAAGCCGATAACGTAGTAGAAATACCCAGCAAACGCTGCCCGAAGGGTTCGGCTAAAAGCGTTTTACTCTTTGTTGAGGGAGATTTGCTTAGAATGACTAGGCTACTTTTCCCTCGCCGCGATTAAAACGCTTTTATCTCGAACAAAATTTAACCACGAAAGGTCAACGCGCCCTAAAATCTACTTTACGAGAGTTTTGCTGATTAAGGCACTTTCGAGATATAATTATCGCAATTTTTTCGGTTTTGATGAATCTTTGCGCACTTGATGGGCTAAAAAGCAGCAAAGCCAGATAAAACACAATAAATTCGAATGTGGAAGGTCGATTTTAAGCGAGTTTCCGCGTATAAATGTTCCTTTGCTCTGTTGTGTGGAATGACCACTGACAGCTTGGAAATTAGTAAATAATTAAGAGATTGGGAAATTCATTATGCGTACCCATTACTGTGGTAACCTGAACAAGTCCCTGGCGGGACAAACTGTAGAATTGTGCGGCTGGGTAAACCGTCGCCGTGATTTAGGCGGTCTTATCTTTATTGATATGCGTGATCGTGAAGGCATCGTTCAGGTTGTTGTCGATCCAGATATGAAAGATATCTTCCCGATCGCTAACCAACTGCGTAATGAATTCTGTATCAAGTTTACTGGTGAAGTACGAGTTCGTCCGGACAGCCAAGTAAATAAAGACATGGCTACTGGTGAAGTAGAACTTTACGCGACGGGTCTAGAGATCATTAACCGTTCAGAAGCGCTTCCACTAGACTTCAACCAAACGAACTCTGAAGAGCAGCGTCTTAAGTACCGTTACATCGATCTTCGTCGTCCAGAAATGAGCGACCGTATTAAGCTTCGTGCACGTGCTTCTAGCTTCGTTCGTCGTTTCCTAGATGAGAACTTATTCCTAGACATCGAAACGCCAGTACTAACGAAAGCGACACCAGAAGGTGCTCGTGACTACCTAGTACCAAGCCGTGTTCACAAAGGTAGCTTCTACGCACTTCCTCAATCTCCTCAGCTTTTCAAGCAACTGCTGATGATGTCTGGTTTTGACCGTTACTACCAAATCGTTAAATGTTTCCGTGATGAAGATTTACGTGCTGACCGTCAGCCTGAATTTACTCAAATCGATATCGAAACATCTTTCATGACTTCTCAAGAAGTACGTAACGTGACTGAGAAGCTTGTTCACGATATGTGGAAAGAACTTCTAGATGTTGAACTAGGTCAATTCCCAGTAATGCCTTTCTCTGAAGCGATTCGTCGTTTCGGTTCTGATAAGCCAGATCTACGTAACCCACTAGAGCTAGTGGACGTTGCTGACTTGGTTAAAGATGTTGAATTCAAGGTATTCTCTGGCCCAGCTAACGACGAAAAAGGTCGCGTAGCAGTTATCCGTGTTCCAGGTGGTGCTAAGCTAACTCGTAAGCAAATCGACGGCTACGCTGAACACGTAAACATCTACGGCGCGAAAGGCCTAGCTTGGATGAAGGTTAACGACCGTGCTGCAGGCATGGAAGGTATTCAATCTCCAGTTGCTAAATTCCTAAGCGAAGACGTAATCAACGGTATTCTAGATCGTACTCAAGCTGAATCTGGCGATATCATTCTGTTCGGCGCAGACAAAGCGGGCATCGTTGCTGAAGCAATGGGCGCACTTCGTCTTAAACTAGGTACGGATCTAGAGCTAACAGACACATCTGCATGGGCTCCACTGTGGGTTGTTGACTTCCCAATGTTCGAAGAAGACGGCGAAGGTAACCTACACGCAATGCACCACCCATTCACATCACCACTAGGTGTGAACGCGGAAGAGCTAAAAGCGAACCCAGCAGCAGCAAATTCTGATGCATACGACATGGTAATCAACGGCTACGAAGTAGGCGGCGGTTCTGTACGTATCCACAACGCAGAAATGCAAACAGCGGTATTTGGTATCCTAGGTATCGAAGCACAAGAGCAACAAGAGAAGTTCGGCTTCCTACTTGAAGCGCTTAAGTACGGCACGCCACCGCACGCTGGTCTAGCATTCGGTCTTGACCGTCTAGCAATGCTGCTTTGTGGTACTGAGAACATCCGTGACGTTATCGCATTTCCGAAAACAACAGCTGCAGCATGTCTACTGACAGACGCGCCAAGCCTAGCGAACCCAGCATCACTGGAAGAGCTAGCAATCGCAGTTAAACTAGCGAAGAAAGAAGACTAATCAAGCGATTAGCCTAACTTTCTACTGAAGCTTTGAGTTTTCGATAGAGCTAAATTTTGTAGTAGAACAATAAAATGCCCGTTAATTTGACGGGCATTTTTTTTTGCGTTCGATATACTAAGCTCATAAAGCATGTGTAAATAATCAGTATTTGAAGTTATGTCTATTATCTTAGGGATTGACCCTGGCTCACGCATTACCGGTTACGGTGTTATTCGTCAAAATGGCCGCCACCTATATTACTTAGGGAGTGGTTGCATTCGCACCTCAGAAAAAGAGTTGCCGGGCCGACTCAAACAAATCTACGCCGGTGTGAGCGAAATTATTACTCAGTTCCAACCGGATGTGTTTGCGATAGAGCAGGTCTTCATGGCTAAGAATGCAGACTCAGCGCTTAAGCTTGGGCAAGCTAGGGGCAGCGCGATCGTAGCGGCTGTAAATGCGGATTTGCCTGTTCATGAATACGCGGCTCGTTTAATTAAGCAAGCGGTGACGGGTAATGGTGGTGCGGACAAGTCTATGGTTCAGAACATGGTGATGAGCATGCTTAAGTTACCCGCTAAACCACAGGCCGATGCTGCCGATGCTCTAGGCGTAGCGATCACTCACGCCAACACCAATAAAACTTTGATAGCGCTTGCGGGTAAAGCAACAGGAGCAAGAAAAGGGCGTTACCGATAACCATAGGCTATGGCGTTTCTGAAGACAGAATCATTCGGTTTCCCAAGCTAAGCAAGCTTAAATAAATCATCCTAATAAACACAAAGAACTGGATAAGCATCCAGTTCTTTTATATTCTGTCCCTCAAATTATATTCCATCAAGAGAGTGAATTGTGATCGGACGTCTACGCGGTACATTAATAGAAAAACAGCCACCAGAATTACTAATCGAAGTGAGTGGCGTTGGCTATGAAGTTCAAATGCCAATGAGCTGTTTTTACGAATTACCAAACGTGGGCGAAGAGGCAATCATCTACACGCACTTTGTTGTACGTGAAGATGCGCAGCTACTTTATGGTTTTAACACGGTTAAAGAGCGTGCGCTGTTCCGTGAAGTGATCAAAGCGAACGGTGTGGGCCCTAAGCTAGGCCTTGGCATTCTTTCAGGCATGACGGCTAGCCAGTTTGTTCAAAGTGTTGAACGTGAAGACATCTCGACGCTGGTTAAACTTCCGGGTGTGGGTAAGAAAACCGCTGAACGTCTGGTTGTTGAAATGAAAGACCGCCTGAAAGGGTGGGGCGCGGGTGACTTGTTTACTCCAGCGACAGATGCAGCTCCGATTGATTCTATGCCAACCGTTCACGACGCGGAAGAAGAAGCGGTAAGTGCGCTACTTGCATTAGGCTACAAGCCGACTCAAGCTTCCAAGGTGGTTTCTCAAGTGGCTAAAGATGGTATGACCAGCGAACAGTTGATTCGCGAAGCTCTGAAATCGATGGTTTAATACCCAATATACTTGTTCGACAAAATAGACTCATTCACTTTGCCTTTACACAGAGTCAAGAAGCGCAGAGTCAACAAGAGCATAGTTAGGAATAGCAGAATTTATGATTGAAGCCGATCGCCTTATTGCACCGGATAACCCAGTATTCAAAGATGAAGATGTCATTGATCGTGCAATACGCCCTAAAGCACTGGCTGACTATCAAGGTCAGGATCACGTTCGTGGCCAGATGGAGATTTTCATCAAAGCGGCACAACTGCGTAACGAGGCGCTCGACCATCTGTTGATATTTGGCCCTCCAGGCTTGGGTAAAACCACGTTGGCGAACATTGTTGCCAATGAGATGGATGTCAACATTCGTACGACTTCAGGCCCTGTTCTAGAAAAAGCAGGCGACCTAGCGGCGTTACTGACCAATCTCGAAGAAAATGATGTCCTGTTCATTGATGAGATTCACCGTTTAAGCCCTGTGGTTGAAGAGGTGTTGTACCCTGCAATGGAAGACTACCAATTAGATATCATGATTGGTGAAGGCCCAGCGGCACGCTCTATCAAGATTGACCTTCCTCCTTTTACTTTGATTGGCGCAACCACTCGTGCTGGCTCACTGACATCGCCGTTACGTGACCGTTTTGGTATTACTCAGCGTCTTGAGTACTACAAGGTTGAAGATCTACAAAACATCGTTCAGCGCAGTGCAGATTGCCTTGGTCTTTCTATGGAGTCCGAAGGGGCGCTAGAAGTTGCTCGCCGAGCTCGTGGTACGCCACGTATTGCTAACCGTCTACTGCGCCGTGTTCGTGATTATGCGGAAGTAAAAGGCGACGGGCATATTTGTCCGGAGGTTGCTGACAAAGCGCTAAACATGTTGGATGTCGATGCTAAAGGTTTCGACTACATGGATAGAAAGCTTCTGCTGGCGATTATGGAGAAGTTTGGTGGTGGTCCGGTAGGTATCGACAACATGGCTGCCGCGATTGGTGAAGAGAGAGACACTATTGAAGATGTGTTAGAACCTTACTTGATTCAACAAGGTTACCTACAAAGGACGCCAAGAGGTCGAATCGCGACCGACAGAGCGTATTTACACTTTGGAATAGATAAACCCTCCAATCGTTAAATTATTCATTTTTAAAGATCCCAGTTGCATAAGCGCTGGGTTTTTTTGCTTTTTACTGAATAACAACTCTTTGAGCGAGTCGATAAAAAGATCGAAAAGGGAGCTTCAAAAATGGAAACTTTGATTTCAGGTTTGATTTAGATAACAGGAAATGAAATAAGTTGTCATATTTTTTGTTAATACTTTATAGGTAGTTGTAATTCGGATGTTGAGGCGGTGCTGAGCATTTGTCACAGATATCATGCGCTGTTATTAAGACAAGCATAATTGGTGTGATTTTAATCATAATTGTACAAAAATAACTCTAATTTGCTCGAATAAATTTGATACAAATCAACGCAGGGTTCTCCCATAAACCTTTTGAAACATACTGATTTTACCAGTAATATTAGCGCCAGCTATATTAGCTCATGCTTAACAATAATCTAACTATAACGGTACGTTTTTGCTACAAATTTCAACTTGTAATAACAATTGCATAAATTGTTTTAACATGGATTTTTGCGGTGAATAATCACACAAGTGTCATTCAGCCGACACAAAGGAGTTACCATGATTGATGTTGTTGATCTGTCGCGATTGCAGTTTGCATTTACAGCGATGTATCACTTCCTATTTGTTCCACTGACTTTAGGTATGGCATTTCTACTTGCCATTATGGAGTCAGTTTATGTAATGACTGGCAAGCAAATTTACAAGGACATGACCAAGTTCTGGGGTAAATTGTTTGGTATTAACTTTGCTCTTGGTGTAGCGACAGGCTTAACCATGGAGTTCCAGTTTGGTACTAACTGGTCTTACTATTCTCACTATGTTGGCGACATTTTTGGTGCTCCGCTAGCTATCGAAGCGCTTGTTGCATTCTTCCTAGAGTCTACTTTTGTTGGCCTATTCTTCTTCGGTTGGGACAGACTGTCAAAGCGTCAGCACTTAGCGGTAACTTGGTTAGTAGCACTTGGCTCTAACTTCTCTGCGCTTTGGATCTTGGTAGCAAACGGCTGGATGCAAAACCCAGTGGGTGCGGAATTTAACTTTGAAACTATGCGTATGGAAATGGTGAGCTTCGCTGAAGTTGTCCTAAACCCAGTAGCGCAGGTTAAATTCGTACACACAGTAGCGTCTGGTTACACTACGGGTGCAATGTTCATCCTTGGTATCAGCTCATACTACATTCTTAAAGGTCGTGACCTTGCCTTTGCTCGTCGTTCTTTTGCGATTGCAGCATCTTTCGGTATGGCGGCGATCTTGTCAGTAATCGTACTAGGTGATGAATCTGGTTACGAGCTTGGTGAAGTTCAAAAAGTGAAGCTCGCTGCGGTAGAAGCCGAGTGGCACACTGAAGAAGCACCAGCCGCATTTACTGTTTTTGGTATTCCAAACCAAGAAACAATGAATACTGACTACGCAATTAAAATCCCATACGTAATGGGCATCATCGCAACGCGTTCGCTTGATACTGAAGTAACGGGCCTACGTGACTTACGTGATGATCACGTTGATCGTATCCGCACTGGTATGTACGCATACGAGCTGCTTGAAAAGCTACGTTCAGGTGATAAGTCTGAAGAAAACATCGCAGCGTTCGACGAAGTGAAAGGTGACCTAGGTTACGGTCTGCTTCTTAAGCGCTATACAGACGACGTTGTTGACGCAACAGAAGACCAAATCCAAATGGCTGCGGATGATTCTATCCCAACAGTTTGGCCTCTATTCTGGTCATTCCGTCTGATGGTTGCTTGTGGCTTCATCATGCTGTTTGTATTCGGTGCGGCGTTTGTTCAAACGTGTCGTCAGAAGATCGAACAAAAACCATGGGTACTTAAAGCAGCGCTATTCTCAATCCCACTTCCTTGGATTGCGATTGAAGCAGGTTGGTTCGTTGCTGAGTTTGGTCGTCAGCCATGGGCGGTTGGTGAAATCCTACCGGTTAACGTTGCTGCATCCGCACTGACTATTGAACAGCTTTGGACTTCTCTATTCGCGATTCTTGCACTGTACACAGTGTTCTTGATTGCTGAAGTTTACCTAATGCTGAAATTCGCACGTAAAGGTCCAAGTAGCTTAAAGACAGGCCGTTACCACTTCGAACAAAACGATAACTCTGTTGAAGACAAAGTTAGCCGTTCAGTCGAAGTATAAGTGAGGGAATATTATGTTTGATTACGAAAGCTTACGACTTATTTGGTGGGTATTGATCGGTGTTCTACTGGTTGGTTTCGCCGTAACTGATGGCTTCGATATGGGTGTTGCAGCTCTTTCACCTGTTATCGGTAAGAGCGACACTGAACGTCGTATTATGCTAAACACGATTGCCCCTCACTGGGATGGTAACCAAGTTTGGCTTATCACTGCGGGTGGTGCATTGTTTGCTGCATGGCCACTGGTTTACGCAACGTCGTTTTCTGGTTTCTATTTCGCAATGTACGCGACGTTAGCAGCGCTTTGGTTACGACCACTCGCTCTTGATTACCGCTCTAAGATTGAAGATCCAAAATGGCGTAAAACTTGGGACTACGCACTTTGCTTTAGTGGCACAGTACCACCAATCATTTTCGGTGTGGCATTTGGTAACCTACTACAAGGTGTTCCATTTGACCTGAACGAGTTTATGATGTCTAAGTACCATGGCACGTTCTTCGCTCTGCTAAACCCGTTTGCATTGCTTTGTGGTGTATTAGCTCTGATGTTGTTCGTGATGCAAGGTGCAACATGGCTTCAAATGAAGACTACAGAAGAGCTGCACAGCCGCGCTCGTAATGTTGCTCAGATCACTGGCCTAATTGCTATTGCTCTGTTCATTATTGGTGGCTTCTGGGTTCAGTCTATTGAAGGCTACGTAATCACTAGCACGATGGACACGTTTGCTGATTCAAACCCACTAAACAAAGAAGTATCACTTCAAGTTGGTGCTTGGATGACAAACTTCGAAACGTATCCAGCAATGTGGGCTGCGCCGATTCTTGGTGTAGCAATGCCACTGCTTGCTGTGATTGCATCTCGCTTTGAGCGTGGTGGTTTCGCATTCTTGTTCTCAAGCCTATCTAACGCTGGTGTTATTTTAACGGCTGGTTTTGCAATGTTCCCATTCGTAATGCCATCAAGTCTGAACCCTAGCCATAGTTTGACTATGTGGGATTCAACAGCGAGTGAGCTAACGCTTGGTCTTATGACCGGAGTTGCGGCGGTAATGGTTCCTGTGATTCTTGGCTACACAACTTGGACATACTACAAAATGTTCGGTCGTCTAGATAAGAAACACATCGAAGATAACGACGTTTCAGCTTACTAAGCTAGAAGTTAAATAACTTAGGAGAAATTTTATGTGGTATTTCGCATGGATTTTGGGTGTACTTCTAGCATGTGCATTCGGCATCATCAATGCTCTATGGTTAGAGCATTCAGAAATGATGGATAAAGACAGTGAGTAATCTCGCGGAGCAAATCGCTAAACTGCATCAACCAATGGATAAGACTCTGTTAAGAGCTTTATCCCTCGTATTGGGTTTCATGCATGTTGGTTTAGTGATGTGGGATCCTGAAGCGTATGCGACAAGCATCGGTGGCTTTAACGCGATCATCGGGCCAATGTTTATTTGGGCAGTGTGCTCAAGCATGGTTTACGGTATCGGGTTTAAGCCTAGAGCTTGGATGTGGCAGCTACTGTTTAGCCCATACGTTTCACTCACAATTTTGCTCTACCTAACGGTGTTGCGCCTTTTATAAAAGGCAGAAGATTTAGGTTCATAACGACGTGAACCTTTATACTTGTTGGGTTTTTAGCCAAAAAGAGGTCATCTTATACAGATGGCCTTTTTTTTCGTCTATTAAATCAAAAAATTCACAGCGATATACTATTAATGATAAGGAGTTAGGTTATAGTGAGATCTTTATCGTTTTGGATTGTGGTATCAAATTGCAGGGAATATCTAAGCCATTTACGTGGCCAGTGACAGTGTATTACGAAGACACCGATGCAGGTGGTGTTGTATACCATTCAAACTATCTTAAGTTTTTCGAACGCGCTCGAACTGAGATGTTGCGCTCAATTGGCGTCTCTCAGCAAGTCTTGTTAGAACAAAATATCGGTTTCGTAGTCCGACATATGGACATTGATTTTATTCAAGGTGCGCGACTTGATGATTCTTTACAAGTCATTACAAATATTTACGAGTTGAAGCGAGCTACCTTGGTCTTCTGTCAAGAGATCGTAAATCCTGATGGCAAGGCATTGTGTAAAGCAATGGTTAAGGTAGCATGTATCGATAATCAAAAAATGAAACCCAAAGCAATGCCAACATTTATTCTCACGGAGCTAACGAATAGTGACTGCTGAAATCTCAATCTTAGGCCTAATTTTAGAAGCTAGCTTACTAGTTAAGATGGTCATGCTGATTCTTATGGGCATGTCTGTTGTTTCTTGGGCAATGATCATAAAAAGAAGTAAAGTATTATCTCAAGCTTCTAAACAAACTGACGTATTTGAAGATAAGTTCTGGTCAGGCGTTGATCTTGCAAAACTGTACCAAGAGAGCAACAAACGCAAAGACGAGCTTTCTGGTACTGAAGAAATTTTCTACGCAGGCTTTACTGAGTTCGCTCGCCTTCGTAAATCGAATGCAACATCACCTGACTTCATTATGGAAGGCACTGGCCGTGCGATGCGCGTTGCCGTTGCTCGTGAGGTTGATGAACTAGAAACTAACTTACCTTTCTTGGCGACCGTTGGCTCTATCAGCCCATACATCGGCCTATTTGGTACGGTTTGGGGCATCATGCACTCATTCATCGCATTAGGTGAAGTGAAGCAAGCGACGCTCGCAATGGTTGCTCCTGGTATTGCAGAAGCACTGATCGCAACAGCAATGGGTCTATTCGCTGCGATTCCAGCGGTAATGGCGTACAACCGCTTCAGCAGCCGAGTAGGCAAGCTAGAACACAACTACGCGACTTTCTCTGAAGAGTTTCACAGTATTCTTCACCGTCAAGCGATGGCTGGCAGGGAATAATAGATGGCTGGATACCAACCTAAAAAACGCAAAATGACAGCAGAGATTAACGTTGTACCTTACATCGACGTTATGCTTGTTTTGCTGATCATTTTTATGGTGACTTCGCCGTTTGTTACTCAAGGCGTTGACGTTGAATTGCCTCAGGCTTCAACGGCTAAATCGGCACAAGACCTACTGGGTGACGACAATGCAAGTTTCATCATCGTTGAAGTGAACAAAGACGGTGAACTTGGCTTGAGCGTTAATGACGAAGAAGTACAGCGTGGCTTATCAATGGAAGATATTATCGTCCGTGTGAAAGCCGAGTTGTCTCTGAAGCCAAACTCTCCAGTGGCGGTTGGTGGTGATGCCGCAACGCCATACGCTGAAGTGGTTTTATTACTTGATGAATTAAGCCGTGCAGGTGTGCCAAAGGTTGGCCTTTTAACGGATATAAGGGAATAGCTCCGTAGCATTCATGAAAGCGAATAATAAAAAATCCAATAATTTCAGATCACCGCTTCTTATTTCTCTTGGGCTGCACGTCATTTTATTCGTTGCGCTCATTTGGGGGGCGGATTTCACGATGTCAGAGCCAAAGCCTACAGGGCAGATGGTTCAAGCAGTGGTGATTGATCCTCAGTTGGTTCGCCAGCAAGCTCAACAGATTCGTCAACAAAGAGAAGCGGCAAGCAAGAAAGAGCAAGAGCGTCTTGACAAACTAAGACGTGAAAGCGAACGACTTGAAAAGAATCGTAAAGCTGAAGAAGAAAATATTCGCAAGCTAAAAGAACAGCAAGCGAAAGAAGCTAAAGCAACTCGTGAAGCTGAAAAGCGTCGAGTTGAGAAAGAGAAACAACGCAAAGCTGAAGAAGCGCGTTTACAGCAAGAGCAAAAGAAAGCCGCTAAAGCCGAAGCTGACCGTAAGCTAAAAGAAGCTGCGTTAGTGAAAGCCGAGAACGAGCGTAAAGCCAAAGAAGCGGCAATCGCAAAAGCTGAACAAGAACGCGTGGCAAAAGAAAAAGCAGCGAAAGAGGCAGCAGACAAAGCTCGTAAAGAGAAAGAAGCCGCTGAACTCGCGGAAAAGCAACGCATAGCGAAAGAGAAAGAAGCGGCAGCCGCAGCAGAGAAAGCCCGTAAGGCAAAAGAAGCTGCAGCAAAAGCAGAAAAAGAGCTTAAACAACAAGAAGCCGCATTGAACGATATCTTTGCTGGGCTTGAAACGGAAGCGACTCAAAACTCTTCAGCAAGACAACAATTTATCACTGATGAAGCGCAACGTTACGGGGCTATCTATACCCAACTGATTCAACAGAACCTGTTGTTAGAAGACAGCTATCGAGGACGCTCATGTCGAGTGAACCTTAAGCTGATTCCAACGGGCTCTAACGCGATATTGGGTAGTTTGAGTATCTTAGATGGCGATAGCCGTTTATGTGCAGCAACCAAGCGTGCGGTGGCACAAGTACAATCTTACCCGTTGCCTAAAGACCCAGACATTGTGAACTCACTGAAAGACATTAACTTAACTGTATCACCAGAGTAAAAGGACGAACTTGTGTTAAAGAAACTATTACTGAGTTTTGTTTTCTTAATAGCTACAAGCAGCCAGTTTGCACATGCAGCGCTGGAGCTGGTTATTACAGACGGTATTAACTCTGCAAGACCTATCGCTATTGTACCTTTCCGTTGGGAAGGCTCAGAGCCATTGCCACACGATGTATCAGCGGTTATCGCTTCTGACTTACAGCGCAGTGGTAAATTCAGCCCAGTTGCGACAAGCAAAATGCCTCAAACGCCTTACAGCGAAACTGAGGTTAACTTTGATGCTTGGACTAACCTAGGTGTTGACTCATTGCTTACCGGTAGTATCACTAAAAATGCCGAAGGGCAGTATGTGGTGAATTACCAATTGATCGACATTGTTCGTGGTCAACTGACCAAAGGACAAAGTCGTGCGCTGAGTGATGAAGGCCAATTAGTGCTTTCTAAAGATCACGTTCTATTCAATAAGAAGGCTACGGTTCCTGGTAATCGCTTGAGAGAGTACGCACACCGTATCTCAGACCTAGTGTATGAAGAGCTAACTGGTGAGAAAGGCGCGTTCTTAACTCGTATCTCTTACGTGGTAGTGAACGATAAAGACAAGTACCCGTATCAACTTCGTGTTGCTGACTACGATGGCTTTAACGAGCGTTTAGTACTTCGTTCTAAGCAGCCTCTCATGTCTCCAGCATGGTCACCAGACGGCAAAAAGCTAGCTTATGTGAGCTTCCAGAATGGCCAAGCTGAAATATTCATCATGAATATTTACACGGGTGAACGTGAGAAAGTGACGTCATACCCTCGTCACAATGGTGCGCCAAGATTCTCGCCAGATGGTAAAACATTGGCATTGGTATTGTCGAAAACGGGCAGCCTTCAGGTGTACACACTTGACCTTGCTAGCCGTAAGCTGACTCAAATTACCCGCGGCCGTTCGAATAATACTGAACCATTCTGGCACCCAGATGGCAAGTCTCTTATTTTCACATCGGATCGTGGTGGTAAACCACAGATTTATAATGTAAATTTGTCCAATAATTCGACTTCTCGTATTACTTGGCAAGGTAGCCAAAACTTAGGTGGCCAGATCACTCCTGATGGTCGATTCATGATCATGGTGAATCGCAGCAACTCAGGTTTTAACTTGGCTAAGCAAGATTTGGAAACCGGTGCGGTTCAGGTACTAACAAAAACATTGTTAGATGAGTCTCCAAGTATTGCACCGAATGGAGGTATGGTTATCTATAGCTCTATTTACAACAAAACAAATGTACTATCGATGGTTTCTATCGATGGACGTTTTAAAGCTAGATTACCGGCAACTAACGGACGCGTAAGAGCGCCTGCATGGTCACCGTTCCTCTAGGGAAAATTACATATTCTTTTAGCTATTGATAGTGTTAACTATTGTGGCATTTAACTATCTATAGCACTCTTAGTCGCTGTAGAAACTAAGTTTGATAACGTAAGGAAAAAAAGATGCAACTTAACAAAGTTCTTAAAGGCTTGATGATTGCACTACCAGTGATGGCAGTAACGGCATGTAGCTCAACTGATGAAGCAACATCTGCAACATCTGGTACTGAAAGCAACCAAACAACTTCAGGTTCAGAAGGCAATGTAGACACAACTGTTGTAACGCCAATTGACGCTAACGGTCAACTGTCTGAGCAAGAGCTTAAAGAGCAAGCGCTACGTGAAACTCAAACAATCTACTTCGCATTCGATAACTCTACTATCGCTGGCGATTACGAAGAAATGCTAGCAGCTCACGCAGCATACCTAGTTAAGAACGTTGACATGAACGTTACTATCGAAGGTCACGCTGATGAGCGCGGTACTCCTGAGTACAACATCGCACTTGGCGAGCGTCGTGCACAAGCTGTAGCGAAATACCTACAAGCTCTAGGTGTTCAAGCTGACCAAATCTCTATCGTAAGCTACGGTGAAGAGAAGCCACTTCTTCTAGGTCAATCTGAAGATGTGTACGCTAAAAACCGTCGCGCAGTACTAGTTTACTAATTTTAGTAGACTATATAATTGAGGAATTGCCTCATGTTCAGTAACACAAAGCGAGTCATTTTGCTTTCGTTACTGGCAAGTGCAGCGAACACCGCGTTCGCTGCACCAGCTCCAGTATCCGATCTCAATAGCACCGCAACCAATTCATCATCTTCCTCTCGATCAGCATCTAACGAATCAGATATTGAGCGTTTAGAGCGCCTGCTTCAAAATCGCAATCTCGTTCAGCTTCAAATGCAACAGCAAATCGACGACATGGCACTGGAGATCAGTGAACTTCGTGGTGAGCTGGAACGAAACAGCTACGATATGAAGCAAATGCTAGAGCGTCAGCGTGAACTGTTCATTGAACTGGATCGCGTAAGAGGCGAGGTGAAAGCAGCAGGAACAGCAACGGTAGCAGTGGCGGCGAGCGAAGGCTCTAAAGACGCTTCTGGTACGTTCAGTACTGATGTGGATGAGCAAACTGCTTATCAAAATGCTGTAGATATGATTCTAAAGCAACGAGACTACACGGGTGCTATCGCTGCATTCCAAAAGTTTCAAAAAGACTTCCCAGATTCTACCTTCACACCTAACTCACATTACTGGTTAGGTCAGCTTTATTTCGCTAAGAAGCAAGATAAAGAAGCCGTGAAGAGCTTCGCTGCTGTTGTGTCGTACAAAGACTCAAACAAGCGAGCAGATGCACTGGTTAAGCTTGGTGACATAGCAGCGCGCAACAACAACGCGACGCAAGCTAAGAAATATTACCAACAAGTCGTAACCGAGTACCCAAACAGTGCTTCGGCTAAAGTGGCCAAAACCCACTTGTAAAACAAAATAGGGGTGCTTAGGCGCCTCTTTTTTATACCTGATTACTTCCGTTTGATGTTTACTTATCTTCTTTGTGGTGCCAACACGTCGCCTTGTTTATGCGTTTTAAGCATTAGCTAGCCACCGCTTGCAACCAATCCTTTTTGATCCCAATCGCTGTCCTGTGTAGAATACTCTAATTCTCGGAAGAAGTTGCGTAGAGCAAGAGCAATGAGTCATATACTAGATAAAATCGATACAGTTTACCCGTTTCCGCCTAAGCCAGTTCCATTGAGCGATGCTCAGAAACAGGCCCACATCGCAAACATCAAAAAACTACTTCAAGAAAAAGATGCAGTTCTAATTGCACACTACTACACCGATCCTGAAATTCAGGCTCTGGCAGAAGAAACTGGCGGTTTCGTTGGCGATTCATTAGAAATGGCTAAATTCGGTAACCGTCATTCAGCAAGCACTTTGATCATCGCTGGTGTTCGTTTCATGGGTGAGTCTGCAAAGATTCTTACTCCTGAAAAACGCATTCTAATGCCAACACTCGAAGCTGAATGTTCGCTTGATCTTGGTTGTCCGGCTGACAAATTTACAGAATTTTGTGATGCTCACCCTGACCACACCGTGGTTGTATACGCGAACACTTCAGCGGCTGTCAAAGCTCGTGCAGACTGGGTGGTTACGTCGAGCATCGCTTTAGAAATCGTTGAAAGCCTAGACGCTGAAGGCAAGCCTATTATTTGGGGCCCAGACCGTCACCTAGGTTCTTACATCGCGAATCAAACCGGCGCTGACATGTTGCTTTGGCAAGGTGAGTGTATCGTTCATGATGAGTTCTCAGCTGATGCTTTGAAAAAAATGAAATCGGTATACCCAGAAGCGGCTATTTTGGTACACCCAGAATCACCAGCAAGCGTGGTTGAACTGGCTGATGCTGTAGGCTCAACAAGCCAGCTGATCAAGAAAGCAAAAGAGCTGCCTCATCCACAGATGATTGTGGCGACAGACAAAGGTATCTTCTTCAAGATGCAGCAATTGGTTCCTGAAAAAGAGCTGATTGAAGCGCCGACAGCGGGTGCTGGTGCAACGTGTCGTAGCTGTGCACACTGTCCTTGGATGGCAATGAACGGCCTTGAAGCGATTGAAAACGCACTTGAGAATGGTGGTGAGCAACACGAAATCTTCGTTTCTGACGAGCTACGTGTAAAGTCTCTTATCCCTTTGAACCGCATGCTAGATTTCGCAGAGCAGTTAAATGTGCAGGTAAAAGGTAACGCGTAAGTCGTTCTTTTATCTAATCAACAAAAAAACCAGCCAATAGTGCTGGTTTTTTTGTGCCTGAGTATAGGCCGCTAATATCAATTTTGTGGTCATGTATCTTTTTCTTATGATACATCTTGTTGATATCGAGTATTTTTTCTAGCATGTAACTAAGAGAAATGGATTAGAGGCTCGAATGATAATCTGGTTACAACTCAAACGCTGGATCAAAGCAAACATCTTTGTTTTGAATGGCAAAAACTTACTGTTCACTTTTCTTGGCTACATCGCTTTATCGTGGTCGATGCTGTATTTGGCGGGTGAAACAGATTTAACCAGTTCGGTTACCGTATTCGCTTACTACTTGGTGGTGACGGCTTCTACGGTTGGTTATGGTGATTTATCACCGACCACGGTAGCGGGGCAGTGGATCGTTATTCTATTTGTGATTCCAGGCGGGTTGAGCCTTTTTGCCGCGTTGCTCGGTAAAGTGGCGACAGAAGGTGTTGAATATTGGCGAGCGGGCTTGCTAGGAAAAAGGAGAGTTAGAGTGGACAACCACATTTTGATGTTGGGGTGGAATGAGCAAAGAACCATTCATCTCATCCGCATGCTACAACACGAAGAAACGGGTAAACGACCAATCGTGCTATGTACGCGTTCAGATATCGAGAACCCGTTACCCGGTGAAATCAATTTCGTCAAAGTAAACAGCTACACCGATGGCAAAGAGATGGAGAAAACGGGCATTGAGTCTGCAAGTTGCATCCTGATTGATAACCCAGAAGACGACATTACGTTATCTGCGGCGCTTTACTGTGCCAACCGAAACCCTAAAGCGCACCTTCTTGTTTACTTTAAAGATGAAGCGCTGAGCGATTTGTTACACAAGCATTGCCCTAACTCAGAATGTATTCCAGCGGTGGGTGCTGAGATGCTAGCAAAGGCTGCGGTAGACCCAGGTTCCAGTGCGCTTCACCAAGAATTATTGAGCTCAACAAGAGGCATGACACAGTATTCAACGTATTTCCCTGAAGACGCTGAGTCTGTCACCGTCGCGCCTATTTTCTCAGTGTTTAAAGAGAAGTATCAAGCAACTCTGATCGCCATTGATACGGGGAGCGGTATTGAACTCAACCCAGAGTTAGATCAAGTGGTCAGCAGTGGCACTAAGCTGTTTTATATTGCTGATGAGCGAATTGATGACTTCGATTGGAAAGGCTTCTAAAGCGACTATTTTATTTCGTCTGAAAACTAAAAAAGGCCTCATAATGAGGCCTTTTGGCTTGTATAAAGCTAACTGTTATTGAGCTTCAGCCAGTGCAATGCCACGCTGCGTTAGTCCGCAAAGCATCACAGGAACAGCGTTAAAGATCTCTTCGAACTGCTCTAGGCCTTCGATGCCTTGCTCTGCAAGCGTAGCAATTGACGTTTCTGGATCGTAAAGCATGCTCAGTGACAGCAGGACACCGCCAACGAGTGCGTTATCTTCGCTCTCTTCAGGCATTAGTGTTTCCCAATCGTCGCGAGCAATCTGCCAGCCTTGAAGCAAGCCTTCACAAAAATCACGAGCGGCAGTGTTCACCACTTCTTCGTCGTCTAATTGACAAGCTTCAGGCCAAACCCAAGTCCCTTCAATCAGTTCTGGGCGGGTTTTATTCCAAAGCTCGATGATAACTTCAATGTAGCTTTCTAGCTGTTCACCATCCGTAAAAGGTGCGACTTCTTCGCCACCCCATAAGAACGGTAGCCACTCATGCGGGGTTAACACATTCGGTGCCGCTGCCATTGCAGTGACAAAGCCCATTGTTTTGTGTTCTGTGATTAGCTTTCCTTCCAACTCTGGAAGCGCAAGAATATCTTGTAAAGTCAAAGTGAGGTACCGTAAAAGGGAACATATTTGCGCTTATAGTACCAATGAACTTGTGCCAATCAAGCTTCAATCTAAAAAGGCTTGATGTCATGGATGATAAACACTAGGTTTAACAGAAAAGAAAACAATAAAAGAATTATGCAGATACGGTCGTCTTTAAAGAAAAAAAGCATGGTAGCGCTTGGATTATACCTTGCGATGTTTATTGCCATTGTCGGTAGTGTGACGTATTACGTCGTAGAATCCCCTGTGCGCGCCAAATTACAACAAAATCTCGACTTGCGTACGCAATTGTTATCCGCATTTATTACAGAGCCACTCAGCAGCTCTCAAGGCTTTGTAGACAGTCTCGTTGGGTTTGCTCAAGCACATCGCAATGGTGATGATGTTATTCCGCTATTTAAGTCCATGTTGGCGGCGAGCGACGATACAATTGTCAGTGCCGGTATTTGGCCTGAACCTTATGCGCTCGATTCTAAAAAGCTTCTCAACAGTTACTTTTTTAATAAAGCCGACGATGGAAGAATCGATCAGATATATTCTTACAACAACCCCAAAAATGCCCCTTATCAAGAAGAGTATTGGTACACCTCTGTCGTCAACAAAAAACAAGGAACGATCTCTTGGAGCGATGTGTATATCGACCCATACACACACGTTCGAATGATTACGGCGTCTTCCCCTTATTATTACGACGGTACTTTTGCCGGTGTTGCCACGGTGGATCTCTCGCTCGAAGAGCTGCTTGGTTTTATCAAGAACCACGCCGAAGAATACAACCTTGGCATTACGCTCAGAGATAAGCTTAACCAAGTGTTGGTTTCGCATAACTTTAATCTCGTTGAAGGCATTTACATCAGTAGCAATCAATTTGGTGATTTCGGCTGGCAAGTGGATGTGGTGAACTCCAAATCACGAGTAGAAGACGAAGTGTTTCGTCAGGTGATGAGCATTGAAGGCGGTATTGTTCCGCTATTGCTACTTTGTGTCATGGCGGGGTATTACTTATTGAACCGTTATTTGATTAGTCCAATCACAAGGATTGCAGCACAGGTTGATAGTTCGAAAGCCGGCGAAATCATTGATGTGGATTACTCGAGTGATGACGAAATCGGCCATTTGATTAAAACCTTCAACGAAAAGACCATTTATCTCGAAGCGGAAAAGGTTAAAGCTCAGGCATCCACCAATGCAAAAACCGCTTTCCTTGCGACCTTGTCACATGAAATTCGCACTCCGATGAATGGGGTATTGGGTACCGCTCAAATCCTATTAAAAACGCCTCTAAATTCTGAACAAGAGAAGCATCTTAAGAGCTTGTATGAGTCCGGCGATCATATGATGACTCTACTCAACGAGATCTTAGACTTCTCGAAGATCGAGCAGGGCAGGTTGGATCTTGATGAAACGCGTTTCCCGCTTGATTCGATCATCGGCAGTATTAACAGTGTTTACTACACATTGTCTTCCGAGAAAGGGCTTCAATTCAAAGTGTACTCTGAGGTGACTTCGGGTCGTTGGTACTTCTCAGATAAAGCTCGCCTTCGCCAAATTTTGTTTAATCTATTGAACAACGCGGTGAAGTTCACCTCCAGAGGCTTTGTTGAGGTGTACCTGAAAGAAGTTGTAGAGGGGAGTGACACCTATCTGAGCATTCGAGTTCGTGATACCGGAATTGGTATTTCTAAAGAAGCTCAGAAGCGTATTTTTAAACCGTTTGAACAAGCGGAGTCTTCGACCACAAGGCGTTTTGGCGGTACTGGCCTTGGCCTCGCGATTGTGAAGAAAATTGCCCAGTTGATGGATGGCAGTATTACCGTCACCAGTGAAGAAGGGATAGGCACGAGTTTTGATGTTCGCTTGAAGATTCAGCCATGTCAGCCAGGAGAAATCGAGAGTTTGCCACATAAGAAGTTGGACTACTCTGGCTTAAAGGTACTGATCGTCGAGGACAACCGAACTAACACGGTGATCATTGAAGCCTTCATGAGCAGTAAAGGCTTTACCTGTAAGAGCGTCGAAAACGGTGAACTTGCGATACAAGCCGTGGTTGCTGAGCGCTTTGATTTGGTGCTCATGGATAACCATATGCCTGTGATGGATGGCGTTGAATCAACCACTGCTATTCGTGCTTTGATAGGCGATGTGTCATCGGTATTGGTGTTTGGTTGTACGGCTGATGTCTTTAAAGAGACTCGTGAGCGTATGTTGGGGGCAGGTGTGGATTATATTATTGCTAAGCCGATTGACGAGCGTGAACTGGATGATGCCTTGTTCCGCTATTCAAATAAGCTTTATCAATACCATGAAGTAAAAGCGGATGAGCTCGAAAGCCAAGACGTAAAACCACACGATTCGAAAAGTAAAAGCGAGTCACTGCCTAAACCTGATCTTCGCAACAAAGATAACACTGAAGAGCTGTTAGTGACGTTGTATGTGGCGCTAGAAGACAACAACCTAGAACTGATTCAATTTGCACTAGAGAGCCTACGTGTTCACGTTGAAGCTATGAACAACGCGGAACTTACTGAACAAGTCGATAAAGCGTTAGAGCAGGTTGCTTTAGGATCACCACCTACACAAGATGTCATTAATATCATTACTGTAAATCTACCTATGGCTTAAATGTTGTTTAATTACGGTAAGTAAATGACGAACTGTCCAATATTTGACCTTGGTTGGATTTTTTGGTGAAAGTGACTGCTTTTAAAGTGGTTTTTGGTTGTTAATTTACAACTTGATTTTTAATTTGGAGTGTATGACTACTAATCTTGTGATTTAATAGCGACATTATCTGGTGAGGTGTAAATGTGCCTTGTTTATATGTTACTAAATCACTAATTAAGCAGTGATATATTTTAGGTTTTTCGTCAATGAAGTCTCGTGGTCCATTTTGTATTCGAAACGCAGCTGCGGATACATTTGCTATGGTCGTTTTCTGTTTTATTTCTGGCATGATCGTAGAAGTGTTTATTTCTGGTATGACGTTTGAGCAATCTCTTGCTTCTCGAACGTTATCTATTCCTGTAAACATTGCTATCGCTTGGCCTTATGGCGTTTTTCGTGATTGGTTCTTACGCAATGGTGCAAAACTTTCAGAAAGCTCATTGATGAAAAACTTGTCTGATTTGATGGCATACGTGTTATTCCAGTCTCCAGTGTATGCGGGTATTTTGTTGGCAGTGGGTGCTTCAGGCGACCAGATCGTTACGGCTGTCACCAGTAATGCAGTTATCTCGTGCGGTATGGGCGTACTTTACGGCTACTTCCTCGATATGTGTCGTAAATGGTTTCGAGTTCCTGGCTACTATCAACAAGCTTAAGAAAAGCAACAAGCGTAAGTGCAGCGAAAGAATGAAATTTGGTTTGTTTTTGATCTAATGAGTTAATTTGTAATCGAACAAACCGAAAAAGGCACTTTTTTTGAGAATGCCCCTTGACCAAAGCAAGCAGAATCAATAAAGTAGCGCCTCGTTGAGTGACATGCTCAACACACAATTTGTGGAAGGATGGCTGAGTGGCTTAAGGCGCTCGCCTGGAAAGCGAGTATACGTTTATAGCGTATCTGGGGTTCAAATCCCCATCCTTCCACCACTATTCAAAACCCTAGCAGAAATGCTGGGGTTTTCTCGTTTTAGAGCCTCTATATCCCACCTCATCTGTATACCTCCCTAATATCCGTTCCTTTAATCATTGCTTTATAGTTATAATCTCTATTAATACCGTCGCAGAATTAACCATATTAGGTGTTTTTATCATAGATAATCGCTTGATTTTTTGGCGTGAACCTAGATTATTAATAGTACGCAATATTATGAATAATCTAACTATTAGGAATCCATAACCTCATGACAGAAACCCTAGTTTCTCCAATGCTCTCTTTTACGATCGCGATTTCATTACTGTTTATCGGTAAAGGTTTGATCGAGCGATCTGAAGTATTAAGAAAGTATTCACTGCCAGAGCCTGTGATTGGTGGCTTTGTCTGCGCAGCGACCGTAGCGGCGCTTTACTATATTTTTGAAATCCAAATCACTTTTAGCCTAGATGTCAGAGACTTTTTGCTTCTCTACTTTTTTGCTGGCATCGGGCTCCAAGCGGATATTAAAACACTGATTAAAGGCGGGCGACCGTTGTTCATCCTACTGTGTCTTGCTGCCATTTTTATCGTGTTGCAAAACGTAGTCGGAATGGCAGTCGCTTCTGGCTTTGGAATGGATGCGAAAGCAGGCTTGCTATCTGGGTCTGTTAGCTTGATAGGCGGCGTAGGCACAACGTTAGCTTGGGCGCCAATGTTTGTGGAAGAGTTTGGTATTGCTAACGCGCTCGAACTTGGTGTCGCTTCAAACACGGTTGGTTTAATTGCAGCGTGTGTGATTGGTGGTCCGATTGCGAACTACCTGCTCAATAAACACAAAGTAAGCCCTTCTAATGAAGAAGAGGTTACGGTTGGTGCATTCCAAGAGAGTGAAACAAAAACAGAGCTTAGCCACTACGGCGTTCTGTGGGCGTGGTTGATTCTTAACTTAACACTAATGCTGGGTTACAGCTTGAGTGAAGTTATCGACTCGATGGGCCTAAAACTGCCGTTATTCGTTAGCTGTTTGATCGCAGGTATCCTAATCGGAAACGTTGGTCGCGCACTGTTTAAGAAACGTCGTACACAAGAGAAAATCGCTCAAGGCCGCAAAGGCTTAGCGATGATCTCTGATATTTGTTTAGGCATGTTCTTGACCATGGCATTGATGGGGTTGCGTATCTGGGATCTCGATGGACTGTTTGGCTATATCTCTGTTGTCATGAGTATCCAGATCTTGCTTTCCCTGTTGTTTACTGTGTTTGTCGTTTATTACTTGATGGGAAGAAACTACGATTCTGTGGTGATATGTTCAGGCTTCGGTGGTATCACTCTAGGCTCGACCGCAACAGCAATTGTGAACATGACCGCAGTAACTCATCGATATGGCGCAAGCCCACAAGCATTCATTGTGGTGCCATTAGTATGTGGTTTCTTTGTTGATTTGATCAACGCATTGGTGATCAGTTTCTTTGTTGGTCTGTAGTGAAGTGACCGGTTATTGACTGCTTGAGGTTTACATCGGGATAATGACCACAAAGGCGATGACGAAAGTTGTCGCCTTTGTTTTATCGACAGCAAGCTAAAACACGTATATCAGCCTTTGATGTGATGTCTTGAAGTGACTCGGTGCACAAGTTAGTAAGAGCAATTACGATCTTGATAAATTGGGATATATGTTCGCAGCAAATTTGTGAGACGCTTGATTAAGTGTCAGTTGAATTACAAGGAAGTTGAATGCACCACTTTAATATCCGTGCTCTCGAGTACTTAAACGCGTTATCAAAATACAGGTCGTTACGTAAGGCATCTAAGATGATGAACGTTGACCCTGCCGCGATGAGTCGGATGTTGACACAGTTAGAAGCGCAAGCGGAAATGAAAGTATGGGAGCGCAACAACCGCCAATCACTGTTAACTGAAGCGGGTAATGAACTGCTGAATTACTACCGTTCCATTGTTCGTGGAGAGGCCGCTGTACTTGCTCGACTAACTAAGCTTAAAAACCTCAAAGGAGGCAATGTCAGCATTGCTATCGGTGAAGGATTTATTACCAACTTGGTGTCAAAACCGATGCAAACCTTCATGACTCGTTATCCTGATATCAATCTTTCTATTGAGATCGCTGGGGCATTGGATGCAGTCAAGATGTTGGAAGATCAACAGATAGACTTTGCGATAACCTATGCGTCTGCACCGCACCCTAAACTGCACTCCCACGTTGAACGCAGCCATCCGCTCGAATTGATTGCTCCGAAGGGGCACTTCCTTACGATGAAAGAAGCACCAGTGGTAATGCAAGATATTCAAGACGCTTCTCTCGCCTTGATCGATAACTCGACCGGTATGGGGAGGCTAGTAAAGCAGGCTGAACAAATTTCCCATCTTACCTTGCAGCCAAAACTTCAAACTAACTCAGTCACGGCACTGACTAACTTCGTTTCAGCAGGGTTGGGCGTCACCTTTATGCCTAAGCTCACTGTGATCGATGAAATAAAGTCAGGGCAGATTGAAGTGGTTGCGACCGAGTTGGAGATGCTATCGAAGGCGACGGTTAAGGTTCAATCTTTGAAAGGCCGTGCACTTACGCTACAAGCCGAAACCTTGTTGGATTTCTTACTCGAGAACGCCACTTTCTTAAGCCATGACGCTTACAATATCTAGGCTTAGTTGATTTACTTAGCGACTCCTACCTAAGCTTTCAAATACCGCCAATATCACACTTCCAAACTGACGAATTCGTTTTTAAGTCGAATTGATGTTTTGTCAATGCTACCTCTATTGTTAAGTCAACACATGCGGAATAAGTTACAAATTATTAACGAAACGAGTTTTAGACTGACAGCTGTGTTCGACAGGTTTTGGCTTTGTCGGGCATTAGGGGAAGAGAATGGAAGTTATTGTAATTGGCAGCGGTGTTATTGGGTTGACCAGCGCTTGGTACCTTGCGAAGGAAGGACACTCGGTCACAGTGATTGATCGTCAAGATAGCAGTGGTAAAGAAACCAGCTTTGCGAATGCTGGGCAAATTTCTTACGGTTATTCATCACCATGGGCGGCACCGGGCATCCCTTTGAAAGCGATGAAATGGCTTACCCAAGAACATGCGCCACTTAAAGTGAAGCCTTCTCTTTCTCCAGAGTTAATGTCTTGGGCGACTAAGATGCTCGCCAACTGTAATGAAGCCAAGTACGCACAGAATAAATCGCGGATGTTACGAGTCGCTAACTACAGCCGAGATTGCCTGACTCATATAAGAATCAGTGAAGATTTGGCTTATGAGGGCCGGCAGAAAGGCACCTTGCAAGTATTCAGAAGCGAAAAACAATTGGACGCTATTCAGCAGGATATGAAGCTATTAACAGAGAGTGGAATCGAACACTCGCTGTTTGATGTTGAACAGTGTCTGTCAGTGGAGTCTGGTTTAGCAGACGTTAAAGACAAGCTGGTGGGCGGCCTGTATTTACCACACGATGAAACCGGTGATTGTCATCAGTTCTGTTTAGCGCTGACTGAGAAGGCCAAGCAACTTGGTGTTAGGTTCGTGTTTGATACTGAAGTGGTAAGTTTGAATCATCAGAACCAAACCATAAAGAGCATTACGACAACTCAAGGTGAATTCAAAGCGGACGCTTATGTGGTAGCTTCGGGAAGCTACTCTCGTGAGCTGCTCAAGCAAGTGGATTTATCAATCCCGGTTTATCCAGTCAAAGGGTATTCGTTAACACTTCCGATCGTGAGTGCAGATAAGTCGCCGACCTCTACAGTAATGGATGAAACCTACAAGGTAGCGATGACTCGTTTCGATGACCGAATTCGTATTGCAGGGACGGCAGAGCTTGCTGGCTTCAATTATCTTATTCCTGAAAAACGTAAAGCCACGATTGATATGGTGATAAAAGATCTTTTCCCACAGGCGGGGGATTTCTCTAAGGCAGAATACTGGACAGGGTTAAGACCGATGACTCCGGATGGTACGCCTATAATCGGCGCGACGCCTATCAAGAACCTATTTACAAATACTGGACATGGGACATTAGGTTGGACAATGGCATGTGGCTCAGGAAAGATCTTGGCAAGCGTGGTCAGTGGCTCTGCTAGTGATATAAAAACTGATGACTTGAGTATCCACCGCTATATGTAAAAGCAAGCCGTTAGTTATCTTGCCTATGGTTTGATGATATCGACATTAGGAGCATGAAGCGGATGCACCTAATGTTGTAAATCTAGGTGCATGGTTTTAAGTCTCCTCTATTTATAATCACGAGATGACTTGAGACTTAAATGATCTTAGCTCTGGCGGTAGCTCCTTATTTACGAGGTTAATAGCTTTGCGATGTTCTAATCCAATGGATCTCACTACGTCCCCGAAATGTTGGTTAAACAATAGCTCGAAATCACCACTGAGTTTGTAGTCTTGCAGTTTGTCCTCAAGTAATTGAGCCAGTTGAGCCTTGTCTGGGTGGACATAGAAGACCAGAGGAAGAGGGTAATAAAGCATAATACTTTTTTCTATGACTAACCCATCCAGGGAATAGGTATGTTCTTGGTATATGCTTTCAACTTCATTGGCTCCGAGTGACACATAATCACATTTTTTATCTGAGAGAAGTTTCAGAATCTCTGGTAACGTTCCTTGCTCTAGTACTCGATATCCATTTGCTCTAAACAGCTCAGCATCAGCCCATGTCGCAGGAATTCCAGCGATAAGTGATTTCAGTTTATTGCTGTTGATATTATGGAATGTGGGTTGATCTTGTTCCCTAATTATCAGGATACGGTGTCCTAATAAGCCTTTACAAATTGGAGAGTTGAGTTTGATTGCAGGCTTATCAGCAAATTTACGGTTTCCCGCCACCGTGACGAGTACATCATAATTCTTGCGGAATATATTTCCTTCATCCTCAGCTCTTGGAAAGTCTGTATTATCGCTGTGAACGACAATAGGTTCGTTCGGATCCCAATTCAACAAGCTATGAATTAGCTCCAACTCATAGTGCTGTCTTTTACCTGATTTATTGCCATTCCAAAAGTTAAACATAGTTGTCCTAAGGGGGAACTTACATTTTATGACTGGTATGCTGACATAGGTTTAGCGTCCAAGAAAGCGCTTTCTTTTGTTTTTGAGAGAATCATACATAGATACAGTCTATGTATGTTGAGAATCGCGACGGAAAGGCTATTTTAAAGAAAGCACATAAGTTCATTGATGGGTTAGAGGTTCGACGATTAGGAAAGACCATGGGGGTACCATTAGTGAATTTTAACTTATTGTTTTTAAATTGTTTTTCGTGTTAGTGAACAATTAATGTGACGAATGGCACTGTTGTGTATTTCTATTCTCAATCTATTCTAAATTTGTGATCTATGGTTCGTTTCACCGAAATGTAAGTTGAAGAATCATTCTATCGGCTTATTATCCACCTAAAGAAAGCGGTTTCTTGATGCGAGTTGCCGATAGTGAATACGAAAACACCCCCTTTTTTAAAGTTAAAAGAAAGCGCTTTCTTTCTGGTTATTATCATTAAAAGGACAACGTGATGCACAAAAAGACATTGATTGCTTCGCTCGCCATTGGAGCTTTATTCGGAGCCTCTGTACAAGCAGATGAAGTTAAGCAGGGTGGCACACTAACGGTGCCAATTATCAATACTGGCTTTGTTGAAAACTTTAACCCTTATACAACTAAAGACTTGCTGCATGGGGTAATGTTTGAGCCATTGGTCGTATTCAACAACATGACAGGTGATGTTGATTATCGCCTGGCTGAGTCGGTTGAGTATTCAACTGACCTGAAAACATTGACGCTTAAGTTACGAGAGAATTTGAAGTGGTCTGATGGTTCAAAGTTAACTGCAGACGACGTTGTTTTTAGCTTTATGTTGACTAAAGAGGCACCAGCTTTTGACCAGAAAGGTATTTGGTCTTCAGGTAATTTAAAAGAAATCAAATCTATTGACGCGCGAACCGTCGTGTTTGAGCTGACGGAAGCGGATTCTACATTTGCTTGGAACTTAGAGCGTTACCATATTGTACCAAAGCATATTTGGTCGAAAGTTGAAGAGCTGACAACGTTTACCAACCTTAACCCGGTAGGTAGTGGCCCAATGACGACGGTTAAATACATTAAACCGCAACAGATGGAGCTGTGCCGAAACCCAAATTACTATTTAGAAAATAGACCTTATTTAGATTGCATCAACTTCCGTTCTTACAATGACAACTCTCAGATCCAACCTGCCTTAATCAAAGGTGAGATTGATTGGGGTTCAAATTTTATTGCTGACGTTGAGTCAACATTTGTCGATATGGATAAAGAAAATAACCATTTTTGGTATCCAGCGAATGATGCTATCCACCTTTACGTAAATACCAAAGAAGCGCCATTTGATGACCTAAGAGTACGACAAGCACTTTCTATGGCTCTTGATCGTGAAACCATCGTTGATATTGCTGCTTACGGTTATCCGACCGCAAACTTCAATGCTGGTGGCATCGGTGAGCTATACGAAACGCACATTGATAAAAATGTATCTAAGAAATATGGTTATCTAACTAAGTACGATGTTGAAAGAGCAAACGCTTTACTTGATGAAGCGGGCTTAGTTGACAAAAACGGTGATGGATTCCGCGACAAAGCAAACGGGGAAACGGTTGAGTTTGATATCGAGGTTGTAAACGGTTGGACCGACTGGATCCAAGTGGTTCAGATGGTATCTGAATACTTTGAAGAAGTGGGTGTGAAAGCAAACGTTAAGACTGTAGATTGGGCGGTATATGACAGCAATTTGAAAGAAAGCAAATATACCATGTCAATTAACTGGTCAATGGTCGCGACAAATCCAATCTTGGCGTACCAAGAGTACTTCTCAACGTCTCGAATCGGAAAAACTTGGCATGCTGGTCACGGTGTTAATTCACCAGAAATCGACGCATTGATCGACAGCTTCGGCAAAATTGGTGATGCAGAGCAGCAAGAGAAAGTGTTGAGTGAACTTCAGGAATTTACGGCTGAAAACCTTCCCTTTATCCCTCTATTTTCTAACCCAACTTGGTTCCAATACAGTACTAAACATATTGTTGGTTGGCCAAGTGAAAAAGACCCATACGTACAGCCAGTATGGTACGACGGTGGTAAGAGAGTAATAATTCTCAACAATCTACACCTTAAGTAAGTTATTTTTGAGAGGGCTGCAGCTTAGGTTGTAGCCCCTAGGTTAAAAGATTTTTATGTCGTTTTTAATTCGCCGATTTGGCTTCTATTTTACCGCTTTCTTAATCGCTATCTCGTTTAATTTCATGTTGCCTCGCCTAATGCCAGGAGATCCTGTTGATGCTCTTTTCGCTGCAGCTCAAGGTCGAATGGATCCTGCTCAAATGGATGCTGTTCGTGAAATGTACGGTTTTGTTGATGGCAATGTTTTCGAACAATACTTCGCGTATATGAAAAGCGTATTCACTCTTGATCTGGGACCTTCAGTGCTTATGTTTCCTGTAAGTGTTTCAGATGTCCTTGCTATGGCACTGCCGTGGACTATGTTCCTAGCGCTTGGTTCGCTGATTGTTGCTCTTATCATTGGTGTCAGTATTGGTACGTATGCATCGTATCGACGTGAAGGGCTATTTGGACAAATTGTTCCGCCAGTTTTGGCATTTATTAGTAACTTCCCGTACATCGTGACCGCGTTACTGTTGTTCTATTTCTTCGGTTTAAAACTCGAACTATTACCTTTGGCATACACTTATGACCCATCGCTAGAGCCAGGTTTTACATGGGAGTTTATTTCTAGTGTGGCTAAACACGCTGTGTTGCCTATGGGCTCTATGGTCCTGGTTGGGATCGCAACATGGGTCTTCAATATGCGTAATGCGATGATCAATGTGTTGGGTGAAGATTACGTAACGATGGCTGAGGCCAAAGGCTTGAGTAGTTATCGTGTTATGTCTCGCTATGCTGGTCGAAATGCCATCCTTCCTGTTGCGACCGCTATTGCAATGGCAATCGGATTCTCATTCGCAGGCTCAATCATGACCGAAGTGGTTTTTAACTACCAAGGCTTGGGGAACATCCTTCTTAAAGGCATAGTTGCTCGTGATTACCCACTTATCCAAGCCATTCTTCTTATCTTGGTGACAGCGGTACTGACCGCTAACTTTATTGCCGACCTTCTATATGTCTGGCTTGACCCTAGAATCTCGAACTGAGGCGCATGATGGATAATTTAATGGATACTCAAAAAACCGCTAACCAGCCGAATATGCCAGTACGTGAGCCAAAATGGTCGTGGAAAAACGTAAAGAAAACTCTCGGTAAAGCTTACGCATTTTTCTACGGTAACCCTCCAGCCATTGTAGGTACTTTTTTACTTACGATTGTCTTAGCTGGGGCGTTATTTGCGCCTGTATTATCGACTCATAATCCAGAAAAGCGCGTAGCACGTCCACATATTGCACCAAGTTCTGAGCATATTATGGGCACTACTCGTAGCGGGCGTGATGTATATAGCCAGGTTCTATTTGGAGCAAGAAAGTCGCTTACTGTTGCGATCTCTGCGGGCGTAATCGCGATGACAATAGCAGTGCTCGTCGGGGTTTCATCTGGTTACTTTGGTGGAAAAGTCGATGAACGCTTGAACTTCGTGACTAACGTATTTCTTGTGTTTCCACAGTTGCCCTTGCTGATTGTTCTCGCCGCATTCTTAGGGCAGGTCGGTTCGCTGGTTATTACCGTGTTGTTAGGAATAACCTCCTGGCCTTGGGGAGCTAGGGTGATTCGTGCACAGACCATGGCAATTAGAAGCAAAGAATTCATCATTTCTGCAGAAGTTATGGGTGAATCAAAAATCCGCATTATTTTAGTAGAGATCTTACCAAACTTAGTTTCGATTGTTTTTGGCGGGTTCCTAGGCACGGTTATCTACGCAATGGGCTCTGAAGCTGGTCTAGGTATTTTAGGTTTAGGTGATGCAACAGAAGTGAGTTGGGGCTCTATGCTGTATTGGGCACAGACCTCTTCATCGTTATATACCGGAGCGTGGTGGGAAATGCTGGTTCCTGCATTGGCGTTAGCGATTACTGGTGGTGGACTCGCATTGATTAACATGTCAATTGACCAAGTGAGCAACCCTAAATTACGTACGGGCCCACACATCAAACTGTGGCACAAACTTAAAAAAGAAGCAGATAAACGCCGAGGCCTATAATGAGCAATCTATTAGAAATTAATAACCTGTGTGTTGATTACGTTTCTCCTAATGGCGTAGCAAGAGCCGTTAATGACGTTAGTATTTCCATTGCGCCCGGTGAAACGCTCGGTATTGCCGGTGAGTCTGGTTGCGGTAAAAGTACATTGGCTTTTGCTATATCACGCCTACACAAAGCACCAGCGCTTATCTCTGAGGGTGAAATACTCTACAAAGGGCAGGATGTTTTAAAGATGAATAACAAGCAGTTACGTGACTTCCGTTGGAATGACGTTTCTATTGTTTTTCAAAGCGCAATGAACTCACTTAACCCTGTCATTACCATCGGTGAGCAGCTAACGGACGTTATTCTAGCGCACAGAAAAATACCTTATAAACAGGCTCACGATCGTGCGGTCGAGCTGTTAGGAACGGTTGGGATTCATGGCGACAGAATGTCGAGCTTTCCCCATCAACTGAGTGGAGGTATGCGTCAGCGAGTTGTTATTGCGATTGCTTTGGCGCTGGAACCTAAACTGATCATCATGGACGAGCCAACAACGGCACTTGATGTAGTGGTTGAACGTGAAATCTTGAATGAACTGTATGAGCTTAAGAGTAAGTTTGGCTTCTCTATTCTGTTTATTAGTCACGACTTAAGCCTCATGGGTGAAATTGCTGATCGAATTGGCGTGATGTATGCGGGTAACCTTATTGAATTAGGTGATGCGAAAACGGTATTTAGTGAACCTAAGCATCCTTATACAAAAGGGCTTATCTCTTCATTCCCGACTATTCATGGGCCAAAAGAACGTCTCTACGGGATCCCTGGGAATCCTGTCAACCTTTTGGATACACCTCAAGGATGTAACTTCCAAGAGCGATGTGGCGAATGCATTTCAATGTGCATTAAAAGTGAGCCTCGTTTGGGCGCTATTGCGACTGGGCATCACGTATCTTGTCACCTAGTTTGAGCGAAAGATTATGAATACTTTAAAGAACGTTGATAAAAGCGAAGTTATCTTATCAGTTAAGAATTTGGTAAAAGATTTCCCACTTGGCCAGTCAGTCAAAAGCAATATGATGCGAGCCGTAAATGATGTTTCATTTGATCTTCGTAAAGGAGAAGCATTAGCGATTGTTGGCGAATCTGGCTCAGGGAAAAGCACAGGAGCTCGAATTCTTACCCGAATTTACGATAAGACGGCTGGAGATATCGAATTCAAAGGTGAGCCTCTGTCTGATTATATTGAAAAATATGGTGAGCTTGAATATGCACGCCAAGTGCAAATGATTTTTCAAGACCCGTTTGGCTCGTTGAATCCTGTACATACGATTTACCACCATATTGCGCGACCATTACTTATCCATAAACGAGCAGAAAAAGAAGCGATTCCGAACCTCGTTTATGAATTGCTTGAAATGGTTGGGCTTACACCAGTTAAAGAGACCGCAGAGAAGTACCCCCATGAACTAAGTGGTGGACAACGACAGCGTGTCGCAATTGCACGCGCAATTGCTGTTAGCCCTGAAGTTATCCTAGCTGATGAACCTATCTCTATGCTTGATGTGTCTGTGCGGTTAGGAATCTTAAACCTAATGGCTGACTTGAAGGATAAGCATGGTATTTCGTTCATGTACATCACTCATGACATTGCGACAGCGCGTTATTTTGCTGAGAAAACGGCGGTGATGTATGTAGGACATATGGTCGAATGGGGCAATAGCGACAACGTCACTCAGAACCCACAACATCCGTATTCTCAGTTGTTGTTGTCAGCAGTGCCAGAAGTCGGTAAATCGGGCAAGCGTGACATGAACGTGAAAAAAGGCGATATCCCTTCTTGGAAGCCAAGTAGCGTAGGTTGCCCGTTCGCAAGCCGTTGTATGAAAGCCGATAAACTTTGCACGCAATCAATACCAGAACCGACTCAAATTGCAGAAGAGCATTTTGCTCGTTGTCATCATTTGTAAACTTTAAATCCTTTTTGAAACGCAAAAGAAAGCGCTTTCAAAGTTTAAGTGTAAGAATTTTTTGGAATTTTGATATGAAACAAGACTACAACTCAACACCAGAGGTCGATGGCAAGTTCGTTGATTTAGATGGTGAGCGTTACTACCAAATCTCTAATGTTGACCAAATGACGCCATTCTTTATTAGCGTTGTATCGTCGAGCGATCACTGGTTATTTATTTCATCAACAGGCAGCCTTTCAGCTGGACGCATTCGTCCGGAAAATGCGCTTTTTCCTTACAAGTCTGTTGACCATATTCATGAAAATGCGGAAAACACCGGCTCAAAATCCATCTTCCGTATTGAACATGGCGACAAGGTTGTACTTTGGGAACCGTTTAATACATTCCATGATGGTATTTTTGATGTTGAACGCAATCTTTATAAAAATACGATTGGAGACAAGATTGTATTTGAAGAGATAAACCATACTTTGCAATTACAGTTCCAATACAGCTGGAATACGAGTGAAAAATACGGCTTTATTCGTCGTTCAAAACTGACCAACCTCGCGAGCTTTGAGCGTAAAGTCGAAGCACTAGATGGCTTACAAAATATACTTCCTTCAGGCGCTCCGTTATCAGCTCTTCAAACAAGAAGTGCATTAGTTGATGCGTACAAGTGGAATGAACAAGTTGATGGTAGTTCATTAGCTCTGTTCAGCATGTACGCGAAATTGAGCGATAGAGCCGACCCTGCTGAATCTTTGCTAGCGACGACAGTCTTCAGCTTAGAAACGGAAAGCAGCCAAATTTTATTGACGAGTGCTCAAGTTAATGCGTTCAGAAAAGGTCGAGCGGTTAAAAGTGAACCTTTAACGAAAGGGGTTAGAGGGAGCTATTTAGTTCATAAGTCTCTGACGCTGCGAGCACATCAAACCAAAGTTTGGTCGATTGTCGCTGATATAGACAAGACTCATTCCGATATCTGTCAGCTTCAATCTGAGCTCTCTGTTCCTGCTAACCTAGCACTAGCTTTAGAAAAGAGCGTTGCAGATAATCAAGATGAATTGATCACATTAATGTCTGGCGCGGATGCGTGGCAAATAACAGCTGAAGAAAATACCAGCGTTCACCATTATGCCAATGTGTTGTTCAATAACATGCGTGGTGGCGTGTTTGAAAACGGCTATATGTTAGAAAAGGTTGACGTAGTTAAAACTATGGAAAAGGCCAACTCTCAGGTAGCTGGCCGCCATCAAGACTTTTTTGATCAGTTAGGGGATGTTTTCAGCCATTCTGAATTAGTTTCGCGCGCTAAAGCGACAGGGGATTTTCAATTAGTTCGATTGAGCTACGAGTATCTACCGCTTACTTTTGGACGTCGTCATGGTGACCCTAGTCGCCCTTGGAACCACTATGAGATTAAGCTTAAAGATGAAAATGGCGAACGCTTACTTTCTTATCAAGGCAACTGGCGTGATATTTTCCAAAACTGGGAAGCGATGGCTCTTAGTTATCCAGGGTTCATCAAATCATTCATCTCTAAGTTTGTTAATGCTTCAACGGTGGATGGTTACAATCCGTATCGAATTACTAAAGATGGTGTAGATTGGGAGCTGTTAGAGGCGGATGATCCTTGGAGTAACATTGGTTACTGGGGCGATCATCAAATCATTTATCTATTAAAATTCCTTGAGTTAGCAGACAAATTTGAGCAAAGCGATCTTATCGAATTACTAGAGAGTGACATTTTTAGTTATGCCAACGTGCCTTACGAGCTTTGTGGAGTTCAAGGCCTCTTTGATAACCCTAAAGATACCGTAGAGTTCAACCAAGACTTGCAGGAATTGACAGAGCAACGTGTAAAGAGCTTAGGCAGTGACGGTCGCTTGTTGATGACGGGTGACCAAGAAGTTTATATGGTCAACTTAATGGAGAAGATACTCGTCCCTTTATTGGCGAAATTGAGTAACTTAGTGCTTGATGGTGGTATTTGGCTCAATACACAACGTCCAGAATGGAATGATGCAAACAACGCTATCGTTGGCAACGGCCTCTCAATGGTAACCTTGTACTACATGCGTCGCTATGTTGCCTTTATGCAGCGCCTGTTAGAGAAGTCACCATCGTCATACAGTATTTCCAAAGAAGTGTTTGAGTGGATGTCTTCTGTTACACAGATCGTTTCAGAGGCAAATACAGAGATTCGTCAAGATACGGTCACTCGTCAAACGCGTAAAGCAATGCTGACTAAGCTGGCTAAATCCGCTGCTAATTATCGTGAGCGCGTGTACCGAGTAAATGGATTCTCAGGGAAAACGAAAGTTGAGAAAGAAGCGATTGTTCAATTGATGGGCGCGAGCTTAAAAGTCCTAGATTCTACGATTGCAAACAACTTGCGTGAAGACGGTTTGTACAATGCGTATAACATCTTGAGTTGTTCTGGTGAGAGCTTAATGGTTGAAGAGCTTTACCCTATGCTAGAAGGGCAAGTTGCAGTATTGAGCTCGGGTCTATTATCATCTAAACAAGCGGTTGAGTTGTTGGATAAATTGTTTGCCAGTGACATGTATCGTGCTGATCAAAATAGCTTCATGCTTTACCCTGACCGTGAGCTGGCTTCTTTTATGGACAAAAACTGTTTAGACGCTAAAGACATTGACCAGAGCAAATTGTTAAGCATGATGGTTGTTGCCAAAGATAACCGATTAGTAAACCAAGACAGCAAAGGTTCTTACCACTTCAATTCAAGCTTTGAAAACAAAGGTTTCCTTCAGGCTGCGATTGATGAAATTAAAGCCGATTACCCGTCAATTAGTGATGATGAATTTTGTCATGTATCTAGTTTGTATGAGCGTGTATTCAACCATAAAGCCTTTACTGGGCGTTCGGGAACCATGTTTGGTTATGAAGGTTTAGGTTGTATCTATTGGCATATGGTTTCTAAGTTGCTGCTAGCTGTGCAAGAAAACTATCAGCATGCTTGGAGTATGGACTCTAATAGCCAGGAAACTCTTAAATTAGCGGATTACTATTACAAAGTGAGAGCTGGTATTGGTTTCAACAAAACGCCGGAAAACTACGGTGCGTTTCCGACGGATCCGTATTCTCATACGCCAAAGCACTCTGGAGCACAGCAGCCAGGGATGACAGGGCAAGTTAAGGAAGAAGTGATTACTCGTTTTGGAGAGCTAGGTCTAGAGGTCGTTGATGGCACAATTGTAATTAACCCTTCACTTCTTAGTCCTAAAGAGTTCTTACAAAAAGCGGCGACTTTTGACTGCCAAAATATTGAAGGACAAATGCAGAGCTTTATTGTTCAGGCTGGGCAACTGGCTTTTACTTACTGTCAGGTACCGTTTATTTACCAACTCAATGATGAGCCAACACAGGGTATTGAAGTTCAGTTTAAAGACGGAACAAGTGAGGCATTTGCATCGTTAACGCTAAACCATGAAATGGCTTCACAGCTCTTTTCTCGTAGTGGTCTTATTGAGAAAGTCGTTGTCGTGTTGTCAAAGCACCAGTTACTCTAATTCTAATTTAAAGTGAAATAAAAAGGCTCTAAGTGAATACTTAGAGCCTTTCTTTTAAGTGTAAAAAATGGGGTGCTTGATATACAAAAATCAAAGTTTAGCCACGGACTCTCTTACAATCAATGTCGGGGTTAGTTTGTGCTTCAATGGGTAGTCGCGTTTATTAATTAACGATAAAACACCTTTTGCAGCTTCTTCTCCCATCTCATGAACTGGAAAGTCGACCGTCGATAAGCGAGGACGAATATGCTGGCTATGAGTATCGTTATCGAAGCCTACGACTGAAAGGTCTCGCCCAATAATGAGGTTTCGCTCTACTGCTACGTCATATACAGCAAGCGCGATGTTGTCATTTTGACAGAAAATCGCGGTGATCTCAGGGTCTCGGTCTAACAAGCGTCGCGCAGCTTCGTGGTTGCCTTGATGATCAAAGCGTCCCTCTACAAACAGCCCTGCGTCGTATTCGATACCGAACTCTAACAAGGCATTTCGATACCCTTGAAAGCGATCTCTACTATCAACTTTACTCAACTGGCCTGTGATACAAGCGACTTTTTTATGCCCGTTCTCAAGTAAGTGCTTCGTTGCAAGGTAGCCACCAAGCTCATTATCAATGTAAATACAGCGATCAGAAATCTCAGGAATAAAACGGTTGAGAACAATCATTGTTTCACTGTCTTTCGCTATTTTGATCAGTTCGTCATCACTGAGCTTGTCTGAGTGAACAATGAGGCCATCCACAAGTTTAGATTGCAAAAACTGGATAGAATCGAGCTCTTTGGTTCGTGATTCCTGGCCACTTGTAACGATTAAGTGAATATTATTTTGGCGAACGGTATCTTCGGCTGTATGCATTAATGGTCCATAGAAAGGCCCATCAAGCGAACCAACTAGCATGCCAATGCTATTTGAACGACTGGAGGCTAGAGCTTGTGCAAACGCATTAGGCTTGTAGCCCAGTTGCTCAATAGCTTTAAATACTTTTTCGCGATTGGCTTCCTTTACCGTAGGGTGACCATTTAATGCTCGTGAGACGGTTGATTGAGAAACTTGAGCAAGTTCAGATACTTCTTTAATGGTGATCAATGGTAGTGGCCTTATCTCTACAAGGAGTGAACTAAGCTATATTACCTTCGTGATCAATAAGAGCCTAGTAATCCAATGATTAATATTTAAAAACTCTGAACTGCTTAACGCTAAATTTGAAGGTCAAGCATACAAAGTAAGGTAACGAATATTTTCATATACTCGATTAAATATCAAGCAAGCGCTTTCTTTGTTGTTGTAGTGAAAGTGAATCTGTTTTTCTGATCTTAGTTATGAACTAGATAAAATAGAAGTCTGAGAATAAAGGGCTACTAGGGCGTTATCGCAGATAATCGGGTTATGAAAATTCTTGGGAATCTATATAAACCGCAATGAACTTTAGCAAAATGTGAAACCCAACAAGAAAGCGCTTTCTTAAAGTGAGCGTTGTCTCTTTTTTGAACTATGCACTTTTATATACTCATTTTGAAACGGTTGTGCATGGCATATTGGGTCCATGCTCGCGGAGTTATTCATTTATCGACTTTCTGTTATGGGCTCCGATATTAAGTGTCGCCTGCTTAGAAAGTCGTGATACAAGGAGTTGTAATGCAAGATCTAACCAATCAGGCAAAGATATTAACGTCTTTTATTTCTGCCGCTTTGATGTCTGGTTGCACGGCGATAGAGCTGCCGGTATCCGAAAGTGCTGACTTAGCTCAAACTGAAAAAGCGATTGTGCTATCCCATGCTCCAGTTACTTTAAGTTCAGACTGGCAATTGGTGTGGGAAGACCAGTTTGAAGGCGAGCAAATAAATAAACGTAATTGGTCATTAGAAGTGAACTGTTGGGGAGGAGGGAACAATGAACAACAGTGCTACACGGATGATCCTAATAACGCATTTGTTAAAGATGGCTTTTTACACATTGTCGCGCTGAAGCAAAGTCATACTGGGCCTGACAATGCCGAAGGTACGATTGGCGGAGCAACTAAAACACTCCCTTATACTTCTGCGAGGCTTAGCACAAAAGACAAGCGTGACACCAAATATGGCCGTTATGAAATCAGAGCAAAGTTACCCGGTGGACAAGGTTCATGGCCCGCGATTTGGATGCTGCCAACCGACAATAAATATGGTACATGGGCTGCTTCTGGCGAAATCGATATTATGGAAGCGGTTAACCTAAACACACTTTCAGATGCGGCGGGAGCGAAAAATGATGCTCTAGAGAGCCGGGTCTACGGGACGTTACATTACGGACGAAATTGGCCAGACAATGTTTATAAAGGGCAAGCCGCGACATTGCCAAATGGTGTGAACCCTACTGAGGGCTTCCATACATACGCGATTGAGTGGGAAGAAGGTGAAATTCGTTGGTATGTAGACAATATTCATTACGCGACTCAAACTCAAGAGGGCTGGTACAGCCAATATGAAGCGGAAGAAGGGAAACTCATTAATGCGAGTGGAGCAGCTCCGTTTGATGAAAAGTTTCATTTGTTATTGAACTTGGCCGTCGGTGGGGCGTGGTCAGCAAACGCAAATGATAAAGGCATCGACGAAGGTTTGTTTCCGAAAACAATGCTAGTTGATTCAGTAAAGGTTTACCGTTGTAAGGTTGATCGTTGGAAAGGAAAAGGGTGTGCAAGTCGTTCTGAACATGCAATACAAGTGATAGGGCACGAAGCTCCAGAGATCTTAGCAACCGATGATAGTTATGCTGATGGACCAACGTTGGAGATTTTTACCGAAACTCTTAACGCAAGCTTGGCTTATGCAAGTTATGACCCATTGGATATTGTTGACTATCAAGAAGTGACCGAACCAGATCGTGGAACAGTGCTACAAGTGAATAAGAATCAAGGATCAGGAAATATCTATTTTCGTTCTCCTGTAACAGATGTGACACATTGGCAAGAGACGGGTGAACTGGTCTTTGATTTGAAAGTTGAGAGCATGGCCGACGGGGTTGAACTATTGGTTAAGATGGACAGTGGCTGGCCGAAAACAAGTGACTATACCGTGCCGCTATCAGCAATCAATGAATGGAAGACGGTACGTATTCCAATCGCTGACATTTTAAAGAGAGACAACCGTTTTGCTGGTGGGAATCAAGCTGATCCAACAACGATCACTAACCTTTTAGTGTTTGAGCCTCAAGGAGAAATGAGTTTTAAATTAGACAATATTCGATTTGAAAAGTAAGCTTTTTAACAAAAGGGTTTGAATAAAATTCTGAATATAAAGGGAACATACAATGTATGTTCCCTTTTTTATTTTGACGATTATTTGAGGAAGGCAATCGACGATGTATTCCGAAACAGGTTCTGAGTGATTGAACGGAGTAATTCGTCCTTAATATGTGAACAGTGATATTTTACTTGGTTCCATGATTGTTCAAACAAAATACTTAACATCTCTATTTTTGTGACTTACGCATAAGAAAGCGCTTTCTTTGGTGGGGTTGATCACGGTTTATATTCACGAGATCGATTTATACTCTTTCCATACCAACTGAGCGGTTAATGCCAATAAGGTTAAGAGTGCATAGTGAATGTGGGCTTAGATTTGATCTTCTTTAAATCTGTTCGATTGGTTTTTTTAAGAAAAATAAAGAAAGCGCTTTCTTTGTGAAAGTATAATTTGGAACATGGAGTTATTATGAAACTTTCTAAGCTTACCCTTGCTTGTTTAGTCGCTACAGCTGGCTTGTCTACTGCACCTGCTGTACATGCCGAAAAATCGGATGGATTTGAATTTCACGGTTATTTCCGTGCTGGTGTTCTATTCAGTGAAAATGATGATTTTAAACGAGCAAAGTTCCCAGCATCTAAAGAGCGTTTAGGTCGATTGGGTGTTGAGTCGGATAGCCACTTTGAAGTTGCACTGCAGAAAAATTTTGAGAATGACGGTGGTCAGAAAATTCGAATCAAAACACGAGCAGCAGCCAACAATGCGGAATATGCAACCAACCAACTTGGTGCCAATGCCGATGCAACCAACAGCGAAATTGGTATGGCAGAAACTTTTGTCGAGTTTGAAGGTGTATCTGAAACCGGTGTTGTATGGGGTGGTAAGCGCTTTTATGGTAAAGATAATTACATCTTTATGACCGACTTTTTCTACACGGATATGTCAGGTACTGGTGTTGGTATTGAAGGTGTTGAGCTAGGTGGTAATAAGTGGGACTTTGCTTATATTGCAAGCGATGACTCTGGCGATACAAGTTTCTGGGGTGACAGCAACAACATCATGCATGCACTTCATGCTGGCGTGAACTTTGGCAGTGTTGAGCTTCACGCTATGGCTAAGTATATGCCAGACAATATGGTCGATTTAGGTTTTGGTAATGGCCCAGAAGCATTCGCTGAGAATGGCTATGAAATGACGGCAATTGTTCACACTGAGTCTGTCTTTGGGTTGTCAGATAAAGGTTTTACAAAATACATCGCGCAGGCTGGTAAAGGCTTAGGTTCAGGTAACCTTTTAGGCGGTACTCTTACGACTTACAACACGTACAAGCCTGGTAGCGACTATCAAAGTTGGTTAACGACAGGCACGGGCTGTGGTACGTCTTGTTTGAAGGCTGTTGATGAAAACGATGTATCGCTACGTGCTTTAGCATGGGGTGGGTACTTTTTTGAAAATGGTGTGAATATTTTCCACTCTCTTCAAACCCAGTACAACGATTTTGACAATGGTGACACAGACGGCTGGGTATCAGCAATGGTGCGACCAACGTTCCCAATTTCAGAAAACTTCTTTATCGCTACCGAAGCTGGTTACATGTACAACTACGAAGACCGAAATGGTGAGTCAAAGAATTCTTATGATTACAAGCTAACAGTAGCACCGACTCTAGTTGTGCACTCTGGCTTCGGTCCATCTCCAGAAATTCGCTTCATGGCATCTTACCTTGATGGTGAAATGCAAGATGGTACGGGTAAAGAGGGCGACTTTGTTGTAGGTATTCAAGCTGACATGTGGTGGTAGAATTTTTTACCTTCGGGTCTTAAGTGATATCGAGCATACCGGGGGAGTGGTATGACGGCCTTGCCTTTAGGGCGGGCAAGGTTCTCGATATCCTATTTATTGCAATAGTTGAGCTCTTTCCTAGCAGCACAAAGAGTTTCATTTTTATTGCTATGAGTCTTCCATATTTGAGTTTCGTTTCAAATGTGTTCTTGCCAAAGATACTCATCGACCGCTTCGAAAGGAGCGGTTTTTTTATGTGTGACATATCTAATCTTTTAAGGCTTAAGGCTTAAGGCTTAAGGCTTAAGGTTTAAGGGGGAAAGGGTTATGAGTTATGGGAAGAATGTTGCTTTCTAAATTCGCGAGGGCTGCATCCATTTTGGGCCTTAAAACATTTGGAGAAATAGTTGCTGTCAGAAAAGCCGCAAGACTCAGCAATGTGTTGGATGCTTTTGTTGTCGTTTAATAATAAGGATGCCGAGTGTCGAATTTGAAGGTCTTTGACGTATTGGTTTGGGGATGTATTTAAAAACTGCCTGAATAACCTTTCTAGTTGCCGCTTGCTGATATAGGCCGCTTGCGCAATGGTTTCTGTATCTAATCCTACTTCTTTGTAATGACGGTCAATATGTGCGAGAGCACGGCTCAATGCCAGGGTTGTTTTTGGTAAGCTATGGGTCTGTTCTTGATATCGCCGAGCAAGTTCTATCGCAAGTTGCTGCATTGTGCTCGTCAATATGATTTCAAACCCCTGTTCTGCGTTGTCGTATTCCGATTTGATTTGTTGTAGAAGTCCATTGATTCGTTTCAACTGAGAAAGTGATAACGTAAGCTTTGCTTGATATTCAGATGCTTGTCGAGCAATTGGTTCTACCTTGAAAAGCGCTTGATAACCTGGCATTTGACGCATTGAAGGGACCTCAAAAAAAGGCAATGCCGTATCAAACATCAAGTTTACAATCTTCAGTTTATTTACTTCACAAAATCCATGTTCAATATCCCCATTAATAACAAATACATCTCCTGTACTTAAAGGGTAAGTGTGGCTAGCTACCGTATGCTTTCCACTACCACTCACAACTAAGAAAAGTTCAGAAAAGTCATGGCTATGTACGTCAAAGTCGAAATCGTGATGACCATCGACATAGGCAAATTTTATCTGAGGATATCTCTGATGACTTTGGAGTCTAAACTTGGTTTTCATGTCGCTATTTTACCTATTTCTGTCGCTTATTTGGTAGTTAAACGCCGTGGTTAAGATTACTATTTTTTGAACAAAGACAATATTAACTTTTAGAGCGAGAGGTCAAATTTTTGCTCTAAGTAAAAAAATAGTAGGACTTTAAATGAATACTGTGGAAATTCTCGAAGCACAGAAGCAGCTTGCACCCATAAGTCGACAAGCGGCTACTGAGGGCATTGTGCTACTAAAAAATAGTGATTCAATATTGCCATTGCAGGCTAGTGATACGGTGTCTCTTTTTGGTCGCTGTCAGATTGATACCTACCGAAGTGGCACTGGATCTGGTGGAGCTGTGAATGTCCCTTATTCCGTTAATGCATTACAGGGCTTGTATGAGAATCCAAACATCAATCTTAATCTCAGTTTGGTGGAGGTATACAAACGTTGGGTCAAGGACAACCCGTTCAATGACGGAGGAGGTGGTTGGGCAGCAGAACCTTGGTTTCAAGATGAAATGCCTCTTTCAAATTCAGTTGTGATGGATGCCGTTGCCAAATCTAACAAAGCCGTTATTTTTATCGGTCGAACGGCGGGTGAAGATCAAGATAATGCACAGCAGCAAGGCAGTTACAATTTAACCGCGCTAGAAATACAAATGTTGGAGAAAGTGACAGAATATTTTGATGATGTCATTGTGATACTGAACGTGACCAACATAATCGATATGTCATGGACAAGTTCACTTAAAGGTTCTGCTGCGATTAAGGCTGTTCTGTATAGCTGGGCCGCAGGTATGGAAGGTGGGCATGCTTTAGCTGATGTTTTATCAGGTGATGTTAGCCCGAGTGGACGTTTGACCGACACTATTGCGCACTCTTTATCTGATTATCCTTCCAGCGCTAGCTTCGGAAATAAAGAGCGTAATCTGTACCAAGAAGATATCTATGTCGGGTATCGGTATTTTGAAACTTTCAATCCTAAAGCTGTTCAATTTGAGTTTGGTTTTGGGCTGTCCTACACCCGCTTTTCCAATCAATTAAATGCGCTAACGATTCTTGGTTCTGGCTCTGAACAAGAGTTGGTCTTCGATATTGAAGTTAAAAACATAGGCGAGAAATACAGTGGTAAGGATGTGGTTCAACTGTATGTTGAATCGCCTCAAGGTCACCTTGGTAAGCCTTCACGAGCACTGATCGGTTTTGTGAAAACACCGACCTTGGACCCGCAAGATACGGTGTGTTTGACTATTTCATGTCCTCTATCTTCCTTCGCATCATTTGATGACTCCGGTAAAACGGGACACCCAAATAGTTACGTACTTGAAGCTGGAGAATATCACTTTTATCTAGGAGGAAGTGTTCGCCAGGCAAAGCTTGTTAGTGAGAGCGTTAAAATAGAAGAGCTGTTGGTTGTTGAGCAATTAACGGAAGCACTTGCTCCTGTCACCGGATTTAGTAGGTTGATCCCAAAAGGCAACGAGGAAAATGGTGTTTACAGTTGCGATTACGAATCTGTGCCGCTGCGAACTATTGATTTGAGTAAACGTATTCTGAGTGAGGTTCCAAGCTCTATTCCTCTTGGTGAAGATACGGGCATTCGTTTACTGGATGTTAAGCAGGGGCGAGCGAACATTGACGAATTTATCTCGCAAATGACCGTAAAGCAGTTAGCGACAATTGTTCGTGGGGAAGGTATGTGCAGCCCTAAGGTGACGCCAGGTACTGCTGCTGCTTTTGGGGGTGTTTCGCCGAGCTTATTTGATTTAGGTATCCCTGTCGTTGCAGCTGCTGATGGTCCGTCTGGTATCCGAATGGACAGCGGACATAAAGCATCTCAAGTCCCAATTGGTACATTATTAGGCTGTACATGGAACCCAGAACTGAATGAGAAACTATTTCATTTAGTGGGGAAAGAGATGCAAGCCAATCATATTGATACGTTGCTTGGTCCTGGGATTAACATCCACCGCCACCCTTTGAATGGTCGAAATTTTGAGTATTTCTCAGAAGATCCATTTCTCTCAGGGGTAATAGCTGCATCTCAAACTCTTGGTCTTAAAGCTGCAGGAGTATCTGGCACAATCAAGCATTTGGTGGCGAATGATCAAGAAACGTCACGGTTTGATGTTGATAGTGTTATATCTCAAAGAGCACTTCGTGAGATTCATCTGAAGCCTTTTGAAATAGCGGTAAAACAAGGAGGAGCTTCGAGTGTTATGACCTCCTACAACCCTATTAATGGTCACTGGGCTGCATCCAATTACGACCTCAATACTACGATTCTTCGTGGGGAGTGGGGTTATAAAGGGATAGTGATGACGGATTGGTGGGCAAAAATGAATGACCCAATCAAAGGTGGCTCTGAAAGTCGAAGTTACACATCCTTTATGCTTCGCTCTCAAAATGATCTTTATATGGTTGTTGAGCATGATGGTGCGGAAAATAACGTGTCGAATGACGATACGTTACAGGCGCTTGAAAACGGAACGTTGAGCTTAGGGGAGTTGCAACGAAGCGCGATGAATATTTGTCGTTTTATTATGGACTCTCCAGCAATGGGTCGCCCATTAGTCGCTTTTGATCCAGTTAAGAGCTTTGAGGCGACCCAAAATCTTAATAAACAACAGAGTAAAACTGATGGAGACTTTTGCTCTCTGACGGCAGAGCAACATGCAATAGTATTACCACTTAATATCAGAGAAAACCGTAGCATTGTTTTGGAAGTTAAACAGGCTGGTGTGTATCGATGTGCAGGTATTGTTAACTACGATAGTGGCACTTTGGCTCAATCTGCGTGTAGTTTAAGTCTCAATAACGTGTACGCGATGTCTCTATCAGTGAATGGTACTAATGGCGAGACAGTTTCAGTTGAGGGGCTCTCCGTTAAGCTTGATAAAGGCTTTTATTCTTTGGATATTGAATTCATCAAATTAGGCTTAGAATTGGAGCAATTAGTATTTTCGTTTATGCCTGAATAGGGCTAAGGGATAACAGTCGTTTATTTAACTCTCGTTGCTCAAAAAAGAGGTAAAGTGAGAGAAAATAAACGACTACTTTGAGGTTGAGTTATTGTGCTTTTTGATATTGCTTCATCGCGTCAACAAAGGAGTTTCGCATCCCTTCGATTCCTAATCGCTCAGATTCTTCAACGTAAGTCAGTGCTGCACTAAAATCTCCAGATGAAACCGAGTTTTCTATAAGAGTTTGATAAACCTCTTTCTTATTCAGTGTATTTTCCGTTAATAAATCTGATTGGGCTACGGTTGATTCTGGAATAATTTGTTGAACTCGCTTTTGACGGTTTTGTTCTTCAACAACGGTGGTTACCGCTGTGAATTTAAAATCAAAGGAGACTTTCCCGATTGCAGAATGAGGGATGGCGTAGTCCGTGTTATGAGCGATGTTTGCCTGGATATCACCAGAACGTATCGCCATATCACTTGGTTTTTCGACAGGAGTTGTTTCCGCGAGTGCTTCGCTGGTTGTGAATACGACCAAGTAAGCAGGAGCCTCGCCGTTTAAGTAACGTTCTTGCAGTTCGATTTGCGCGCCATATTGTGCACCATCAAGCAGGCTAAGTGGTTGGTACTTAATACTTTCATTGCCAATGACATCTAGCGGCTGGTAATTTTTGTCTAAGACTAAAAGTGACGGAACGAATGCTGAATAACTAGCATTTGAAGTCACTGAAAAACGAATAGCATCTAGTGTTGCAGGAAGCTTTAGCCCTCCAGCAAAGGATCGGCCCGATTTGAACTCGATCTTAGGGCTTGCTGTGGTGATCGAAACAGATGTTTCTTCTGGGTTCGTAACGCTTTGATATTGAATTGTACTCAGGTTTTCACAGCAGTTTTCGTTGTTCTGTAGTGACTCTAGCCCCGGAGAAGTTTTGTGGTAGCTAACCGGTGACTCTGTCACTGTTGAACAGGCGCTTAGTGCGAATACCGCTGGTAGAATTGCTAAATATTTCATAATTTCTCACAGTTAAAAAAGCATATCTGATTCAGAGTGCCTGATTGATAATAGAGACACACTACAAGAAAGCGCTTTCTTTTTGAGTGACGAACACCAAATTTAAAGAAATACTCGCTAATAATTAGTACGAATTAGGTAACAGGCTGCCGTTGGGCTGTTACCTAGATTGAAAGTTAACGAGATACCGAACTTAACAACTGAGTAAAGCGTTGCCATGATTTTTGGTCAGCTTCATGTTGATAGTTATTCGATCCGAATACTGTGAAGGCGTGTGGCGCACCACTATAAGTGATCATCTCATGCGGAACTTTGGTTGATTCAAGTTGAGCGGCGAGGCTTCCAAAGTCGTGCATTGAAATCATGGCATCAGCCGTGCCGTGGAACACGACTACGGGAGCTTTAGTCTGCGAGTAGTCTTGACCTTTTGGTGTTGATAAACCGCCATGGAAGGTGACATAAGCCTTCGAAGGAATGCCCGCACGAGCGGCTTCCAATACAGCGGCTCCGCCGAAACAGTATCCCATCATTACGTTGTTATCTAAGTTGCCGCCAAGTCTTTTCGCTTCCATGGCACCAGCGTTGAGCAACGTACGCATTTTTTCTCTGTCTTTATACAGCTCGCCTGTATGTTGCTTTTTATCTTTCACTTCCGTAGGGCGAATGCCTTTACCAAATAGGTCGATGGCGAACACGTTGTAACCGAGTTCGTTGAGCATCTCAGAACGTTTCTTTTCGTAATCGGTTAAGCCATCCCAATCGTGTATTAGCAGTACCAAAGGCGCTTGGTCACTGGCTTCACTCCAATAACCTTCGTAATCCATCCCATCGACTTGGTAAGTGACGTTTTCTCCTGATATCGCAGAGAAGGGCAGTAAAACTGAAAACAGGCCGAGCGTAGTGAGTTTTCGCATGCGTAATTCCTTTCGATGACAATTGACGTTCCAATCGAAAGTATAGATAACGCGATGATTCTCGCCAGATTTCTGTCTCTAACTTGAAATGTCTGGCAGGGATAGCAGGTGGCTATTACTGATAAACAGCCATCGAAAGGGAGTGCGATGGCTGTTCATGATGCGCTGAGAAATTCTCAGTTCGCAGAAACGCGGGGCATTAGAGTAGAAAAGAACGGATTACTACCAAGTAGCGTTATCAGCGGTGTGGCTACTTCGAAGTTCTGGGTACTTACGTTGATAGCGCGGCAACATCGACTCATTACCTAAGATGCCACCTTGATGGATATAGATGACGGTTTTGGTTGGGTTCTCTTCTTGCCATTGCTCTAAGCATTGCCACATTAATGGGTCGTAGAGCAGGTCGAATTCAATATCAGTTTGTTCTTGTAGATCCAACCAAGTTTGATAGTCCTGCTGGTACAACTTACCAAAGTGGTGTTTGGCTTTAAGCGGTAATATCTGCGGGTGATCGGTTTCGCCAAGCTCGTTGAACTGTTGCGTTAGGTAATCACTGCCGCCAACACATGCACAGGTTAATACCGGGATGTTGTGTAGTTTTAAATGCTTATGTAGATACAGAGCCGTGCTGCCTGTGCCTGCTGGCAGTGCCACAACAAAATCGTATTGGTTTTCAAAGCGAGTCCAGCTGAGTATTTCCATCGCCAGTTGTTTTACGCCATATTCAGAAAGCTGAGAGCGTCCACCTTCTGGTAACACAATGCATTGTGAGTCAGGTTGTCTTACTTGCTCAATATACTCTTGTGGATGAAGCTCAGAGCCTGTTTCTTTGACTGAAATAACCTCAGCCCCGAGATCGATAGCGCCACGGTAGTTGCCGAGTGGGCGTTCTTGTAGCCATCGAGGTAGGTGATCAACGTAAAACTCAAGCGTCCAACCTTTGATTTTTGCAAGTGCGGCTAGCGAGAACAATGAGTTGGCTTGAGCGGAACCATAGCTTATTAGGGTGGTAGTGCTTGGGTGCTCGTCTTCCAGTAGCTTCATGAACTTTCTGGCTTTGTTGCCGCAAAAGTGGGAATGAAGCTGATCGTCACGCTTTAAGAAAAAGGTGTGGTCGTTGTATTGATGTTGAGTTACAGGGCTATTATTTAGTTTCATCGCACTTAGACAAAATGCTGACTCAAGAGCCAGCATTTTTAAATCAAATAGGACGGACGAGTATCTAGTAGCCAGAGGCGGCTGTAAACCAACTAAATCAAGTTTTCGTTCGATATTGACGCGGATGAATCGGCTTGAAAGGTGATCTTGGCTGTGCATCCACCACAGCTGCGATTAAACAATTCAAAGTCCCAATGAAAACGCTGACACAAGTCATCGACAATCAACAAACCTAGCCCGTGTCCATTCGGGTTGTATTGCTCCTGCAGGCCTTCGCCTTGGTCTTCAATAATAAGACTGTCTTGAGAAAGGGTAATAGTTACTGTACCGCTATTAGTGGCTGCAATCGCGTTTCTTAACAAGTTACCGACCAACATATTCATTATCGCGCTGGTGGCCTGAATTGTGGGTTCTGATTGAACTTGTAAGGTTATCGCGACTTCCTTCTCGTCAGCCTGCAACGAATTTTTAGAAACGATAGTCTCTAGCTCTTGCTGGCTGAATAAACGTAGCGGTGCATCGTCACTGTTTCTTTCATAGCGAACGAGACCAAGCAGTGCATCGACCATTTCAGACATTTGAACAATGGCTTCATCAATACGTTCAACCTGACGAGATTGAAATTCGGTTGTTTCGCTTCTCAGTAACAGTTTGTTGGCACCACGAGCAACAGTCAACGGAGTTCTTAGTTCATGACTTGAGTAGCGTGCGAAAGCTTGCTCGCGTTTTACTAGAGAATTGATTTCTCTTCTGTATTGATTGAGTTGATCCGTCAACTGACGAAACTCCACCGCCGCATCGTCATTCACTCCAAATTCTTCGTTTAGGTTGAGCTTATTGGATTCCAATTGTTCGGAAATAGAATTGAAGGGTTCAATCAGTCGTTTAGATAATCGATAGAGCAGAGCACCAAAGCTAAAAATTAGAATAGAGAGTAATGTTAGTACAAAGGTGGTCGCATAAACCAGTTCGTAAATCTCAAACTCGACGCGGTCGATCTCGGAAAGCAGAACGATTGGGTGGGTTTGACCTTTATCAGAATACTCACCAACATACACCATGCGAGAGTTAGGTTCTTCACCTACCTCGCCAACAAAGCTTTCTTTGCCTTTAATGTATTTGAGGTATTCGGCAGGTATCAATGAAAGATCATTGTAGGCGATTGTCAGGTCATCAATTCTTAACGTACCGCTTTCCCCTGCTTGGAATAAACCAACCGCATAGTTACGGTCGATCAGGATGCGTCTTTCACCGACGCGATCTTCTGACATGTAGAGTGCGGCAACAAAGACTAAATAGACAAAGGCCGATACAATCACGGCCATTAACCCAAAGAAAACCGCTAAGCGGCCGGTTAGGGTTTTGGTGCTCGTGAGAACATTTAAAATCAATTCGATGACTCCAGACGGAATCCAACTTTAGGGACGGTAATCAACATCTGAGTATCAAACGGCTTGTCGAGTTGGTTACGTAATTGATAGATGTGACTGCGCAACACGTCATTGTTGGGTTCGTCTTCTTCCCAGAGTTTGTAGGAAATATCTTCGCGAGTAACCACTTCTGGTGCTTTTTGGCACAACATCTCAAGGATGGTGTAAGTGGTTGGGTTGAGTGCGAGTAACTTATCTTGACGGTAAGCTTTACGCGTTTTTTGGTCGATGGTGAGTTCATCAAACTGCAATTTAGAAGAAGCCACTTTTCCTCGGTAACGACGAACAAGCGCTTTCATTCTGGCTTCCAAAATATCCAAATCAAAAGGTTTGGTTAGATAGTCATCGGCACCATGCTCAAACCCTTTTAACATATCATCGCGGCTATCTAACGCAGTCAACATCAAAATAGGTGTCGCGTTGCCTTGGTCTCGCAGTTTATTACAAACCGTGAGGCCGTCCATTCTTGGCAACATCAGATCCAATATGATGATATCAAATGAGTTTTCCAACGCGAGTTGCAGGCCGAGTTCGCCGTTGTCCGCATAATCGAGTTCCATGCCAATACACTCAAAATAATCAAACAAGACACCTGCGATTTCACGGTTATCTTCGACTAATAGAACTCGTTTCATTTTGATTCTCATACAGAAATAGACGGTAACATTATCCTGAGTGAGCGTGAAAAATATGTCAATAACATAACTTTCACTTATGAGGGGGTAGATTGGATTCAGATTAAAAAATAGAAGAACGTATTATGTCTGAATTTCATATTAGCCGACCTAAAGTCTCCACATCACGGATCAATCCCGCCGTTTCACTATCGATCATTGTGCCGTTTTACGATGAACAAGAGGTGTTAGAAGAGTTTCATTCTCGCTTAACCAAGGTACTGGATAGCTTACCCATCACCAGTGAAATTGTTTATGTCGATGATGGCAGCAAAGACAACAGCTTGGATTTGGTGAGTTCATTCACTTCAATCAATAGCTCAATTTCTGTGATCGGTTTAAGCCGTAACTTTGGTAAAGAATCAGCGATGAGTGCTGGCCTCGAACACTGCCGAGGACAAGCTGTGATCTTGCTCGATGCCGATCTACAAGACCCACCCGAGCTGATTCCTCAAATGATTGCCAAATGGCGCGAAGGTTATGACGTCGTCAATATGCAGCGTAGCCAACGTGATGGTGAAACGTGGTTTAAGAAGTTTTCAGCAGCAAGCTTTTACAAAGTCATGAACGTGGCAGCGAAGATCGATGTTCCAGAAAATGTCGGTGATTTCCGACTGTTAAGCCGAGAGGTTGTCGACCATATCAACCAACTGCCTGAACGTAACCGTTACATGAAAGGCATCTTTTCATGGCCAGGTTTTAGACAAGCAACGATTCAGTTTAAGCGCGACGCTCGCTTCTGTGGCGAGACGAAATGGAACTACCTGAAACTCATCGGATTGGCGATGGATGGCATCACATCATTTTCTATCCGCCCACTGCGTATTGCGACGGCCGTTGGTGGATTAGTGGCGCTTACTGCTTTCGTGTATGGCGTCTTCATCGTGTTCAAAACCATGATGTTTGGTGAGCCTATTACGGGCTACCCATCCATGATGGTGGTTCAACTTGCCCTTGGCGGCATTCAACTTCTGAGTATTGGTTTAATGGGGGAGTACATCGGTCGTATCTTCATCGAAACCAAGAACCGTCCTTTGTATCTGATCCAATCGGTGGTCGATACCCCTGCATTAAAAACACATTTTAAATTAGAGGAGTCAGCATGAGCCTGAACCGAACGCACCTATGGTATTTGTTGGCTTTTGCATTGGTTCTAAGGCTCTTATCTCTGGCGACATATCCTTTAATGGACACCACGGAAGCGCGCTACGGTGAGATGGCTCGCTTGATGGTAGAAACCGGCAATTGGTTAACCCCTCAATTTGATTACGGCATCCCTTTCTGGGGTAAGCCTCCGATGTTTACCTGGATGAGCGCGATTGGCATTGAGCTGTTTGGTTTGAGTGAGTTTGCTGTGCGTGCGCCACACTGGTTAGCAGGTTTTGCGACGATTTTGTTGGTTGCGTACATGGCTAAGCGCACCGGACAAAGTGCCTTGGTGGCGGCCGTGGTATTGGCGACATGTGGTATTTTCTCTATTGCGGCAGGTGCTGTGATGACAGACATCGCGTTAACCTTAGCGATGACTATTGCCATGCTGGGTTTCTACCTATGTTGGCTAGGAGGAGAAGCGGGGAAGGGTGAAGGGAGTGCGAAGACTAATCGGTCTTGGGGTTATGTTGGTTTCATTGGTTTAGCATTAGGCTTGCTGGCAAAAGGGCCGGTAGCGATTGTCATCATGGGTATCGCAGTTTTCCCTTGGTTGGTATTACAACACGGCTTCTTTGGCGCTTTCAAAGTGTTATGGCAACGCTTTCCACTGTTGTCTGGCTTAGGTGTGATGCTGGCGATTGCCTTGCCTTGGTACATCATGGCTGAAATGGCAACACCGGGTTTTATTGATTACTTTATTGTTGGCGAGCACTTTAAGCGTTTTGTTGTGAGTGGCTGGGAGGGCGATTTATACGGTTCTGCCCATGACCAAGCAAGAGGCATGATTTGGATTTTCTGGATTCAAGCGGCTGCGCCGTGGTCGATTGTGTTGCCTATTTTGACTTTCGCCCGTCGTAAGAAAATCGCAGAAGTTAACGCTGAACATAGTGGGTTGTTTTCATTCCTTGTGTGTTGGTTGGTCTCTCCTCTAATTCTTTTCACTATGGCGGGTAATATTCTTCCAGCTTACGTCCTACCGGGTATTCCAGCCCTTGGCTTGCTGGTGGCAACGCTTGTGGTAGAAAAAGATAAGAAGTGGTTCTCGAGTGTGGCTTTGGTGCTACCTGTGCTGTTAATGATTGCGATGGTCTACCTCAACCTAGGCAAAGCGAACGAGAAAAGTGACCGTATTATCTTCGAGCAGATCACGGATGAAGCGCCGAGCTTTTACATCGGTAAACGACCGTTCTCTGGGCAATTTTACAGTCATGGACAAGCGAAAAAGCTACTTGATGTTAAGCAGTTAGATGGTATCGACAAGTTCTATCTGATTGGTAAAAGAGCGGAAGTGGAAACCAAGATTAAAGACAATGCGTTGACCTGTATTTTAGAGCCGACGGTGAAGATCAAGCGCGCTCTATTTAGTTGTCATAGCCAAAACATCAAACCAAATCTATCGTTGAGCCATATTCGAAGTGATGGCGATGTTCAATTTTAACTCGTCATCGAGACTGTTTAGCCACAAGTTCGACGTGCTAAACCAAAAACTACAACCTCATCATAAGATGATTAAATTCGCTATGGTGGGGTCGGGTGGCTTTGTTGTCGATTGTGCCGTGTTTGCGTTGCTGCATTACGTTATTGGGCTGCCGTTAATGAGTGCTCGAATTGGCTCTTTCATCGTTGCAGCAACGACAACCTGGTTTGGAAATCGAGTGTTGACCTTTGAATTCAAAGGGCAGGGGAATTGGTCCGAAAAGCTGATTCAATGGCAAAAGTTCATGTTCTCTGCATCAATATCGGCGATACCTAATTTGCTGTGCTTTAAGTTGATGACTGAATTGCTGCCTGCATTTACTGGGGCAGTGTTTATCGCAATGGCGGTTGGCATCTTGGTGGGCATGGTCAGTAACTATTTGCTTAGTCAGTATTGGGTGTTTGCTCGTTAGGCTATCTTGTAACAGACACAAAAAAGCGCAGCTAAATAGCTGCGCTTTGTGTTTTTACGATAGCGAAGTAAACTGGTTCGCGATATTAGCGTTGTGCTGCGCGCTGGCGGTTCTTGCCGTTACCCGCAGGTTTGCCACCTTGACCATTGCCCGTTTTGTTACGGTTTGGTTTGCCATTTCCGCCGCCATTACCTTGCGATTGCTGACCTCCAGGACCTTTCTTAATAAAGCCAGTCGCTGGTTTACGACCATTGTCATTACCGCGACCTTGGTTAGCATTGCCTTGGCTACCGTTGCTGTTACCAGTCGGCTTCTTGCCACCCGGTTTCTTACCAGAGTGGTTACGTGGGCTTTCGCCACCAAGACCTGGCTGAGATTTACTGTGCTTAGTCGCAAAGCGTTGTGAACCGTGACGACCAGACTTACGACGTTGTGCCGGTGTTTGTGCATCAAAGTCTTCTGCTGGTACTAGGCAGTTTGCTTTGTCACCAATTAGGTGCTGTTTACCCATGCTGATCAGTGCTTCACGGATGATTTTCCAGTTTTCAGGATCGTGGTAACGAAGCAGTGCTTTATGCAGACGACGTTGACGATCACCTTTCGGCACAGGAACATCTTCACGCTTCTTATATTTCACGCGTTTCAGAGGGTTAGTCTCTGAGTAGTACATCGACGTTGCATTACACATTGGCGATGGGTAGAAGTTCTGTACTTGGTCACACTCGTAGTTGTGCTTTTTCAGCCACATTGCTAGGTTAAGCATGTCTTCATCTTCTGTGCCCGGGTGAGCAGAGATAAAGTAAGGAATTAAGTACTGTTTCTTACCGGCTTCAGCGCTGTACTTCTCGAACATCTCTTTGAAACGATCGTAAGTGCCCATGCCCGGCTTCATCATCAGATCCAGTGGGCCTTTTTCAGTATGCTCTGGAGCAATCTTCAAGTAACCACCAACGTGGTGAGTCACAAGCTCACGAACGTATTCTGGAGATTCAATCGCTAAGTCGTAACGTACACCAGAAGCGATCATGATCTTCTTAACACCCGGTACTTTTCTCGCAGAGCGGTACAGGTCGATAGTGTGTTGATGGTCTGTGTTTAGCTTTTCACAGATTTTCGGGAACACACATGATGGACGACGACAGTTAATTTCAGCTTTTGGATCTGAACAACCTAAACGGTACATGTTCGCCGTTGGGCCGCCCAAGTCAGAAATAGTACCTGTGAAGCCCGGTACTTTATCTTTAATGTCTTCGATCTCATCCAAGATAGATTCTTTCGAACGGTTCTGAATGATGCGACCTTCGTGCTCTGTGATTGAACAGAAAGAACAACCACCAAAACAACCACGCATGATGTTAACCGAGGTTTTGATCATGTCGTATGCTGGGATTTTCGCTTTGCCGTACATCGGGTGCGGAACACGCTTGTACGCAAGGCCAAACACGTAGTCCATCTCTTCTGTGGTCAATGGAATAGGCGCTTGGTTAATCCAAAGCTCGCGATCACCGTGACGTTGAATCAGAGCACGACCTGAGTACGGGTTTGTCTCAAGGTGCAGAATACGACTAGCGTGAGCGTAAAGAATACGGTCATTGTTTAGCTTTTCGTAACCTGGGATACGAACCGCTGTAGTTTTTGCATCGTGACGAGAAGGGCGAATAGTAATAGGTTGCGCTTTTACTTCTTCTTTTTCGTCTTTCTTGGTATCACACTGAGTTTCAACTTCGTACGGGTTAACCGGAACATACGCTTTGTTCGGCTTTTCGATACGAGAAGAGTCAATGATCTTGAAGCCTTCAGGGGCCGCAGGAAGATTGATAGCAGTACCGCGGATATTGGTCAGCGTAGACATGTCTTCACCATCGGCAATGCGGTGTGCTACTTCAACCAGTGCACGCTCAGCGTTACCAAAAAGAAGAATGTCAGCTTTTGCATCAAACAATACAGAGCGGCGAACTTTATCTGACCAGTAGTCGTAGTGAGCTACACGACGTAAGCTCGCTTCAATACCACCAAGCACGATTGGCGTGCCTTTGTAAGCTTCACGACAACGTTGAGAATAAACCAGAGTTGCACGATCAGGACGCTTGCCACCTTCATTGTTCGGAGTATAAGCATCATCGTGACGTAATTTGCGATCAGAGGTGTAGCGGTTGATCATGGAGTCCATGTTACCCGCTGTGATGCCGAAGAATAGGTTAGGTTTACCTAGCTTCATGAAGGCATCTTTATTGTCCCACTTTGGTTGAGCAATAATGCCCACGCGGAAACCTTGAGCTTCAAGCAGACGGCCGATGATAGCCATACCAAAGCTCGGGTGATCGACATAAGCGTCACCAGTTACAATAATAATGTCACAGCTATCCCATCCAAGAGCATCCATCTCCTTTCTACTGGTAGGCAAAAAGGGTGCAGTTCCGTAGCACTCGGCCCAGTATTTTTTGTGTTCGTGAATAGGAGTGATATCGCTGTACATATTTCAACCTCTGATTTTTGAGGCGGGAATTATAGCGGCATGAGCCTAGACTAGCCAGTAGAACATGCCCCTGTTAGTTCTGGTGTCTTTCGTCTTTTTACGGTAAATGGCGACAAAAGAACCATACAACAGCATAGTTGAAGCCTTGAATAACGTCGCTAATTTGTGATTTTGATTAGTGTTCGCAGCAGTTTTTGATATTATTCGCGAAAATAAGTCTGAAGAAGTAGATCCACAATGGTCGAAACGTTATTAGTACAATTTGCTCCGATGCTTTTAGGAGCCCAACTGATCTTAACCCTCATCTTGGTGAAAGGGGATATTTGTCCGGGGCAGCGTGGTCGTATCCACAAGATGTTACCTGCGATTGGCGTGCTGTGGCTTGCCGTTGCCTCAGTAAAAATTGAAGCCTTTCTGGTCGTGTTTGCGATCTTTTATTTCTATTCTCAAGTTCAAACTAAGAAGACACGCGATTCTGGCCCTATTTGGGTGATGTACTTAGCTTGTGGTTTGGCATTGTCTTACGTTGCTATCCAAGCGACGGAACAAGCAACTACCGTTGGTATCATCACTACTGTATTGCTAGTGGCACTGTTAGGCTCAGCGTTTGGCCATTTACTGCTGACGATTGCAAGAACACGCTTACAGGCATTTCACCGTGTTCTGCCTGTTGTTGGTATTTTGACGGGCATGTTGGTGGTTTTGGCAACAGTCGTGAGTGTCTATTCTTTGTCTGAAGCTCAACTAGAACCAGTGATTTCAACGCTACTGTTCAGCTTTGCTTTGCTAATCTCAGCTATCGTGGTGTGGTGTTGGCATCTACTGTTCGTTAAAACCCCGGAAAAACTTCAACTGACGGTTTCGTTACTGATGTTATTGGCTGCGGCTGTGGGTTTAACGCCAGTGTGGGCACTTTAATCGCGCACTTTCATTAATTACGTGCGCTCATTAATCACGCATTCTCTTTAAGAAGTGTGATCAGTTTTTTAGCATGGCCTTGGTAAGCGTTCTAAACTTAATTTTAGTCGGTGTGTTCGTAAGGAGTACGAGATGGATTTAAGCAACGTCAAAGGTTTCGATAGCATTATCTTGCTGGGAATCGTGAATGAGAAACTTCGCCTAGAGTGCGATAGCTTTGAAGAGCTGATCAGTATGTATGAAATGGATATAGAAAGTGTCGTGGGCAAGCTCGATATGCTTGGCTATCAATACGACCCATTGACTAACCAGTTTAAGTCTTATCCAAGATAGTCTATTTTCGCGAATCAACAGATATCGAAAATCATCGATACTGAAACTAAAAAGTCACAGATTATCTGTGACTTTTTTTGTTTCTGGCGTTTGCCTTTCCGATTTAATACAGGCTTAAGCTAGCCAACAATGAATCTCTTAAACAACCTCAATGCCATCTAAGTGACTCTTACTTTGCTGTCTTGCTGTGCTAAAGAAAGCCTGCAGGTAACGTTTGTCTTTTTCTGAGTTTCTTACCGCTGCAAACAGTCTTCTTGAAAGCCCTTTGCCCAACGGCTTGCTGGCTATCAAGCCTTGTCTTGAGAACTCACTGATTGCCCAATTTGGTAATGCCGCGACACCTAATCCTGCCGATACCATTTGCACCAACATCAAGGTATTGTCTGCTTGCTTCCACTTCTTAGGTTCTACACCTGCAGGTTGTAAAAAGTGCTTCACCACATCCAAACGCTGTTTTTGAACTGGATAGGAGAGCATCGTGAGATCGCTAAGATCTTGCGGGTCAATGCTCGCTTGATCTGCCAAAGGCGAGTTGATCGCAGTGATGAGACGCATCTCAAAATCAAAGAGTGGTTCGTAGTGAACCTCAGAGCGAGGCTGTATATCAGAGGTGATCACCAAATCTAGCTCGCCTGCCATTAGCGCGGGTAGCGGCTCAAACCCAAAGCCTGACGAGAAATCTAGCGTTACGCTTGGCCAAGCCACTTGATATTCCTTCAAAGCAGGCATTAACCATTGGAAGCATGAGTGACATTCAATCGCCATGTGCAAACGACCATTCACATCCTCTTTCAGGCTCGCGAGTTCGTTCTCCGCTTTAGCTATTCTTGGCTGTATCTCATCGGCAAGCCTAAGCAAAATCTCACCTTCAGAGGTGAACTTAACTGGTCTAGTTTTACGTAGGAAAAGCTGACCACCGATACGCGCCTCAAGGTCTTTCAGTTGGTGAGAAAGCGCCGACTGCGTCAAATGAAGAGAGGTTGCAGTGGCAGTTAGTGAGCCGCTGTCTCTTAAGGTAGTCAATGTTCGAAGGTGTTTAAGCTCTATCATGAGTTTTCCTCATATTCCCTAAGCCAATTCAATATTTCTTAATAATCACCCTACGGGGTTTTCCTTCATTTGTAAACGTCTAGATGTCCAGATGGATTTAATTTTTCAGCTTTAGATTATTCAAGATGAATATTTTTAATAAACAAGATGAATATTTGGACGTTGTTCATCGTTCAGATTAGGGAGATAGTTTAGCCATCTAGACGCCTTGCAAAGAACTTAAACCATAAGCTAGGCAGTTTGATCGAACACTAAAAATTATTGAATAAGGAACAGGTTCATGACTACGACAACGCATATTTTAGGCTACCCACGTATCGGCGAAAAACGCGAACTCAAATTCACTTTAGAAAAATACTGGCGCGGTGAGATTAACCAATCAGATTTAAAGCAACTCGGTAGCGAACTAAGAAATCGTAACTGGAATGTACAAGCTAAGGCGAATCTAAGCTTTGCAACTGCGGGTGACTTCGCATGGTACGACCATGTTCTAACAACGACGTTACTTCTAGGTCATGTACCTGAGCGTCACGCTGGTGGATCAGAAGGTGAAAAAGCCTTCCCAGATTTAGATACCTTGTTCCGCGTTGGTCGCGGTCAATCTCAAACTCAAATACAATCTCAAAGGCAGCCAACTTGTTGTGGCGCTAAGCACGGCTCTGAAAGCGCTAAAGATGGTGCAGCAGCATCAGATATGACGAAGTGGTTCAACACTAACTATCACTACATTGTTCCTGAGTTCAGTAAAGACGACACCTTTGAAGTGAGTTGGCCACAACTGTTTGATGAAGTGAGTGAAGCGATTAAAGCGGGGCATAAGGTGAAGCCAGTTCTTCTAGCCCCATTATCTTATTTATATCTCGGCAAGGAAGTAGAAGAGGGCTTTGACCGTTTAACTTTGCTTCCACGCTTGCTTACCGCTTACCAAGCGATTCTGGCAAAACTGGCCAAGTTGGGCGTTGAGTGGGTACAAATCGATGAACCTATCCTTTCTCTGGAACTTGAGACTAAGTGGGCAGATTCATTCAAATTGGCTTATCAGGTGATTCAAGGTGATGTGAAGCTACTCCTTACCACGTACTTTGATTCTGTGACTGACACGTTAGATAAAATCATGGAACTGCCCGTCAACGGCTTACACATCGATTTGGCTGCCGCACCCCAGCAACTCGATGAAGTGGTGAACAAGCTACCTGAAGATTGGGTGCTTTCTGCAGGAGCAATCAACGGACGCAATGTTTGGCGAGCAGACTTAGCCGCGCAGCTTGAGTTGCTGCAACCTGTGAAAGACAAGCTAGGCGATAAACTATGGGTCGCAAGTTCATGTTCATTGCTGCATAGCCCAGTCGACCTTGAGTTAGAAGAGACGCTTAGCGAAGAAGTGAAGAGTTGGTTTGCCTTTGCAAAACAGAAAGTCACTGAGGTGAGCTTATTGGGTGCGGCGTTAGACGGCGACCAAAATGCCATTTTAGCGTGTGAGACGTATAGCCACCCGATTGTTGCACGCAAGAGTGCAACTCATGTGAATAAGCCGCAAGTTCAAGCTCGTATTAACACGATAACTAAAGCGCTAGCAGAGCGCACAGCTCCATACGCAGAACGTGCCGCGCACCAGTCTGAGGTGTTAGGCTTACCGCTGTTACCAACCACAACCATTGGTTCATTCCCACAGACAGGCGAGATCCGTGTTCAACGTAGCGCTTACCGCACTGGCAAACTGAGTGAAGCGGAATATAACACTGCATTGAAAGGCCATATTGCGGATGCCGTTAAACGTCAAGAAGCACTGGATTTGGATGTGCTTGTTCATGGCGAAGCTGAACGTAACGACATGGTGGAGTACTTTGCAGAAAACCTAGCAGGCTTTCAAACCACTAAGTTTGGTTGGGTACAAAGCTATGGCTCACGCTGCGTGAAGCCGGCGATTGTGGTCGCGGATATAGAGCGTGAGAAGCCGATGACCGTAGAATGGTCGACCTATGCCCAATCTCTGACCTCGAAGCAGATGAAAGGGATGCTGACAGGCCCAGTCACTATCTTATGTTGGACATTCCCACGTGAAGACATTTCACGCAAAGAGATCACTAATCAATTGGCATTTGCGCTGCGAGATGAAGTGTCTGATTTGCAAGACGCGGGCATCAACATTATCCAAATCGATGAACCAGCGATTCGTGAAGGTCTGCCATTGAAAAAGCGCGACCACGCAGAATACCTAGAGTGGGCGGTCGATGCCTTTAAGATCTCAGCGGCAAGTGCTAAACCAGAAACTCAGATTCATACCCACATGTGTTACAGCGAGTTCAACGAGATCATTGATTCAGTAGCCGCGCTAGATGCCGATGTGATTACCATTGAGACTTCTCGCTCGAACATGGAACTGCTGAAAGCATTTGAAGAGTTCAACTACCCGAATGCGATTGGACCTGGCGTTTATGACATTCACTCACCAAACATCCCGTCAGAAGAGTGGATTGTTGATTTACTTAAGAAAGCGGCAGAGAAAATTCCAGCGGAACGTTTGTGGGCAAACCCTGATTGTGGGCTGAAGACACGGAACTGGGCAGAGACGGAAGCGGCGCTGACTAACTTAGTTTCGGCAACTAAAGCACTGCGTAAAGAGTGGGAATCAACCGAGGCATAATTCAGCTTAGGATTTTGATTGCTTCATAAAACAAAGGCCTCGCATTTGCGAGGCCTTCTGGTTTTATACTTGTTCGAATCTCGAGCTAGAATTTAGCTGCTGCTCTGACACGTCTCTTTGCTGATCAACTTCTCAACCATCAGTTGTCCGCGAGTGTTGCGAATCTTGATGTTGTAAGCCAAGCCCATATCAAGGTTTGCTCTCACTTCAGAGTTGGTGCAGTAGCTATTCACACTCATGTCTACAACTTGGTTTAAAGGCTTAGCACCTTTTGCATCTTGGTTGTAGATCATCATGATTTCGATAACCGTGTTTTTTGCTAGCACGCGCATGACCGACAGTGGGCCATACTCAATCGGCAGGCCTGCAGATAAAACGCCAGCTCGGTGCTGCGCCATCATCTCTAGCTGTCTTTGTTCGTCTTGCTCACTTGAAGCACAGCCTGCAAGCAGAGCTAAAGCCAGTGAGCCAATAATCCATTTTTTCACGTTAAAATACTTTCTTGAATGGTTTTACAATCACATTTTGGTAAACGCCAGCATCAATGTACGGGTCAGCGTCTGCCCATGCTTGTGCATCTTCCAAAGAGTTAAATTCAGCAATCACAGTTGAACCTGTAAAGCCTGCTTCGCCAGGGTTATCTGAATCAATCGCTGGCATTGGACCTGCTGTTAACAGTCGGCCTTCATCGTGAAGTGTTTGTAGGCGTTCTAGATGTTGTGGGCGAACACTTAGGCGTTTTTCTAATGAATTTTCGACGTCTTGAGAAAAAATCACGTACCACATATTGAGATATCCTTATTTTACTTCACTAAATTTGGGGCGTTTAAATTCGCTATCTTGCTAATTTACGCGAACTAATTGGTATTGGAAGGGCTAATGATAAGAAATTGTGAATTGGTGCGAGAGAGTTGTATGGTCGTTAGGGCGTGTTGACCTTTCGTGGTTAAATTTTGTTCGGGTGGGGACGCCTAGTCAAAAGCGTTTTAATCGCGGCGAGGGGGAAGTAGCCTAGTCATTCTAAGCAAATCTCCCTCAACAAAGAGTAAAACGCTTTTAGCTGAACCCTTCGGGCAGCGTTTGCTGGTCATTTCTACTACGTTATCGGCTTCTTATGGAGGCTAGCTACACATCAAAGCCTCTGCCTTGTATAAATACCCAGCAATTCGCTGCAAAAGTCAGCTCGAAAGGTCAATACGCCCTAGTAATTTCATTTATAAAAACTAAAGACCATCGGTGCCACACGCTTAATAAAAGGTGTTATTTGTTGATAGAGCGAGGCTTGCCACTTTCATCAACTGCCACGTAATTGAACGTCGCGCCACACACCTTGTAACGGTCGCCGATGCCGTGATCAAGTACAGGCTTAACCCATACTTCTAGGTCGATATTCATCGAGCTACGACCAATTTTAGTACAGTCACCATAAACGCACACCACATCACCTACTGAAACCGGCTGTTTGAACTCGATACTCGATACTGAAACGGTGACTATTTTGCCGTTAGAGATCTCTTTTGCCAGTATGCCGCCAGCAAGGTCAAGCTGTGACATTATCCAACCACCGAAAATCTGGCCTGCTGCATTTGTATCAGAAGGCATCGCTAATGTGCGAAGAAGTAAAGAACCAATCGGGTTCAAAGTTGATTGAATAGTCATTGTCGTACTCTTAATGGTATTGATTGTTTTATATAAAAATAGATGTGTTTACGAGACTCGTGGTGGTCTAATTTTTAACGTCTTCACCGAACACAAATAATCAGCGGCCAATGATCACGAGTATCATTGGCCAATCGCATATTGATAATAATTGTATCAAATAGGGTATGAGGACTCATCCCTAAGGGCTATTTCTCGTCGGTATTTTTATCCGTTAACTCTTTCTGCTGGTCTTTTGGTAGATGCTTATAGATATAAACACCAGTGAGCAAGGTGAAGAGCAAGGTCGCGATGAGTAGACCAAACACTTTGAAGTTGACCCAAACATCCAACGGTAGGCTGAAAGCAACGTAAACGTTGAGAACGGCACATAGGGTAAAGAACAGCGTCCATGCCCAGTTGATCTTGCCCCATACCGAATCAGGCAGTGTGATCTCTTTGCCTAACATACCTTTAATCGCTGATTTGCCCATGATGTGACTGACCGTCAGGCCAATCGCAAACAGTGCGTAAACGATGGTGACTTTCCATTTAATGAAGTTGTCGTCGTGCAAGAAGATGGTCATGCCACCAAATACGGCAACCATTAGAAAGGTGATGACCTGCATTTTTTCGACTTTCTTGTAGATGAGATAAGTCAAAATAATTTGAACTGCAGAGGCAACGATCAAAGCGCCGGTCGCGGTATAGATGTCGTACATCTTATAAAGCGCAAAGAAAATAATGAGAGGAATGAAATCAAGAATTTGTTTCATGAGACACTGACTATCCAGTTAGTTGAGTTGCTGACAGTCTAACGAAAACTGTCTCGATGCTAAATAGCTCGAGACAATTGGGTGCCAATTAATTCAATCTAACCACTCATCGTGTTTAAAGAGTTGAAGCAGGTTATCGCATTGACGAGGTTTGATAGCGAGGTATCAGCTTTTTGATATCTTCAAGGTAACCTTCGCTCTTTAAGCTGTCTAAGGTGTTTTCGAGCTCTTGCTCACTCATGGCAAAACATGTCGATTTACCGGTCGTTAAGTCGAGATACTCGTGATATTCACGCTCTGTGAAGTGGCCAATTCTGTCCATTAATAGGGTTTTAATTCCATGGTGAATCAAGCCGTAATACGTATGTCTTTGTAAGGTCATAGCCTATCCTCCGTGACAAGCTGCAGTGAAACTGGTGCAACCTGCTGTATATTGGTTGGGTTATCTATGACAAAGCAACTCGAATGCCATTTTCTCCAACGGAACAGAATAAATTCCCGGCTAAATAGAATTGAACTTCTTTTCAAATAGTTAAAGGAAGGTACGTTCTATTCTCTGACAATCAATACGAAACAGACATCAAATAGTTTCATTTTGAGAACGGAAAAATTCTCATTATGACGCTCTCCTGCTGCTTATAAAGAGGCCTACCAACAATGATTGCCGCTAATCGACGAGCCAATCAACAAGCGTAGATAAGGATGTATTTTGTCGATTCTTGGGTTGCAGCAAGAAGTAACCATTTCCAGAGAAAACACTGCCTTCACTCACTTTTACCAATCTACCTAAATCAATATCTTGCTTGGCCAGTGTGATGTCGCCTATGGCAATGCCAAACCCTTGAATGGCGGCGTTCATAGCTTGATCGAGTGTCGCGAATTGTTGGTTGTTCTTGCTTGAAAGGTCGTGGCTGCCTATGTGCTCTAACCAAAGTCGCCAATCACTTTGCTCATTGTTGGCGTGTAGCCAAGTGTATTGGGCAAGCTTGTGTGGCTTGATGATGGTCGATGCGTCGTCGACAAGATGGCTCTGTGTAATGCTTTGTGCTTGGCAAACGGGCGCTAGCTGCTCGTTAAACAATAATTGGCTGATAATCGATTGTTGATTTGGCTTCTTACCATAGGTAATTACGGCGTCAAACGGATCAAAGCTTGGTTCGAAGACGTGCTTGATGGTCGACGTCAGTTCGACATCAATTTCAGGATAGGCTTGCTGAAAAGACATCAACTTAGGTAGTAGCCAAGAGGTAATACAGCTCGGTGCGTTGAGTTTGATCTTAGACGGAGAGCTAGCCACTTGATTTAGAGCCGATTGCAGCTGATGAATCGTTCCTTGTATCAGGGGAACCAGTTCTTCTCCTTTCGGCGTTAAAGACAATCCGCGAGCATGGCGATAGAAGAGATCACAGCCAAGGCTTTCTTCAAACGACAATACCTGACGACTCACTGCACCTTGCGTAACATTGAGCTCATGTGCCGCGCGTGTAAAGTTGAGGTGCCTTGCCGTAGACAAAAACGCGAGCAAGGTTTTGGTTGAAGGAAGTGTGCGATTCATATCTTTACCTATGACTTTTTATCATGGCTATTATGTGATTATTTCGATTCATTTATCAATAGTGTTCTGTTTGAATGTAAATACTTAATCATCATTTGTGATTCAATATGTGTATAAGTCACATTTTTTGAATATGAAGGCAATGATGAAGACATTGTGATTTTGTGAAAGGGATAGCTTCTTGACATCTTTTATTGATAGCTTAGTGCCTCAGGCTGTAAAAAAATTAATACCTTATCAATCGGCAAGAAGAATTGGTGGTGATGGACGTGTCTGGCTAAACGCCAATGAATTGGAAAGCTCGCTGTTTCAAGGAGAAGCAAGTCACAACCGATACCCAGACTTCTTACCACAAGATATTGCTAAGGCTTATCAAGATTACTGTAGTACCGATGCCGCGACTGTGGCTGTTCGTGGTGCAGATGAAGCGATTGATTTGCTGATCAGAACATTCTGTAAACCGGCGTGCGACAACATACTTATCTGCTCTCCAACGTATGCGATGTATGAGTTTTGCGCTGATGCATTGGCGATTAATACCTTGGACTCTCCATTGCAGGAAGACTTTAGCCTGAACGTCGCTGATATTGTGAATAAGGCAAAACTGGCGAATATCGTGTTTCTTTGCTCACCAAACAATCCAACGGGCAATGTGATTCCTAAATTGGATTTGATTCAGGTACTGGAAGGCACGACTGGAAAATCTCTAGTGGTCGTCGATGAAGCGTATATCGAATTTGAACCACAAACGTCAGCCGTTAGCCTTATTGAGCGTTATCCGCACTTGGTTGTGATTCGCACTTTGTCTAAGGCATTTGGACTGGCTGCAGTTCGTTGTGGTTTTATCTTAGCGAGTCAAAATGTGATGCAGTATGTCGCGAAGCTGATTCCACCTTATCCGATGCCAGATTGCTCATCTCAAATTGTATTAGACGCGTTGTCTGATGAACGAGTCTCAGTGATGCAAGATGCGACGCAGAATCTGGTTGAGCTGCGTAACTGGTTTGCTTGTGAGTTAACGCAGTTTGATTTCATCGAGTCTGTTTACCCTTCATCGACAAACTTCATTTTGCTGCGTCAAAAAGCTGGGCATCAAGTGTTCAGTGTCTTGGCGAAGGACGGCATTGTGACAAGGAACCAAAACCATGAACCGGCTTTGCGTAACTGTGTTCGAATCAGTATTGGTAGCCAAGAGAGCATGCTAGAAGTGATAACGTCACTAACACGTTACCAAACCGAATTAGAACAGAGTCAACAAGGCAAACACATTCAACAAGCTCAACATAAAGAAACTCAATCTCAACTCGATAAAGATCATATCTAGGATGGCAATGATGAAAAAGATAATACTAGGACTCGCTTGTGCGGTCGCTTTACTTGGTACAACGGTACAGGCGAAAGAAATCCGTTTGGCGTCGGACTTTACGTATCCGCCATTCAACTATAAAAACAGCGACGGTGTGCCTGTCGGGTTTGATATTGAGATAGCTGATGCTTTGTGTGAGCAAGCTAAACTCGATTGTACTTGGGTTTCACAAAGCTGGGACTCGCTAATTCCAAGTTTGTTGGCAAGAAAGTCAGATGTGATCATGGCGTCAATGCGTATCACCGAAGAGCGTAAGCGTAAGATCTTGTTTACTGATAAGTACTACCAAACACCAGCCGTATTTGTTGCTGCTAAAAGCGCTGAGTTCAGCGTCGATCAGGCAGGCTTAGCGGGCAAAACCATAGGTGTTCAGCAAGGTACGATTCACGATCGCTACGTAACCGACAAGTTTGGCAATGTTGCCAACATTAAGCGTTACACAGGGCAAGATGAAGTTTATCTGGATCTGCAAAATGGTCGTCTAGATCTAACCTTTGGCAACTCGGATCAACTGTCATTAGCTTTCTTAGATAAAAAAGAAGGTGAGGGCTTTGAATTTAAAGGTAAAGCAGTAACCGACAAAGCCTACATTGGCGAGGGTACGGCGTTAGCACTAAGAAAGCAGGATTCAAAACTGGCGAAACAATTCAATGCCGCGATTGAAGAGATCAGAGCGAACGGTACTTACGACAAGATCGCCGCTAAGTACTTTACGTTTGATATCTATGGCGCTGATTTGTAATTCGTCTAACGCCTAAAAATTAGAACACCAAAAACAAAAATCCGAGGGCTGTGAGGCTCTCGGATTTTTGTTACAAATAATTCATCCTCTCAAGCTTCTCTCTATTGCCTTTATCTATTCTTGTTACCTAAATTCAGCCGAAAACCTTGCCTTCATCACCTCACAAAGCACTGTTCACGACTCGCGTTTTAGAACGAGGAGACCTTCTTTGTCGTGCTCCATAACTGAATTTAATGTCTTAAAATAACATAAATACATCGGTAATTTTTTGCTAAGAGATTGTTCTAAAAGCAGTTGAAAGTAATCGAAATTCCCAAAAAATCCGAAGTTAGACTGCTTAATGGTCTAATTAGTCCCAAATATGATTGGTATCACAATCAATTAGGTTCTCAGGCCAATAGATAAACCTTAGTTCACAAAATGTACATATAGTATTGTAATACAAAATTCATAGAGGTAAGAATATTGTAATGAAACGTTACTGCTATGAGCGATGTGCAATAGAACGTTAGATTTCAAACTTAGCTATAGCGTTGCATATAAAAACTGTACCTCTTACAAAATGGATTCTGGAGAAGAACATGAAAAAACACCTACTGACGATTGCAGCGGCTTCAATTCTTATGGCATTTGGCGCTCAAGCAAAAACTTTGACGTTAGGGCATGCAATGTCATTAGAAAGCGCAGCTCACCAAGGCATGGTGATCATGGCTGATAAAGTTAAAGAAAAATCGAATGGTGAACTTACGATTAAGATCTTTCCAAACGGTCAATTAGGCTCTGAACGTGACCAAGCGGAGCAAGTTGTTACTGGCGCGATTGATATGGCCAAAATCAATGGTGGGTTAGCCGAATCTTTTGAACCAACGTTTAAGGTTAATGCACTGCCTTTCTTATTCCGTGACGTTCCACATATGAGAACGTTCATGCGAAGTGAAGCTGCACAAGAGATGTTGCTTTCAAGTGAAGGTAAAGGCTTCATCGGTCTTACATTCTATGACTCAGGCACACGTAGCTTCTACGCTAAAAAAGCCATTAACTCACCGGCTGATCTCGCTGGTATGAAAGTTCGAGTTCCGGGTTCTCCAACCATGATGGAAATGGTTAACCTATTAGGTGGTAAAGCAACGCCTGTACCTTTCAATGAGGTATACACGGCGCTGCAACAAGGCGTAATTGACGGTGCTGAAAATAATATTTCTAGCTTAGTTGAAATGAAACACAGCGAAGTTGCCAAATTTTACTCTATGGACCAGCACATGATGACACCTGACGTGATCATCATTTCAGAATACAAATGGGGTTCATTAACGGCAGAAGAGCAAAAGATCTTAAAAGAAGCTGCTGCTGAGTCTCTTGAAGAGCAGATCAAAATCTGGGATGCAACAGATGACATGAACAAAGAGAAAGGAGTGAAAGAAGGTGTCACGTTTGTTGAAGTTGATAAAGCCCCTTTCCGTGCAGCTGTTAAACCTATGATTGATGAGGCGAAAAAAGATCCAAAACTAGCTCCATTCATTGAAAAAATTGAAGCTCTTTAATCAGTCTTAGTGAAAATATAATTTTGCCTTGGCTTTGCTAAGGCAAAATTTTTTGAGGTATCACACCATGTTAGCAACTTTCAGAAACCTACTTGATAGGCTGATTCTTTTTGTCTCTTCTTTTGCACTAATGTTACTTGTCGTTACTGTCACTTGGCAGGTCTTTAGTCGTTATGTTTTGAATGATCCAAGTAACTGGACTGATGAACTTGCTCGTTATGCGATGGTATGGCTTGGCTTATTAGGAGCAAGCTACTTATTCGGTATCAAAGGACACTTAGCAATAACGTTATTGGATGGTTATCTTAAGGGTAAAGCACATATCGCATTACATGTACTCATCAATATCATTTCTGGCGCATTTGTATTTCTAGCAATGCTTCAAGGTGGCATCGCCCTAATGGGAAGAACCACACAACAACTCTCTCCAGCACTGCAATTACCGATGTCGACGGTGTATTCAATATTGCCGATTTCAGCCGTTATTATCCTCATTTATTTGGTCATGAATACGTTTGATCTTTTTTGTGAACCCAACAAAAAATAAGTTTTAAAAGGACTCTATATTATGGATTTGTCCATTGGTGTTTGGCTGCTAGGCCTATTCTTATTCATGATCGCGATAAGCATGCCGATTGCGATTGCAATTGCCATGTCATCTTTAACCATCATGTATTTCATCTTACCGTTTGAAGTCGCCAGTATTACTGCGGGTCAAAAAATCATTACCGGTATTGATAGTTTCAGTTTATTAGCCATCCCTTTCTTTATCCTCGCGGGGAATATAATGAATGTAGGTGGCATCGCGAGTCGACTCATCAACCTTGCAAAGCTCTTGGTTGGTTGGATCCCGGGCTCACTTTTTCACGTGAACATCTTCGCCAATATGATGTTTGGCGCCGTTTCAGGATCAGCCGTTGCAGCAGCAGCTGCGGTTGGTAAAACCTTAGGCCCAGAATTAGAAAAAGATGGTTATGATAAAAACTTAGCAACAGCAGTAAACGTTGCATCTTGCCCGGCAGGCTTATTAATACCGCCGAGTAATTCACTGATCGTATTTTCAGTGGTATCGGGTGGAACATCCGTTGCGGCGTTGTTTATCGCAGGGTATGTCCCAGGTATTCTAATGGGCTTAAGTTGTATGGTCGTCGCCTATTTCATCGCTAAAAAGAAGGGCTACAAAACAAGTGCGAATGACGGCTTCACAACGAAAGATGTGCTGAATATTGTTTGGCAAGCAACACCAAGCTTAGGGCTTATTGTTGTTGTTATTGGCGGTATTATTGGTGGTATATTCACTGCAACAGAAGGGGCATGTATAGCGGTTCTATACTCTTTTATACTGTCACTCTGTTACCGAACCCTCAAATGGGCACACTTTCCGATAATTTTTAGAGAAACGGTTCAGGTTACTGGCATTATGCTGTTCTTGATTGGTGCTTCTACCATTATGTCATGGGCAATGGCGTTTACCGGTCTACCAACCATGATCAGTGATTGGATGCTCTCTATTTCAGACAATCCAATTATCATCTTTATTCTGATGAACCTGATTCTACTGATTGTGGGTATGTTTATGGACCTTACGCCAGCCGTATTGATCTTTACCCCTATCTTTATGCCGATTGCTGAGCATTTAGGCATGCATCCAATTCACTTCGCGATGATGATTATCTTCAACTTATGTATTGGCATTGCAACGCCACCCGTTGGTACGGCGCTATTTGTGGGTTGTAGTGTCAGTGGCTCTAAGATTGAAAACGTTATAAGAAGTATCATGCCGTTTTGTGCCGTATTGATCGTCACACTGTTGGCCATTACTTTTATTCCTGAAATTAGTTTGGCTCTGCCTCGTGCGTTTGGACTCATCAATTAGCCTGACAAGGGTAAGATTTACCGAATCAATATCGATCATTACCTAATAAAAAAACCGCCTCATGAAGGCGGTTTTATTTATCAATCAAACTGAAGCTTAATATTACGCTTGCTGTTTTTGTAGCTCAGCTTCTTTCGCTTCGTCTTCGATTAGAGAATCAACGATGACTGCACATGCTGCATCACCAGTGATGTTTAGAGCAGTACGGATCATGTCGAAGATACGGTCTAGAGCGAACAACAGAGGTAGACCTTCAATAGGGATACCAGCTGCTAGAAGAACCGCAACCACTAGGAAAGAAGGACCTGGAACACCTGCTTGACCAACTGCGCCTAGAGTCGACGTTACGATGATAGCAATGTAAGCGCCCATAGACAGGTCGATGTTGAACAGCTGTGCGAAGAAGATAGCAACTAGGCCGTAGTAAATTGCGTTACCAGACATGTTGATCGTCGCACCAAGTGGCAGAACGAATGAAGCCGTAGAGTTACGAACGCCAAGTTCTTTCTCTACCGTTTCCATTGTTACTGGCAGTGTCGCCATTGAAGAGGCTGTTGATAGTGCAACCGCTTGAGGCTTCTTCATTGCCACTAGGAACTTCTTAGCAGAAGTCTTAGTGAAGATTTGAATCATTAGCGGGTAAGCAACAAAGCCGAAGATCAGAATCGCAGCGATGTAGACAACGAACAGTTTGAACACAACCATAAGTGCGCCAAAGCCGAATGTACCCACAGCTTCTGCCATTAGGCCGAATACGCCAAGTGGTGCAATGATCATAACCTTGTTGATCATCCAAACCATAGCGTCAACAATCGCGTTTACGCCATTGATGATAGGGTCACGTTTCTCTTTCGCTTGTTTAGAAATCGCAATACCGAAGAATAAGCAGAAAACTAGAATTTGCAGAATGTTTGCTTCATTCAGTGATTGGAAAACGTTGGTCGGGATCATGCCTGTGATGGTTGCCCAGAACGTTGGAAGTTCACCTTTCGCAGCGTATTCAGAAGAGAACATGCCTTCAACGCCAGAAACATCGATACCACGACCTGGTTCGAATATTTCACCCATTACTAGCGCTAGTGCTACAGCAAGTGCAGACGTTAGTGCAAAGTAACCTAGAGTGGTCACGCCCACTTTACCTGCTGATGAGCTGTTGCCTAGACCAGCAGCACCTGAAATTAGGGCAACCGCGACTAGAGGGATAACCAGCATCTTGATCAAATTGATGAAGATAGCACCCAGTGGAGCGAACATAGTTGCGCTGTCACCCATCATCGCACCGACTAGGGTACCGATGATCATTGCAATAACGACTTGAACGCCGATGTTGCTTAGTAAACTCTTTTCTTTTAACACTTCCATAACCTCTGTGCTACTAAATATAAAAATCCCAGAACTACTCACCAATGTACGATGTACCATTGGATTAATATTTCGCGAGAAGTTTTACACGTATCTTTTACATTTATCAATATGAGCAGAGATGAAAGAACACCAAAAAGCAGTAATCAAATGTCATTTGATGATTTTTCACACTAAAGCAAACGTTTGCTTTTTGATTTGTCATTATTTTTATAAATGGTGGTGATGTTTTGGTGGGGTATTATAGGTGTGCTACAGGTTTGTATGAGGTGTTGTTTTTATCAGAAATTTAACAATTGAGAGGGTTTGGACGTGTTCTCGGAGAAAAACTCCCACAGCGCAAATTATCGCACTAGTGGGAGCCTATTTATTATTTTTGCGTTGCCGCTTTCATTGGCGTAACAAACTCAGCAAGTGCTTTAAGCATTGCTTCTGGTTGTTCAACGTTGTTTTCAATGATTTTCACAACCGCAGAGCCAGAGATAGCACCAGCAGCGCCAGCTTCGATGGCTTCTTTTACTTGCTCAGGAGCAGAGATACCGAAACCAAGCAGTGCTGGTGGCGCATCAAACTTGTTCAAACGGTCAAGTAGGGCTGTCACAGGCATGTTTGCTTTGGTTTCTGCTCCCGTTACGCCAGCACGAGAAAGTAGGTAAGTGTAACCACCACCTAGCTCAGAAACCGATTGAAGCGTCTCATCACTTGCTGTTGGTGGAGCAATAAAGATTGGGTGAATACCAAACTTCTTAGCTGCAGCAACAAACTCGCCACTCTCGTTGGTTGGTACATCAGCAATCAATACTGAATCGATACCTGCATTCGCACAACGCTCGTAGAAGTTCTCGATACCACGTGCGTACACCAAGTTTGCGTACATCAGTAGGCCGATTGGCAGATCTGGGTATTTAGCACGAATTTGACCAATAAGATCAAAACACACATCTGGCGTTACTTTTGAATCTAACGCGCGAATATTTGCGCCTTGGATTGTCGGGCCATCTGCAAGCGGATCGGAGAATGGAATACCAAGCTCAAGTGCATCTGCACCCGCTTCAACCAAAGTTTCCATGATCTTAAGCGATTGCTCAGGGTTAGGATCGCCAACTGTTACGAATGGTACGAATGCGCCCTGATTCTTTTCAGCTAAGCGAGTGAAGAGTGATTGATAGCGATCCATTATAATGCTCCTTTCTCTTTAAGAATGTCGTGTACAGAGAAAATGTCTTTGTCACCACGGCCAGATAAGTTAACGACTAATAGCTGTTCTTTCTCTGGATCATCGTGAGCCATTTTGATTGCATGAGCCAAAGCATGAGATGACTCTAGCGCTGCGATAATACCTTCGTTACGTGCGATAGCTTGGAAAGCTTCTAGTGCTTCGTCATCGGTTACGTTGTCGTATTCAGCACGGCCAATAGCATTTAGGTGCGCGTGTTGAGGGCCAACTGATGGGAAGTCTAGACCCGCAGATACAGAGTAAGACTCTTCTACTTGACCATTCTCATCTTGCATCAGTGGTGCTTTCATACCGAAGAAGATACCAGTTTTACCGTGTTTAAGCGGCGCGCCGTGTTGGTCGGTATCAATACCTTTACCAGCAGGCTCTACACCGATTAGGCGTACAGACTCTTCTTCAATGAAATCCGCGAACATACCGATAGCGTTTGAACCACCGCCGACACACGCGATAACTGCATCAGGAAGGCGACCTTCACGAGCTAGAATTTGGTTCTTCGTTTCTTCACCAATCATGCGTTGGAAATCACGAACAATCGTTGGGAATGGGTGAGGGCCCGCTGCAGTACCCAATAGGTAGTGCGCGTCTTCATAAGTTGCCGACCAGTCACGTAGCGCTTCGTTACATGCATCTTTTAGCGTTGAAGAGCCAGAATGAACAGGGATAACCTCTGCGCCCATTAGCTTCATACGGAACACGTTCGGGCTTTGACGTTCAACGTCTTTTGCACCCATGTATACACGACACTTAAGACCTAGTAGAGCACACGCTAGAGCCGTTGCCACACCGTGTTGGCCTGCCCCAGTTTCAGCGATGATTTCCTGCTTACCCATACGTTTTGCTAGCAATGCCTGACCAAGAACTTGGTTTGTCTTGTGAGCACCGCCGTGAAGTAGATCTTCACGCTTTAGGTACAGTTTGGTTTTTGTACCTTTTGTTAGGTTGCGTGCTAGCGTTAGCGCCGTTGGACGACCAGCGTACTCTTGAAGAAGCGTCATGAATTCGCTGCGGAACTCAGGATCGGCTTGTGCATCGATAAATGCTTGTTCAAGTTGGTCTAGTGCTGGCACTAGGATCTGCGGTACGTATTGACCACCGTATTCACCAAAGTAGGCATCGAGTTTAGCCATTGTGTTATTCCTTCAATTCTACTGATGTGTATTCACACCAAGTCATTTAATCTTGTTTGAGCTTCGCAAAAGGCAAAGCTCACAAATATGTTTTTAGTTTCTGCTTTCTAATTTCTAGCGCCGAGTTTGGACTAGTAATTGCGAATCGCTGCAAAAGCACGTTGCAGTTTGTCTGCGTCTTTTTTTCCTGGAGCGGATTCAACGCCAGAGTTTAGGTCTAATCCTAAGCAACCCAACTTAGCGGCTTGGTTAGCATTTTCTGGGTTTAGGCCACCCGCCAACATGATTGCGCTTTGGTTGTTGATTAGGTTCCAATCGAACACTTGGCCTGTGCCACCAGTTTGAGAACCCACTTTAGTATCTAGCAGGTGACGAGTCACGTTGCTTTCCAGTAATTCTGGTAGCGAGCTTTTAGCACCGGAAGCAGCACCAGAAGCAACACCGTAAGCTTTCCAAATCTCAACGCTTTCAGGTAGTGACTGTTTTAGCTCATCGACAAACGCTTGAGACTCATCACCGTGCAATTGCACAGCGAACAGGCCTAGCTCAGAAACCGTTTTCGCAACGTCAGTAACGCTGTGGTTTTGGAACACACCCACGTAGTTCAAAGGTGCGCCGCTCATAGTCAAACGAGCCGCTTCGATATCCACATGACGCTTAGATGCTTCAACGAATATCAGACCACCGAATACCGCACCAGCTTGATAAGCCTTTGCTGCATCGTCAGAGTGAGTTAAACCACACACCTTGTTTTCACCCAGTGTTACTTTGCGTACCGCAAGCTCGAGGTTCTTCTCTGCCATTAGAGAGCTACCGATTAGGAAGCCATCTGCAAACGTTGAAAGGTCACGAACTTGTTGATGTGTGTAGATGCCAGACTCTGAAATCACAACTGCGTTTGGAGCCAGTTCGCGAATCAGCGGCGCCAACTCTTTAGTACGGTTCAAATCAGTCGAAAGGTCACGAAGATTACGGTTGTTAATGCCGATCACCTTAGCGTTTAGAGCGACTGCACGGTGAAGCTCTTCTTCGTTGCTGACTTCGGTCAATACACCCATGTTGAGTGAGTGAGCGACTTCCGCCAGCGCTTTGTACTCTTCGTCATCTAATACCGATAGCATTAACAAGATAGCATCAGCTGAGTAATGACGAGCTAGATACACTTGGTAGGTATCAACCATGAAGTCTTTACACAGGATAGGCTGCTTAGCAATGCTGCGAACTTTAGGTAAAAACTCAAAGTCACCTTGGAAGTACTTCTCGTCTGTCAGCACAGAAATCGCGTTTGCGTGGTTGTTGTAAACAGAAGCAATGTAGTCGAGGTCAAACTCGTCACGGATTAAACCTTTTGACGGAGAGGCCTTTTTACATTCAGTGATGAAAACCGTTTGTTCTCCGCTCAGAGCGTCATAAAAGCTGCGGTCTGTTGCAGTTAGTGACGCTTTAAACTCGTCTAATGGTTGAGTCTGCTTACGTGCTTCAACCCATTGGTATTTATCACGAACGATTTTTGCTAATACTTCCGCCATTTCAGCTTCTTTGACTGAAACGTGGGTCGAAAGTTTATCGGTAGTCTGTGTCATGTTCTTTGTCTCGATTCGTCGTTCGTTAGGCGTGTGCAGCAAGCTTTTGTACAAGCTCGTATGCTTTGCCAGAGTTCATCGCGTCAATTGCTTGCTGTGCGTTGGCTTTTAGGTCTTCGTGACCAAACAGACGCATCAGTAGAGCAACGTTGACTGCCACTGCGCCAACTTGAGCATCAGTGCCTTTACCCGTCAGGATATCGGTTGTGATGGCTTTGTTCTCTTCTGGCTCGCCGCCCTTGATTGCTTCAAGAGGGTGAGTGTTCAAACCAAAGTCTGCTGGTGTCACTGTGTATTCGTGAATTGAGCCATCTTTGATTTCAGCAACCATGGTTTCGCCGTGAATCGCTACTTCATCAAGGCCGCTACCGTGAACAACCGCCGCGCGCTTCATGCCCATTTGCAGCATGGTTTCCGCGATAGGGCGTACAAGCTCTTTGCTGTAAACACCCATTAGCTCGATGTTAGGGCGAGCTGGGTTAATCAGTGGGCCAAGGATATTGAAGATAGTGCGCGTTTTCATGGTTTGACGAACAGGCATCGCGTGACGTACACCAACGTGATACTGCGGAGCAAATAGGAACGCTACGCCAAGTTCATCAACAGCCGTACGCGTGTCTTCTGCTGTCATCGCTAGGTTGATACCGAACGAATCCAATAGGTCAGAAGAACCTGATTTGCTCGATACGCTGCGGTTACCGTGCTTCGCGACTTTTAAGCCACATGCTGCGGCAACAAATGCAGAAGTCGTCGAAATATTAATGGTGTTGTGACCGTCGCCACCTGTACCAACGATGTCTGCGAAATCGTAATCAGGGCGAGGGAACGGGTTTGCATTCGCAAGCAGTGCTTTCGCCGCACCAGCGATCTCATCGGGCGTTTCGCCTTTGATTTTTAGTGCAGTCAGCGCAGAAGCCATCAAGATTGGGTCAAGTTCCCCCTTGATGATCACATCAAACAATTGTTGGCTTTCTTCTTGAGTAAGAGACTGCTGTTCGTAAAGTTTATTAATCTGTTCCATGATCGTTTCCTATTTTCCAGTCTTTTCAAGGCGAAGAGGTTTCTCAAGAGCCCATTCGATAGCGTTTGCTAGAAGCGTTGCACCGTAGGTCGTCATAATTGATTCAGGGTGGAATTGGAATCCACACACCTTGTCTTGTTCTTGAACCACAGACATCACCAAATCATCGACTTCAGCTGTCACCGTTAGGCTATCAGATACATGCGTTGCCACTAAAGAGTGATAGCGAGCGATAGCCAGTGGCGAAGGTAAGCCTTGGTAAGTCGCATGGTTTTGGTGTTCCATCATCGACACCTTACCATGAATGATTTCGCCAGCGCCTGCAACGGTGCCGCCATAGGCTTCAACAATCGCTTGGTGGCCTAAGCAAATACCAATCATTGGCACTTTACCTTTTAGAAGCTGAATCAGCTCTGGCATACAGCCCGCATCTGCTGGAGCGCCAGGGCCTGGTGAAAGCAGTGCAACAGGGTTGTCTAGTTCGTTGATCGCCGCTTCAACTACTTTTGCAGGAATGTTGTTACGGTAAATTTTTACGCTGTGACCTAATGAACGAAATTGGTCTACAAGGTTGTAAGTGAACGAGTCGAAGTTATCGATGAATACAATATCAGCCATGATTACGACTCCTTCTTGTTTGTTAGGTTCTTAGTATGAGCTGCTTGAATCGCTGAGATAACCGCTTGTGCTTTGCCGCGAGTTTCATCGGCTTCTGCTTGTGGGTCTGAATCGAATACCACACCAGCGCCAGCTTGTACTTGTGCTACGCCATCTTCAACGTAAGCAGAGCGAATTACGATACAAGTATCTAGAGTCCCTTCACCGGTTAGATAACCGACTGCACCACCGTAGCTACCACGACGCGTTTTTTCTACGTCACGAATAAGCTGCATTGCGCGGATTTTTGGTGCGCCCGTTAGCGTGCCCATGTTCATACAAGCTTGGTAAGCGTGCAGAGCATCTAAGTCTTCACGGAGCTGACCAACAACACGAGAAACCAAGTGCATTACATGGCTGTAGCGGTCTACTTTCAGTAAGTCTGCTACGTGGCGAGTGCCAGCTTCGGCAATACGTGCCACATCGTTACGCGCTAGGTCAACTAGCATCATGTGCTCGGCGTTTTCTTTCTTGTCGGTACGCAGTTCAAGCTCGATACGGCTGTCTAGGTCGAAATCGATTTGACCGTCAGGGCGCTTACCACGACGACGAGTACCAGCAATCGGGTAGATCTCGATTTGGTTGGTTTCTGTCTCGTATTTCAGCGCGCTTTCTGGAGATGCACCGAACAGAGTAAACAGCTCGTCTTGCATGTAGAACATGTAAGGGCTTGGGTTGCTTTGTTTGAGTTCTTTATAAGCCGCCAGTGGGGCAGGGCAAGGTAGAGTGAAGCGGCGTGAAGGTACCACTTGGAATATATCGCCTTTAACTACGTACTCTTTTAAATCACGAACCGTTTGGCAGAAGTCTTCATCTGAAACGCTAGGTACAGCTTCAACGTTGTCTAACGGCGTTACTTCAGTGATGGCTTTCAGGGACTGACACTGAGTTTGAATGTCGGCTAGACGGTCAGTTAATTGCGCTTTGATGTTGTCATCTTGAGCAAATAAGCTCGCGTGAAGTAGGCCTTCGTTCTCTTGGTGATCGAAACGCAATAGTGTTTCAGCTACGTAGAATACAAAGTCAGGACAATTGTTGGTTGCTTCAGCATCACCTAGTGGCTCAAAGTTTGCCACGATGTCGTAAGCGAATAAGCCCGCCATGAATAATGCGTGTTTGTTATCCGCGTCTTGCTCAAAGCTGTGCTGAACCAAACGCAGTGCATCGAATGAAGAGGCTTCTCTTAAACGTGAGTCTTCGTCTAATTCGTTGCTTGGTTCGATAAAAGTCAGCGTCAAAACGTTATCAGTAAGGTCAGATTTAATTTCTGCTTTCACGTTTTGAGTGAGATGTTCGATAAGCGCTTGACCGTTTTCAGTCAATGCTTGAAAGGTTACTTCATGTCCGCGACATACGATGCGAACAGCAGAGTCGATAAGGAGTAGGCTTGTCAGGTTCTGTTTAGATTCAATCTCGGCAGATTCCAACAAAAGACTATCAGTTTTGTTTTCACACAAAGTATGAAAAACGCTGGTTGGATCTTGCGAGTAAGGAACTGAGGAATTGATGACCTCAATGGTTCCCAGCTTTTTGATTTCAATGGCCTTGTTCACAAGACCTCCTTTATGATTCTTTAAATTTCCTGCCGTACATAGTCGCATAAAGATACCTTTCACCCAATCTAGAATATGGTCAATTCGATGATTTGTTAGTCAGTTGAATGTGAGATGTTCGACAAATTAAAAAGCCCGCTATTAAAGCGGGCTTAGTGATAACTTTTTTATAAACAAACTGTTTAATTAGAAGTACACGTTAGCCCACCAAGAACTTGTCCAAGTGCGCCACCAATTAAGCTCTGAACTTGCTTCTACTGAAGAAAGTTCTAAAACTTTATCTTTATGGTTTTGGTTAAATTCTTGTAACATGGTGAACCTATCAAATGTGATACTTCGTATTTGTGTACTAGTTAACTAGTTTTCTGCTTGCGGGTCAAGTGTGTTGACACAAATATAACGATAAAAATTGAAAACAATGAAAAAGAATATATGAGAATTGATCTACATAGTCATACAACAGCCTCAGATGGCCGACTTACTCCACCTGAGCTAATTGACCGAGCGCTTGGCTTTAACATCGAAGCGCTAGCGATTACAGATCATGACACGACTGATGGGCTTGCTGAAGCACGCAGCTACATTGCGGATAACAACCTTCCTATTCAGTTGATAAACGGCATTGAGATTTCGACTGTTTGGCAAAACAAAGATATCCATATTGTTGGGTTAAACGTTGATCCTGAGTCACCAGAACTCAAAGCGCTCATTGAACAACAGAAGCAACACCGTATTGGGCGTGCTGAGATGATCGCTCACCGTCTTGAGAAAGCGACTCGTGAAGGGGTGTTAGAAGAAGTTAAATTGATTGCGGGTGATGCACCAATCACTCGCGCTCACTTTGCTAAGTGGCTAGTCGACAATGGCTATGCGAAAACTATGCAGCAGGTGTTTAAAAAGTTTCTTACTCGTAATAACCCAGGTTATGTGCCGCCAACTTGGTGTTCAATGAGTGATGCTGTCACGGCTATTCATGCTGCTGGTGGACAAGCCGTACTCGCTCACCCTGGGCGATATGGACTTACAGCCAAGTGGGTTAAGCGCCTGCTAGCGGCATTTGTTGAAGCGAAAGGGGATGCGATGGAAGTAGCTCAACCTCAGCAAGCGCAACAAGAAAGACGCACACTCGCGGATTATGCTATACAATACAAACTATTAGCCTCCCAAGGCAGTGATTTCCATTACCCATCTCCGTGGATGGAACTTGGACGCAATCTCTGGCTACCTTCTGGGGTCGAAGAAGTATGGAAAGATTGGGAGTTTCAAACGGTTTCACCATCTGAATAGTCTTTAGGTGAGCCAGCTCCTTCTGATGATAGAGTCGAGAGATTCGATAACGAGGATCAACAATGAGCCAGTTTTTTTATGTACACCCAGATAACCCACAAGCACGCTTAATTACTCAAGCGGTTGCGATTATTCGCAATGGCGGCGTTGTGGTTTATCCAACAGATTCCGGTTATGCGCTGGGCTGTCAGCTTGAAAACAAACAAGCACTTGAACGTATCTGTAAAATTCGTCGCATCGATGACAAGCACAATTTCACCTTGTTATGCCGTGATCTTTCTGAGTTATCACTGTATGCACGCGTTGATAACGTGGCTTTCCGTCTGCTGAAAGCACACACGCCAGGTGCTTACACGTTTATCTTTAAAGCAACTAAAGAAGTGCCAAAGCGTTTGATGAACGCCAAGCGTAAAACGATTGGTATTCGTGTCCCAGACAACAAGATTGCACTCGACCTGTTGGAAGCGATGGGCGAACCACTGATGTCGACGTCTCTGATTCTTCCGGGTAACGAGACTACAGAGTCGGATCCAGAAGAAATTCGTGACAGCCTAGAACATGCGGTTGATGTCATTTTGAATGGCGGTTACTTAGGTGAGCAACCGACGACGGTTATCGACTTCAGTGACGATGATGCCGTGGTTCTACGTCGTGGTGCTGGCGATCCTGCGCCGTTTGAATAATCGCTTTACTGATTAACAGTCTGTAACGATACAGCAAACCTGCCACAGTAAATAACAAGTGCTTTTTGGCAGGTTATTTGCGATAATACGCGACCGCGATTTGGTCGCGAAAAATTCATTCGACGTCTGTGAAGACGACAATTAGGTAGAAAAGAGTAAATGAGCGAAAAATTACAGAAGGTTTTAGCGCGAGCTGGTCACGGTTCTCGTCGTGAACTAGAAGGTTTAATCAAATCTGGTCGTGTAAGTGTTAACGGTCAAGTTGCGAAACTGGGCGAGCGTCTTGAAGACGAGAACTCAGTGATCCGTATCGATGGCCATACTGTTTCAGGCAAGGCTTCTGAAGAAGTGGTTTGTCGTGTACTTGCTTACTACAAACCTGAAGGTGAGCTTTGTACTCGTCACGATCCTGAAGGCCGCCGTACTGTTTTCGATCGTCTACCTAAGATCCGTGGTTCTCGTTGGATTTCAGTTGGTCGTCTTGATGCAAACACATCAGGCCTTTTGCTTTTCACTACTGATGGTGAGCTTGCAAACCGTCTAATGCACCCAAGCCGTCAGGTTGAACGTGAGTACCTAGTACGTGTATTCGGTGAAGTGACTGAGCAGAAAGTTAAAAACGTTACTCGTGGCGTACAACTAGAAGACGGCATGGCTCGTTTTGAAGATGTGGTTTACGCTGGTGGTGAAGGTATGAACCATACTTTCTATGTAGCGATTAACGAAGGTCGTAACCGTGAAGTTCGTCGTCTTTGGGAATCACAAGAAACAACAGTAAGCCGCCTGAAACGTGTACGTTACGGTGATATCTACCTTGATAAGAAACTGCCTCGTGGCGGTTGGAAAGAGCTAGATCTTCAAGAAGTTAACTACTTGCGTGAGCTTGTTGAGCTTAAGCCTGAGAAAGAGACACTGTTGGATCTTGATCCTTCAAACACTTCTCGTAAGCGTGAGCGTTCTCGTAGCCAAAAAATTCGTCGCGCTGTTAAGCGTCACGAAGAGCGTGCAAACGCACCAAAAGGCCGTAGCAACCAAACTAAGCGTAAGAAGCCTGCAACTCGCGGTACTACAACACCTGATTCAGGTCGTAGCGCTCCAGCTGCAAACAAAGGCAAACCTCAGGCTAACAAAAGTAAGCCTAAACTGAACAACGGTCGTCCGGCTAAACCAGCTAAGCCAAGAACACGTCAGTAATTACGTAATTTATTGCGCGTAAAGCTTCATTGGCTAAAAGCACTGAATACTAAAAAACCTGCTCATTGAGCAGGTTTTTTTACGTCTAGAAGAAATAAAAGATTCGGGATGCGAGTAATCGAGTATCGAAAACATACTGCCATAATCGGCAGTAAGCATGCTCTTCGCATCTCTTATCTCGTTTACACGTATCTATAAATCTTTTCTCATCTCGTATCTCGTTCTATTTACTTATGATTCGAGAAGTTATCGCCTTTCGCTAATCGGTCGTAAAGCACTACATTCACTGATGCTGCTAGGTTCATGCAGCCGTTGGTCGGAACGTAAATCGTCTCACGACAGAAATCTGTGATTTCTTTCTTTAGCGTGCCATCTTCTGGGCCAAAAATGTAAAACGCGCGTGGTGGGTGCTTGTAATCAGGTAGAGGCTTAGCACCTTCAATCAGATCAACAGCAACCGGCACGCAGCCTACTGGAATAATATCTTTCAGCTCTTCAACACCAATCAAAGGCAGGGCTAAGTGCTTTTCTTTGGTGTCGGTATGGAATTTTCGCGCATGGTCGTAGCGTGTGCCAGTGTAAAACACAGAGTTGGCGCCGTAGCAGCCAGCAGCTCGCATTACAGAGCCTACGTTTTCAGGCGTCTTTGGGTTAACTAGGCCAATGCAGGCATAGCCTTTTGATTGTGTGTCTGTTTTTGCTTTGGTCATAATCAGTGAATCTAAAGTTGATGATGAAAGTGAGTAATCATGATGAGAAATGGCGTGATAAAAATAGCCGAGCAATCGGCTCGGCTAACTTTTAACTCGCTTACATGAATACTTGTTTACTCATGCTGATGAGCGTCAACAGCGGTATTAGTCACGTTTCCACAGCATGTGACAGAACTTATGTTCTGGGTCACGGCTGATTAGCATGCGAGCAAATACGTCGTCTAGAACGTCATCAGCTTCATTCACAAGACCAATGCGCACTTCAGCGTAGATTTCTTTGTCGACTTCAAAGCCAACATGTTCAACCCAATCATCGCCAGTTTCAACAAGCTCTGCAGCACCACGATCTTCAAACTGAGCTGTGAATAGAATCACGTCTGCAGGTTCAAGATTATCAGGTGCCATCTCTAGAAAGATGTCGTATGCAGTATCAATTGCATCGTCGTAAGACATTAGGTCGTTAGCTTCGGTCATAATAAGTATCTTAGCTTGCGCGGTTCATGTATTTACGTTCAGCTGTGTTCACAACAACTTTGTCGCCAGTTGCGATGTACTCAGGAACTTGAACAGTAAGGCCTGTAGACAGACGAGCTGGCTTAGTACGAGCAGACGCTGATGCACCTTTGATTGAAGGGTCAGTTTCTTCGATAACAAGCTCAACTGAAGTTGGTAGCTCAAGTGTTGCTGCATTGCCGTCGATAAGAATCGCGTACATGCCTTGAGTTTCTTCGTTTATGAACAGCAGTTCGTCTTCGATGGTTTCACCGTTGAAGATGAATTGTGTGTAATCTTCGTTATCCATGAAGATGTACTCGTTGCCGTCAACGTAAGAGAACATTACTGCACGCTTAGTTACGTCGATAGTTTCAACGATTTCGTCAGCCTTGTGGCGAACTTCAGTTTTAACGCCAGTTGCTACATCGTTACCACGGAAGCGGTAAATTTTTTGGCCGCCACGGCCGCCTGGTGTTGTTACTTCGATATCTTTAACTAGTATTGTTTTACCATCAACGTCGATCGCAAAACCTTTTTTAATTTCACTTGCTCTAGGCATTTTGTGTTTGTCCTTAGTGGGTCTATCCGCTGATTATATCTCGGAGATGCTATAAATAGGAATAGCTTGAATCATAAAGTCACCTAGGCGATCATAGAGTTATAGTTAAATCATGATTTTATTTACCGAAACGACCTATGCAGCTACCTGTTATTGACCCAACACAGCCTTTTCAACCTGAATTTCAACCTGTGGTTAACGATCTGATTACCTTTCTAAAAGGTGGGTTAGGATCTAATCTGCACAGTATTTATATTTATGGCAGTGTGGCTCGTAAGCAAGCCGTCGTTGGTCGCTCCAATCTAGATGTGGTTGTGGTGACCCATCGACCGTTTCCTGACCAACGAACCACTTTGTTGAACACCATCAAATGGCGTTTCCAAAAGAGCTTCCCGCAGGTAACTCAAGTGGCGATAAAAACTACCTTAGTGAGTGAGATAGTCGATTTCGACAATATCTTCACTTGGGGTTTTATGCTCAAGCATTTAGCCGTGTGTGTGCATGGTGAAGACTTATCAGACTGCTATGGTGATTTTGAAACAAGTTGGGAAATCGCTAAGCACTGGAATATGGATGCGGAAAACTGGTTGGCGGTGTATCGCAACAAGATCGCACGAGCGACAACGCCAGAACAACAAGTCGCTGCGCAGGTGATTATTGCCAAGAAGCTTCTACGGGCGAGTTACTCACTGGTGATGTACCGCGATAAATATTGGTACGATGATCCTGTTGAATGTGGCCAACAGTTCTTGAAGTATCACCCAGATCGAGAAGTCGAAATCCAAAGGTTGGGCATTTTACTTTCTGGTCGACCAATCCCTAAACGTTCGGTGATCGGTATTCTTGATGGCTTTGGTGAGTGGTTGATTAAGCAGTATCAGAAAACCGAGTTCAGAATCGGATAGAGATTTATAACCGATCCATTGATACTAAAAAGCAGAGTGTGCTGAAGAACATATCTCTGCTTTTTTCGTTTTAAGAGCATATTGAATATAGTGCTAGAACAAACCCAACTGCTGCCCACTAACTCTTTCAAAGTCTAAACCGATGAAGGGCAGTATTGCCTCTGCGACCGGTTTAATCTGCTTGTCGATATAGTGCTGATAATCGATACCACTCTTTAAATACTCCTTGGGCTCAGGGCCACTCAGAGTAATCAAATACTCAATGCGTCCTTTATTTTGGTATTGAAGAGGGCGCCCTAACTGAGCATTGATCTCATCGGCCATACGAGCTGCGCGAACCTGCGGCGGAATGTTCTTTTGGTATTCATGTAATTTGCGGCGTAAGCGCTTTTGATACACCAATAAATCATCATGTTTGCCAGCAGAGGTTTCATCAACAAACTGTCTGACGTAGTCGGTTGGATCTTGATCGTGAAACACCATCTCATACAAGGTTTGTTGGAATTGCTGTGCGAGAGGTGTCCAATCGGTGCGTGCACTCTCAAGCCCTTTAAATATGATCTTTTCTTTATCGCCTTGAGTGATTAATCCGGCATAACGTTTCTTCGAGCCGGTTTCTGAACCTCTAATGGTCGGCATTAGAAACTTGCGATAGTGAGTCTCGTATTCCAATTCGAGTATTGAGGTTAGGTTGTGGGTCTCTTTTAAGTGATTCGTCCACCAATCGTTGATGTAAGCGACCAGTGTGTTCCCGATCTCGTCTGCTTTTTGCTGATCATAACTGCCGTTCAGAGACACGAAGGTTGAATCGGTATCGCCGTAAATCACTTGATAGCCTTTGTCTTCGATCAGAACCTTGGTTTGCTTCATGATCTCATGTCCACGCATGGTAATTGAAGACGCTAACCGGGTATCGAAGAAACGACAACCAGACGAACCTAACACACCATAGAATGAGTTCATGATGATCTTAATCGCCTGAGAGAACGCTTTCTCGTTGTTCTTCTTCGCCACATCACGTGCAGCCCAAAGGTTTTCGATCATCTCGGGCAAGAAGTGTTTAGAGCGGTGGAATTGCCCACCTCGAAAGCCATCAACGGCTTGGTTTTCTGCTGGGCCTAGTTCAAGCTTCAACCCTTCAATTAGTCCCATAGGGTCAATCAGAAACGAGCGAATGATCGATGGATACAGGCTCTTAAAATCGAGTACCAAAACCGAGTCGTACAGATTGGGAATTGAATCCATCACATAACCGCCGGGGCTCGCAATCCAATTCTCTGGCTCTAAGTTCGGTGCGACATAACCCGCTCTGTGGATTTGAGGCAGATATAAGTTAGTAAAGGCCGCAACAGAGCCACCAACGCGATCCAGCTCAACACCGGTTAATCGAGAGCGCTCAATCGCGAAGTCGAGTAGGTGAGTGTGCTCGAAGATGCTGTTTACCAGTACGCAGTCTTGAAGGTTGTACTTAGCGAGTGAGGGTTTATCGAACTTAAACATTCGGTTTATCTCATCCATACGGTCATGAACGTTATGGATGTCTTTGCCTTCCCCAAGCAGCTCTTGCGATACCGACTCAAGAGACCAAGAACGGAAGTGGTAGGTCGCTGTCTTGAGCATATCAATACCATCCAAGACAACGCGCCCCGGAATCGTGATAAAACCTTGCTGATTTTGAGCAGAACTGCGGAAAAAGCTCGGTTGGTTGTCTCTGCCGATGTTGAGCTTCACTTCGTTCCATTCTGAACGTTTGTGCAGCAGCCTAAAATCGAAGTCGATAACATTCCAGCCAATGATGATGTCAGGATCAAATTCAGAGAACCAAGCTATCATGGCTTCAAGTAGCGCTTTCTCGTTGGCAACCCATTGGATATTGGTTTCAGCTTGTTGTGCTTCGCCGACCATGATTACTCGGCTGTCCATTGGGCTGTCTAGGCCAATTGAATAAAGCACGCCTTTTTCCGAACACTCAATATCAAGCGAGACCACAGATAGACTGGGTAAGTAATCACCTGCTCGGCATTTTGCGTTTGAGACTCGACGATGCTGATTTTTTTGCACAGCAGATCCGGTGAACTCAATACTTCCCTTGATAAAACGTTCCATCAAGAATCGATCGGCGAGTCGAATATCGCTTTCAAAGGTTTGGATTTCTTCGTTGTGAAAGGCTTGCGCTAAACCAAAGCTGCTTCTCGACAGTGAGGTGTAACACGCGGCGAGAGGTGTTTGCTCGAATGTGGCTAATTCTAGAGGCTTAAATTGGCAATCGATCGACTCTTTCGCTGCGATTGTCTGACATGCCTCAACGTCAGATTGAGCGACAAAAAATACCGGTTTTTCATTTTGAATCGTCAGCAGAGTAGGGCCTTGAGGGGTGCTTAACCACAAGTCGATTTGTGTGCGCCCTGAAAAATCTCTTGCTTGTCTTGTGAGTACAAAGCCTTGCTGAATATCCAATGTAGTAACCTATTGAAATGGGGAATCGAATACTACCATCTAGCGACCTTCTGCGCACAAAAGGCAGTAAAAATACTAACTAAATTCTAGTTAGTAGAGGCAAATAACGGGACTCTATAAGCAAATAAGTGAAATTGTCGCGAATGGTTATTCAATGGTATTGAAAATATCTTTATCTTATGTAATTTTATTGGGTGTTGTTTTAACTGGTTGATTTTTAGAAAAAGCTTGTTGTTTTAGTTAGCTTATTTGTTAATAAGTACTTGCTAAAGTTCGTGTTTCAGCACATATTCAACAGAGCTTTTTTTTAGTAATTAAGTTAAGATGTACTCAATGCTGCGATCCACTGTTCCTTTGTTCAATTGTTTCAAACAGATGAAATGACACAGTGGTTGCAGAGCCAATTAATAGTGTGGAGATACAAGTTTGATAAATGTTTTCCTTGTAGATGATCACGAGCTGGTTCGCACAGGGATACGACGTATTATTGAAGACGTCCGTGGAATGAACGTAGCAGGGGAAGCTGAAAGCGGTGAAGATGCTGCAAAATGGTGTCGTACTAACAATACTGACGTTATTTTGATGGATATGAATATGCCTGGTATTGGTGGCTTAGAAGCAACCAAGAAGATCTTGCGTTTCAACCCTGATGTTAAAATCATCGTTTTAACTGTTCATACGGAAAATCCGTTTCCAACTAAAGTGATGCAAGCTGGAGCTGCTGGTTACCTTACTAAAGGGGCAGGTCCGGATGAAATGGTAAATGCAATTCGAGTGGTTAATAGTGGCCAACGATACATTTCACCAGAAATTGCGCAGCAGATGGCTTTGAGCCAATTCTCGCCTGCGTCTGAAAATCCATTCGCAGACTTATCTGAACGTGAACTTCAAATCATGATGATGATTACCAAAGGTCAGAAAGTGACGGATATTTCAGAACAACTCAATCTAAGTCCTAAAACAGTCAACAGTTACCGCTACCGCTTGTTCAGTAAGCTGGATATCAGTGGCGATGTAGAGCTGACGCATTTAGCGATTAGACATGGAATGTTAGACACTGAGACCCTTTAACACTGAGATCGTATAGTGACCAACTTGTTTGACTCAGTCTCATTCCTCAAGACAGTAACAGAGCAGCCCGGCGTTTATCGAATGTATAACGCCGAGGCTGCCGTTATTTACGTCGGTAAAGCTAAGAACCTCAAAAAACGCCTTTCCAGTTATTTCCGTAAAAAAGTCGACAGTGAAAAAACACGCGCTCTAGTTAGTAATATTGACAAGATCGATGTCACTGTAACGCACACGGAAACAGAAGCGCTCATTCTTGAGCACAACTACATCAAGCAGTACTTGCCTAAATACAACGTACTTTTGCGTGATGATAAGTCGTACCCTTATATTTTTATTAGCGGTCACAAGCATCCTCGTTTGTCGATGCACCGTGGTGCTAAGAAGAAAAAGGGCGAATACTTTGGTCCTTACCCTGATTCCGGCGCTGTGCGTGAGACGCTACACCTAATCCAAAAGATTTTCCCTGCCCGCCAGTGTGAAGATACGGTTTATGCCAATAGAACGCGCCCGTGTTTGATGTATCAGATTGGTCGTTGTGCTGCGCCATGTGTTAGCTCAATCATCTCTGATGAAGAGTACAGTGAACTTATCGACTACGTTCGTCTGTTCCTGCAAGGGAAAGACAAATTAGTCCTTGAGACGCTCATCGACAAAATGGACAAGGCAAGCCGTGAGCTTCGTTTTGAACAAGCTGCCGCTTTCCGTGATCAAATCCAAGCGATTCGACGTGTGCAAGAACAACAATACGTATCTGACGATTCAATGGAAGATATGGACGTGTTGGGATTTGCTCAAGAGAATGGCGTAGCGTGTATTCATATCTTGATGATTCGCCAAGGCAAGGTTTTAGGCAGTAGAAGCCATTTCCCTAAAATTCCCAACAATACGGTGCGAGAAGAGGTCTTTTCGAGCTTTTTAAGCCAATACTATCTTGCGCATAGTGAAGCGAGAACCATCCCAACCCGTTTGATTCTCAATGCCGATTTGATGGAAGATGTCACACCGATTCAAGAAGCCTTGTGTGAAGTAGCGGGTCGTAAGATTCACTTCAATACCAACCCTTCAGGTACTCGAGGTCGTTACCTTAAATTGTCTAATACCAATGCATTGACGGCTATTACCACCAAGATTAATCACAAGATGACGATTAATCAGCGCTTCAAAGAGCTCCAAGAAGTGCTGTCGATGGATGCTATCAAGCGCATGGAATGTTTTGATATCAGTCATACCATGGGTGAAAGCACGATTGCGTCGTGTGTGGTGTTCAATCAAGAAGGCCCGGTTAAACCAGAGTACCGTCGTTACAACATCACCGGCATTACAGGTGGCGATGATTATGCAGCGATGGCTCAGGCGCTTGAGAGACGTTATTCGAAGCAACTCGATGTCGACAAGATCCCAGACATCATCTTTATCGATGGTGGTAAAGGTCAGCTAAACCGCGCTCATGAGATCATTTCTCAATATTGGGGTGATTGGCCGTTTAGACCAAGAATGATGGGTATTGCGAAAGGCGTGACGCGTAAACCGGGTTTAGAAACTTTGGTAACCCTTGAAGGTGAAGAGTTTAATTTACCTAGCGATGCACCAGCGCTGCATCTTATCCAGCACATTCGTGATGAGAGCCATAATCATGCGATTGCAGGGCACAGGGCGAAACGTGGTAAAACGCGCAGAACCAGTGCTTTGGAAGGAATTGAAGGGGTAGGACCTAAACGTCGTCAAGCTTTGCTGAAATATATGGGTGGCTTACAAGAACTTAAGCGTGCAACTGTCGAAGAAATAGCCAAAGTGCCGGGCATTAGTCATTCTTTGGCAGAAAACATTTATCAAGCATTGAAACAATAGTAAAAATCCCGCACCATTAAAGCGCAATTAATAAGAGCCCAATAATATGCGTTTGAATATACCTAACATTTTGTCCTTACTGAGACTATTTTTGATCCCAGTATTCGTTGTCGTTTTCTATCTACCTTATCAATGGGCTCCTTTCGCTGCTGCGATGGTGTTTTGGGTAGCCGGTTTCACTGATTGGCTAGATGGCATGCTAGCTCGTAAGTTAGGGCAAACGTCTCGCTTCGGTGCCTTCATTGACCCTGTGGCTGACAAAGTGTTGGTCGCTACGGCTCTTATCCTGATTACAGAGCATTACCACTCTATTTGGATAACTATTCCAGCCGTGACCATGATTGCTCGTGAGATCATCATTTCAGCGCTTCGTGAATGGATGGCTGAAATCGGTAAACGCGCAAGTGTTGCGGTATCTTGGGTTGGTAAAGTCAAAACGGTTTCTCAGATGTTCGCTCTTTGGGTACTTATCTGGAGATACGACGACTGGATGGTGTGGGTAGGTTACATTGCACTGTATGTCGCCACCGTTCTTACTTACTGGTCAATGGCACAATACTTGATGGCTGCCAAAGACGATTTGTTAGACGAAAAACATCATTGATGAAGAAGCGAGCTGAGGCTCGCTTTTTTGATCTTTAACCTAAGGTTAAGTTATCAATAGTGGATATCTAATGTGATATAGATCTCCTTTGAATAACCCGCTCACAGTGTGTTTTGAACATAAAGTCAGCTATTTGGCCTGTTTCGTATGAAATCTATTCAAACGAATTAAAAATACAAAAATAATATTGACTCAATCGTCTGAATCCGTAGAATGCATCCCGTACCCAAGAGGATGGCAATGAGCGATTCGATTGGAGTTACTAAGGCGCCTTGGCAGAGTGGCTATGCAGCGGATTGCAAATCCGTGGACCTCGGTTCGACTCCGGGAGGCGCCTCCATTCTCTCTTTCTTCTAGAAAGAATTTGAATGAAAATGCGATACTAGCTCAGTTGGTAGAGCGCAACCTTGCCAAGGTTGAGGTCATCGGTTCGAACCCGATGTATCGCTCCAAATTTTGTAATGTTGATTGGCGTCAGCATTAAGATGGTGTTTTACTTTTCAGTAATCGGCATCGCAATAAAGAATTGCGTGCCCTGGTGGTGGAATTGGTAGACACAAGGGATTTAAAATCCCTCGGCGTTCGCGCTGTGCCGGTTCAAGTCCGGCCCGGGGCACCATCTATTAAAGTCTTTATCTCGATAAAGCAAATGCGATACTAGCTCAGTTGGTAGAGCGCAACCTTGCCAAGGTTGAGGTCATCGGTTCGAACCCGATGTATCGCTCCAAATTAAGAAGCCCGAACAGAAATGTTCGGGCTTTTTGGTTTCTGACGTTTAGCTTTTACGTTTAAGAACTCTTCTTGTTCGAATCCGCACTCAACATTCATTTCTATCTCTGTTTCAAATTTTGCAATCAAGTTAGTTTTTAAAAGCGAGATTCCCTATGAACTCG
>NZ_JBFRKI010000011.1:0-137386 GCF_041469245.1 Vibrio sp. 10N.286.51.B11 | reverse complement strand
TATCAGTTGACCACTACACAAGGACCTTCCTAACCGAATCATAAACATAAAGCCAACCATCGCGCACCTGACGGAGTGTATAGCCAATAGTGTTGAGCTTTGCTGGTCCTTTGCCTTGCCATTTAGTTGGTAAACCAAATGGTGAAGCGTCTTCACTATCGAGCTGGTCAATAGCATAACGTACTGGAATGAAATGTGCCGGTCCACCTTCTTCGGGCTCATTCCTCTGCGTCATATCAATCGTTCTTGGCTCAGGTTTTGAGGGCGGGTCTATTTTCTTGGTTTCTCCTTCCCAAAACATGCTGCGCTCAGGTGGTGAGCCTGCAATATCATTTGAGGGCGCTGTTGAAGTTTCAGTCAATGAAGATAAGGAACCATCGCTTTCATACGCAGCAACGGCTTCTTCGAGCGTGTAAGGATGGTCATTCCACAGCATGGATGTTTTGGGAGGAAGAGGGTTGCTCATAAGCTCACGAAATCGATAAGGTTAATATTACCTGCTTTAAAGCAAGTTTTAGACCAACGTCTAGCCCTTATAAAGCGCTGTTACGGTTGTTTCATAAACGAAAAATTGTACGATTATCCAATAACTTGTACTGATTTTCTAACTTTTGAGTTTAGTGGGGAATAGAAAATTGCTACTGACTTTCTGTTATGGTGATGGGTAACTTGCAGTAAACGCAAATATTAGAAAGAACAGCAAAGGGCTGAATGCTTTTGAACTTGCACCTTTGACTGGCCCTTTATCTCATAGTTCTGTTCTAACTATTAAAGCGAAACAACACTCTTTATCTCTTCCAAAACCTCGGCGTTAGCGATAGCCCCGAGGTTTTCTACATTTTTGCCATTGATCACCTGTTTCACAGCCAACTCCACCAGTTTGCCAGAGCGTGTTTTTGGCACGTCGCTGATCGCAAATATCTGGCTTGGCACGTGTCTTGGCGAACAAGAGGATTTGAGTTTGCTTTTGATGGCTGTCAGTAACTTTTCATCTAAACTCACACCTTGCTGCAGTTGAACGAACAGCCAAATCTGCTCATTGCGATCGACATCTTTACCCACTGCGATGGAGTCGATGATGCCGTCAATAGTGTTCACTTGCTGGTAGATCTCAGCAGTCCCAATACGTACACCTACAGGGTTGAGCGTAGTGTCACCTCGCCCGTAGAACAGATAACCGCCATGCACGCTCTGTGCGACTTCATCACCGTGATGCCACACATTGTCGAACCTATCCCAATAGGTGCTGTGATAGCGCTCTCCGGTGTCATTCCAAAAGCCAGCGGGGAAGTTGGGTAGGGAGTTGGTGCATACTAATTCGCCACGTTCGTGATCGACCTTTTGACCAGACGAATTGAACACCTTGATGTCGACGCCGAGCCCGGCCTGTTGGCACTCACCGCGATACACAGGCGAGATTGGGTTACCCAAAACAAAGCAGCCACAAATATCCGTGCCGCCAGAAATCGACGCTAAATGCAGGTCTTGCTTGATGTGCTTGTAAACGTAATCGAACTGCTCTGGGTAAAGCACAGAACCCGTCGAGCACAGTGTTCTCAAATGAGGAAGCGAGTGACTGTCTATTGGCGAGAGTTCGGCTTTCTCAATCGCCTCTAAATACTTGGCTGAGGTGCCAAATGTCGATACGTCAGCACGCTGCGCTAAATCCCATAGAACGTTAGGTTGCGGGTAAACCGGGCTACCATCAAAGATAACCAAACAAGCACCGCTGGCGAGCGCAGATACGTGCCAGTTCCACATCATCCAACCACAAGTGGTGTAGTAGAACACGCGATCTCTTGGTTTAATATCGCAATGAAGCTGATGCTCTTTTAGGTGGTTGATGGTAGTGCCACCGACAGAATGCACTATACATTTGGGTTTGCCTGTGGTGCCGGAAGAGTAGAGTACAAACAACGGTTCATTGAAGCCGACACGCACAAATCGCACAGGTTGTGGCTGATAGTGATGAATGATGCTGTGCCAACTTTGGGGTGACACATCATGTTTAACTTTGTTTTTCTTTAATTCGTTCTTCTCTAAATCGCTCTTCTCTAAGTCATTACTCGGTTTCAAATAACCGATCTCACACACCTGTTTTAATTCGTTTAAGTGTTCGATGATTTCACGGTTCTTGCCCGCCATATCGAACGTTTTGCCATTGAAGGTGTAACCGTCACAGGTGAACAGCACCTTAGGTTTCACCTGTCCAAATCGCTCAATCACACTCTCGACGCCAAAGTCAGGTGAGGTTGACGTCCAAATCGCGCCTAAGCTGGTGGCGGCTAGCATGGCTATCACGGTTTGTGGCAGATAGGGAGTATACGCAGCAACTATATCACCTTGTTTCACTCCGCTATCGACAAGCCATTGCTGAACACTAGAGACAGCTTCACACAGGGTTTCCCATGTATAACTCTGTTGTTCGCCACGTTCATTCTCAAACCAAATCGCAAGCTCATCAGGCATGGTGTGTGCCAAACGCAGCAAGTTCTCGGCGTAGTTTACTTGTGCATTGGGAAACCAAACCGCATCACGGTTCGATTTAGGCTGCTGCCAGCGGCTCCCACCTTGAGCTTTGATGGTCTCGCTTTCTGCCTTGTTAATAGAGTCTTGTGAGCCGACTACTCCACAAAACTGCCATACGTTTTGCCAAAATGATTCCGGATGTTCCACAGACCATTGATGGAGTTCGGTGTAGCTTTTTACGTCCCTATCTAGGTTTAACCCAGACTGTTCAAGGTTATCCATAAATCGGGTTACGTTGGCGTGTGCGATACGCTGGTCGCTAGGGTGCCAAATTGGCTTATTGCTCTCGTGCATTCCTTTACCTTTAACAAAAAGTTAACGTTTTCAGTCTGGTATTTAGGTTTTACAAAGTCAAAAGTTCAGCAAAATAAGCGCTTGGTGGAATTGTGTAAATAAAATGTTACACGATCGCTTGTTTCGAAAAATCGCGCAAATTGGCGCTTATAAGGAGTGGAGATAGGCTTAAAGTGAGACATTCGAAAGGAGGAGTGTAATGACTCAATATCATTCTAAGCCCGTGAGCCAAGAGGGATGGGTTGAGTGGAGCCTCGAAGAAGACGCTATTTGGCACGACTTAGTGAAAAGGCAACTGGACGTGATTAATGACAGCGCATGCGATGCTTATTTGCACGGTTTGACCTTGCTGGATCTACCATTAGACAGAGTTCCTCAGTTGCCAGAGATAAATAAAGTGCTAATGGAAACAACCGGTTGGCAAGTTCAGCCTGTGCCTGCATTGATCGATTTCGACCGATTCTTTGATTTGCTCGCCAACAAAAAATTCCCAGTGGCGACATTTTTGAGAACGCGAGACGAGTTCGATTACTTACAAGAACCTGATTTCTTTCATGAAATTTTCGGCCATTGTGCCATGCTCACCAATGCCGATTTTGCGACATTCACTGAGCATTACGGAAAACTAGGCCAAGCAGCCACACCTAAACAACGCGCGTATCTTGCCCGTTTGTATTGGTTTACGGTTGAGTTCGGTTTAGTAAAAGAAGGCCAACAACTGAAAATCTATGGCGGTGGCATTCTTTCGTCTCCAGCGGAAACTATGTATGCGTTGGGAGGGGATTTGGCCGTTCGCGAGCGGTTCGATCTGCAAACGGTGTTAAGAACGCCTTATCGTATCGACATCATGCAGCCGAAATATTACGTGATCGACGAGCTATCTGAGCTCTTTAAAATCAGTCAGGAAAACCTATTACAGCAAGCTGATCTCGCCATCGATGCGGGGTTACTACCACCACTTTTTGAACCCAAGGAACCAACACATGTTGAATGAACAAAAATGCGAAGCCTGCAGTATCGACGCGATTGCCCTAAGTGAAGATGAACAACAATCTTTACTGTTGGAGTTGTCAGACTGGCAGATCATCGAAAGAGACGGCATCCCGCAGCTTGAGAAAGTGTTTAAGTTTAAGAACTACAAACAAGCGTGGGCATTCAGCAACAAAGTGTCAGAATTGGCAGAAGAAGAGTTCCATCATCCTTCGATCTTATTGGAGTGGGGCAAAGTCACCGTCACTTGGTGGAGCCACTCAATCAAAGGCCTGCACAAGAATGATTTCATCTGCGCCTCACGCTGCGATGTGTTCGCGGTGAGTGAATAGTTTTGTAGGTTAGAAGTTACTCTTGCAACCTCTGTGATGCGATTAACTCATTATTCGGCTCATAATGTGAGTTGAATAATTGCCTTAAACAGCTCATAGTATGAGTTGAATAAGTGATACTTTCGCATCATGGGGCGTAATATGTGGATTTGGCAGCAAGATAATTGGCCAAACTTTGTTTGGGATAATCAGAAAATAGGCGTGAGGTTAAGAGAAGTACGGCTTAATCAGGGCATTCTATTGGGCAAGATTACCTCACAGTCGGCAGATCAATCCCAAACCATGCTCGACACCTTATTAGCGAACATAGTCCATTCCAGTGCGATTGAGGGAGAAAAGCTTAATGCTTTCTCGGTCCGGTCTTCTTTAGCCAATAAACTCGGTGTCAGTGAAGATCGACCTTTTCCAACGACAGAACAAACCGATGGCCTAGCTGAAATTATGTTGGATGCGGTGCAGAACCTAACAGAGCCACTAGCGCTTGATAGGATCTTACATTGGCACGATAGACTGTTTCCTCAAGGCTACACCATGTTTAACCCTGTAGTTGGAGGTCAGCTACGAGGTGACGCTCCGATGCAAGTGGTATCAGGAAGAATTGACCGCCCAACCGTGCACTTTGAAGCGCCTAGCCGAGACATTCTTGATGCTGAGCTAGATACATTTATCAAATGGTTTAATGATTCACTTACCGACGCCACACTCGATCCTCTATTGCGAGCCGCAATCACTCACCTTTGGTTTATCACCTTACACCCGTTAGATGATGGTAATGGTCGTATTACTCGATTGTTGACCGACTTGGCATTAGCACAGGCCGAGCAGCAGTCGGTACGTTTCTATGCGATGTCGGTGGGGATTCTCGCTAACCGCAAGCATTACTACGAGATATTGGAGCGAACCCAGAAAGGGGAACTCGATATTAGCGAATGGTTGATGTGGTTCTTAGATACGTTAGACGAGACGTTTACAGGCGTTTTCGCTGAGGTCGACCAAACTGTATATAAGACTAACTATTGGCGCAGCATCGATCAAACCAAGCTTACGGCAGAACAAGTAAAAGTGCTGAATAGGATGCTCGATGGTGATTTTTCAGAAGGTATCAATGCCAGTCAATATCAGAAAGTAGCAAAGGTGAGCAGCGCCACAGCAACACGTCATTTGAACGCTTTGATTGAGCATGGCTGCTTAGTTAAATCTGGTTCTGGTGGCAGAAGCACGCGCTATCTGTTGCCGAAGTAGATCTATACACCTATTCCTATACTTAAAAGCTGCCAATGTTCAGACTGAATGTTGGTGGTTTTTTGTTGATAATGTATTAAAGTCCAAGCTATAAACGCTTTACATTTCATTGTCTAAGTTATTATGATTATTGAATATTTAGTAATTTAAAATCTAAGGGGTTGAGGTGAAACTTTTGTCACTGCTAGACGTTCAGTTTAATCCACATAGAAGCTTTATAGCGCTTCCAATTGTTTGGATTGTTACATTAGCGATTATAATTACATCTTCTATTTGTGCATTTTTGATAGTGGTACATACTCCCTTACGTTGGGATTTATCCGCAGCGGGTTTTAATAATTTCGTTTCAGTCTTTCGTTTTCCTCTTGGAATTTTGGCTCTAATTATACCAATCATTGCATTGTTGGCTGCTAACCACAGATCTGAACAAACGAAAGAGCAGATAAGGGTAACAAATCAACAAAATACGTTCTCAAATCATTACAAGCATCTAGAGGAATTTAAAAAATATGTGGATATCTTGCAGCTAGATGATTTTGATGACGTACTGCTTCGTAAGCTACATAAAAAGATGTTTCCACGGTCACTTAACGGGGAGATGAGTCTAGATCTTAATGTGGCAGTCCAATTTACTCGCTCATGTAATAATATAATCGATACACTTAACAAAGATTCAAGCCTTATGGGGTGCACCCAAGCTTTGAATGAATGTAACTATATTTATAACGACTTACACTTAAGGAACTCATTTAAATTGCCAGAAGTTAGTAAAGCCGTTGCGTTAAAAATCATCGACAAACAGTTGTCTTTAATATATTCAGTGCTTATGTTTGCACACGATTGTCATGAGTCGGTTGAAGTTTCATATCGTAAAGCGCGAATTGAAGTGAATAAAGCACTACAGCTTAAACAAGCTAGTTGATGGAGTGTTCTAACTAAACGCACTTTCCCAAACTAGCTTGACCTGCATCAGTGACTTGCTTAGTTTCTTGTCTCATAAACCCTTTCGGTTACTCATAGTATTGGTTTTATGAGGCTGCTCTATGATATATTTCTCGGCCAAGTGTATTACAGACGAAGGCTAGCAATGTCTATCAACCTTTCACTCCTTCCACCCAGCGAGAAAAATAAAATCGAACTGGATAAGCAAGCATCGTTTCTTGTATGGAAACTGAAGCAAGCGAAATGTGGCCCTGAAGCCATTGTTGAAGAAGCAATGAAGCTAGGTGACCCAGAAGAAAAGGCTTGGTTTGATCAGTCTGTAGAAAAATACAAACGGGTAATGGGTGTCGCATAAACGCAGACAAACCTTGCCCAGCAATGCTGTAGAATTGAAATGACACAGTAATTTGCTAGAATTTGCACCGTTAATTGAATCAGAGAGAAGATCCCGATGGGAAGAAGTTTTGAAGTGCGCAAGGCCTCAATGGCGAAAACTGCAGGCGCAAAAATTAAAGTTTATTCTAAATACGGTAAAGAGATTTACGTACTGGCTAAGAACGGCAGCTCTGACCCAGACATGAACCTACCTCTTAAGCACCTGATTGCTAAAGCGAAGAAAGACCAAGTACCAGCACACGTTATCGAAAAAGCGATCGATAAAGCGAACGGCGGCGGCGGTGAAGACTTCCAACCAGCTCGCTACGAAGGTTTTGGCCCAGGTGGCACAAGCGTAATCGTTGACTGTCTAACTGACAACGGCAACCGTACTTTCCAAGACGTTCGCCAATGTTTCGTTAAGACTGGCGCGAAAATCGGTGTTGAAGGTACTGTTTCTCACATGTTCGCTCACCAAGCTGTATTCCAGTTTGCTGGTGAAGATGACGAGATCATCCTAGAAACGCTTATGATGGAAGACGTAGACGTGACTGACGTTGAGCTAGAAGACGGTGTAATCACTGTATTCGCTCCAACGACTGAGTTCTTCAAAACGAAGACTGCACTAAACACTGCGTTCCCAGAGCTAACGCTAGACGTTGAGGAAATCACTTTCGTTCCTCAAACAACTACGCCAGTAGCTGAAGAAGATTCTGAGAAATTCCAGAAGTTCTTAGACATGCTTGACGACTGTGATGACGTTCAGCAGGTTTACCACAACGCTGAGCTGTAATCTTTACAGTAACAAAAGTTATTAAAAAACCGAGCCTAGTGCTCGGTTTTTTTATGAACGTTATACCTGATTTTCCTTGATCATCGTTCCATAATGTACGGCTGACAAAGCGTTCTCTGGTCGCGATTTATCGCTGAACTTCATTATATTGTTCGTCTTATCCCGACATGAATCTGATTTAAGTACTCCCTGAGTATCATCGGGGTGATCGCCAAGCGTATTTAGTGTACAAAGAAAGAAAATATCAGCCAAAGGCTTTGACCCTGCTTATTGATGCACTGATTGAGAGTGTTCGATCTTTTCATAGTGATGGTTTGGTCAAATAAAAGGAGAAAGAAATGAAAGTAAGTTTTATCGGGCTAGGCGTTATGGGTTTCCCAATGGCAGGCCATCTAGTCAAAGCCGGTTTTGAAGTAACGGTATTTAACCGCACTCACAGTAAAGCGCTAGACTGGGCTGATAAACACCAAGGTAAAGCGGCAGAATCTGTGGCTGAATGTGTAGCGGAAGCTGACGTGGTATTGGTTTGTGTGGGCAACGATGACGACGTACGCAGCATGACAACCAGCGAAACAGGCGCATTGGCAGCGATGAAGCCAAACGCGATTCTTGTCGATCACACTACAACGTCTGCAGTTCTGTCTGAAGAGCTTGAAGTGGCAGCGAAGCAAGCCGGTATTCGCTTTATGGATGCACCTGTATCTGGTGGCCAAGCGGGCGCAGAAAATGGCGTGCTAACCATCATGTGTGGTGGCGAACAAGCGCTTTTCAACGACCTTCAACCTGTGTTCGAAGCTTACGGTAAGTCGTCAGTTCTTATGGGTAAAGTCGGCCAAGGCCAACGCGCGAAAATGGTTAACCAGATCTGCATTGCAGGAGTGTTGAATGGCTTATCTGAAGGCTTAGTGCTTGCTGAAAAATCAGGTTTGGATATCCCAACTCTGGTTGATTGCCTTAAAAACGGCGCTGCTGGCTCATGGCAGATGGAAAACCGTGCTACCACAATGGCACAAGACAAGTTCGATTTTGGCTTTGCAATTGATTGGATGATCAAAGACTTAGGTTTCTGTCTAGATGAAGCTGAGCGCCAAGGCATCCAGCTTCCACTGACTGAAAAGACCAACAACGCCTACAAGGCACTGTCTGCCGAAGGACAAGGCCGCATGGATACATCAGTATTGATGAAAGCCGTGGTTGAAGAGACAAAGAAGTAGAAAGATCGAAGTAATAGGAACTTCGTTTAGATAACTAAAAATAGCCGCGGATTAGCGGCTATTTTTTTGGTTTGAGCTCTGCCGAGTGCGTTAATCCAAAATAAATCCCCTCCTAGCCTCCCCTTGATTCATATGTAGATCCCTTGCTGATCGTGGAGAGGGGAGGAATAGAACATCGATCGTTAAAAGTGTCGATATATGTTCAGTGCTAAAGAAAGTTCTCCCCCTCTGCTAAAGATCTAGAGATATTGATGAACCCAGATTGAGGGGGAGTTGGAGGGGGAGGTAACTATGGCTAATTATGCGAATAGTGTTCGTCTAGTTCCTATAAGGTTGAGACCCCACTCACACCGCCTCTCAACCATTCACTCCTCATTATTACCATTCGTCGCATTGGTAAAACTGCGCGACAAATTCTAGTTAACCTTTCAACGTCAACATTTGAAAGGGATTAGAAATTATGACTACTTCACACTCATTTAATTCAGGCTCTACAACTTCTGTGCTTAAGCGTTCATTACTGATTGCACTTGTTTCATTCGCACCCACTTTGGTGCAGGCCAACCCGAGTTCAGACGTGCTCGATATCTACAACCAAGCGGCGCAAGGCAATGAAGACTTGGTTGAGGTGGCTTATGAACGCCTTAATGACACGCTGCAACAAGACGGCGCTACGCCACTGACTTTAGTTTATTTAGGAAGCACAGAAACCCTGATGGGGCGTGATGCGTTCTTACCTTGGAACAAGATGAAGTATGTGGAGAGAGGCTTATCAACCATTGATAAATCACTGGTGCTGCTGAAAGACGAAGACCAACCAATTCATGAACAACCCCGTGTTCAAGGGCTGCCAGATTCTTACCTAACTCGCGCAATGGCCGCCGTTACTTACACCTCTCTGCCAGACATGTTTAATCATTTCGATCGTGGTTATGACCTGTTCCTCTCGCTATTGGCTGAAGATGCTTTCCAGCAACAGCATTTCGCTGTGACATCGTGGATTTACCGTTATGCGATTGAGGCATCGATTCGTGCTGAAGACCTAACGCAAGCACAAGCGTGGCTAGAGCAAATGGAAACGGCCGATGCCGACAACATCGAAACGATGACTGCGAAGGCCCTAATAGCGAAAGCGAAATAAAGGGCATGGAAGCTAAACAGTTGGTTAGTAATCAGAGGAAAACGGGATGATTGAATTTAAAGATATCGGCAAAGCATATGTCACAGGCGGTCAACGTGTTGATGCATTAAACGGGGTCGATGGCCATATCCAGCGCGGTGAAATGGTGGCGTTGTGTGGCCCGTCGGGTTCTGGAAAAAGCACACTTTTGAATATTCTTGGTTTGTTGGATATGAGCTATCGAGGACAGATCAATATTGATGGCCAACCGTATCCGACTGAGCAAATCGCCGCTGCGCGTTTTCGTCGTCAGTCGCTGGGTTTTGTGTTTCAGCGCTTCAATCTGGTTCCAGTGATGACGGCACTTGAGAACGTGGCCTACCCATTGATGTTGAACCAATGTTCGAAACAAGAACAGCAGACCAGAGCACAAGAGATGTTGGAGCGTGTTGGGCTAGGCGAATATGTACATCATCGCCCAGACAATCTTTCAGGCGGCCAGCAGCAACGTGTCGCGATAGCCAGAGCGCTAATCCACAACCCAAGCTTAGTCATTGCCGATGAGCCGACCGCTAGCTTAGACAGTCACACCGCCAACCTTGTGATCGACATTATGAAAGAGCTCGGCCATGAAATGGGCACCACCTTTATTGTCGCAACGCATGACCCAAGAATGGCGCAGCGTTGTGACCGAGTCATTGAACTTATCGATGGTCAACTGGCACTACAAGCCACAGCAATGGAGGCAATCTCATGGGCAAGTTAACACAAAGAATGAGCACTTTTTTGCTTCCTACCTCGGTGCGTTTGGCGTGGCTTAATTTATTGAGAAACGGTCGCCGTAGTCTGCTTTCGGTATTGATCATCGCAATTGCCGTATTTGCGCTGACCTCGGCTGGAGGTTATGGGCTTTATACCTATGAATCTCTGCGTGAATCGACCGCGCGCGATACTGGTCATCTTACTTTGAGTACGCCGGGATATTTTGAGCAAGATGAAGACATGCCGCTGAGCAATGGTCTAGACAATGTTCAAGCCCTAACCAAGAGCATTATTGGCGACAGCGACGTGCGTGGTGTGCAGCCTAGGGTCTATTTTAGCGGCTTGGTTTCTAACGGCAGCAAGTCGACCATCTTTATGGGAACGGGTGTTAATGAGCGTGAGTTCGACATGAAAGGTCCATTCCTTGATGTGCGCAGTGGTCAAACTCTCTCAGATGTGAAATCTCCCAGATACGACAGCCAAGAGCCACAAGTGATGCTGGGAACCGACCTTGCTCGCAACCTCAAAGTTGCGGTTGATGATTGGGTGACACTGCTCGCCACCACCAGTGACGGCGCATTGAACGCTTTTGATTTTAAGGTGCAGGGTATTTACTCGACAGGAGTGCCTGAGCTGGATAAGCGTCAGTTATACGTACACATCACCACTGCCCAAGAGCTTTTAGCGTCAGATAAAGTCAGCACCTTGTCGGTCTTTCTTTTTGAAACCAACAAGACTTCGACGGTTCAACAGCGCATCCAATTGGCTTTGGACAAGCAAGTTGGTCAACAGGGCTCAGATATTGAGCTCACCCCATGGCAAGGTCGCGCGTTCTTCTACACCAAGGTTAAAGACCTTTACGACCGTATCTTCGGCATCATGGGCGCAGTGATGGCATTGGTAGTGTTCGTATCTTTGTTTAACACCATGACCATGTCGGTGACGGAGCGAACTCGTGAGATTGGCACTTTGTCGGCACTTGGCAGTTACCCTTCTGAAATCGTGGCGGGTTTTCTAAAAGAGGCGGGCTTACTGGCGGTAATTGGCAGTGCGATAGGCGCACTAGTGAGCGGTTTAGTGTCGGTGTTATTGCTGGTGATTGATGTGCAAATGCCACCACCTCCGGGAAGAACCGAAGGTTACCCACTCAATATTTACTTCTCATTGGAATTGGTTGGTTACGCCACCTTGGGTGTACTGACGATCTGTTTGCTAGCCGCTTATTTCTCTGCTCGCAAAGGCGTAAATAAGCCAATCACGGAGGCGCTGGTTTATGTATAAATTTACTCGTTCACTCACTGTTTTAGGTTCTGTATTGGTTTTGGTTCTAGCATCGACACCAAGCTGGGCAGTCGATTCACAACAAGTCACAGAGATGATCGCCAAGGCGGATAGCTATCGCTTGAACAGCGAACAGGCGTCTAAAGTGGTATCTCTGGTCGCGCTATATCAAGACGAGCAACTAGACAAAACCCGCGAATACAACGTCTACACAAGACCAAACCGAGAGTCGCTGGTCGTGTTCAAGTCGGCGGTCGAGGCGGGTCAAAAGATGCTGATGATAGAGGACAACTATTGGTTACTGATGCCGAAATCGCGCCGACCTATCCGAATCACACCAATGCAGAAACTCTTGGGTGAAGCTTCGGTAGGGGACATTTCGACGCTCACTTGGAGCGAAGATTACCAAGGTAAGTGGGTTGCCGAGCAACAGGTTGAGAGGTCGACTGGCGAGACACTCGATACTTATCATCTAAAGCTAACGGCGAAAGCCAAGGGTGCCAGCTATCAATCGATTGATCTGTGGTTAACGGCAGACCGAGCGTTTCCTGTTAAAGCGGATCTGTATCTGCGTTCAGGTAAGTTAGCCAAGCAAGCTTGGTTTACTGAAGGCGTGCGAGATGGCTTGCCAAGTGTAGTTTCGATGACTTTGCTCGACAAGATTCAACCAAGTAAGAAAACCGTGATTGAGTACCGCGAGGTAAGCGAACAAGCTTTAGCGGACAAATACTACAACCCTGCTTACTTATCACGTAATAGCGTGTCTGGGCTTTAGGTGGGTGCCATGAAAGCTTCTAGTCGTCGATTCCACATTAAGCCTTTAATCGCTAGCTTTCTTGCATTGTCTTGTGTGAGTAACACGACTCAAGCGGACGATCTGAGCCTAGCGTGGGACTGGCAACTGAGTGCTGAAGCCGTTGAATCGCGAGAGTCGCCATTTAGCCCTTTTGCATCTGATAATCGTCAGTCACTCAATGGTTTGTTGGATCTTGAAGTTGGATATGGCAATTGGCTTGGCCTGTTTGCCGTGAAAGCCAATGATATTTTGACTAATACTCCTCAAGACCAAGACGCGAGCTTTGAATCGGAATTCATTGCGCGCGAGCTGTTTTGGCAAGGTGGTGTTGAACTGTCTAATTCAGCGTTCGGTGATCACTACCTTGATGTGACACTCGGTAAGGTTCGCCTAGATTGGGGTGTTGGTTATGGCTACCGACCGTTAGACATTATCAAGCCTTACCGACAAAACCCTGTTGGCATTGTCGCAGAAGAGGGCGCCGGTGTGGCTTCAGCGTCACTGTTCGATATGACGGGCGAATGGACACTGCTTTACAGCGATTCGTCATGGACTTCCCAAGACGTAAATGAATTCGAAAAGCAGAATCAGCAACAAGGCTTTGGGATACGTCGTTACAATCTGGTTGGCGACCACGAATATCAATGGATCGCTTATTACGACGATGTACGCCACGGCTTGCTTGGAGCGAGCTTGGTGTCGGTATTAAATCTCGCGTGGGAGTTTCACGGTTCGATGGTTTATCAGCGACAAAGTTTGGGTTACAGCCAGCCTAACTCACTGCATAAACCGGTTTATCTAGAAGAGCAGGGCGAGGCTTACCAAGCGTTAGCAGGATTAACATGGGCCAATGACACGGGCCATAATGTGGTGCTGGAATACTGGTTTGATAGCCGTGCTTGGAGTCATTCTGAGTGGCAAAGCGCGATAGAAAGTGCAGAGTCTTTGTCGGTTAATCCGATGACATCTTCGTTGGTAGGTTCTTATGCGCAAGGCTATCAGCACGCCAATTTGGTTCAACACAACATCATGTTTCATTGGTCTCTGGATTCGACACATGGCTGGCTTGAAGATATCACGCCAACATTCGATGTCATGTTGTCTCCTCAAGATGGCGGTTTTATTGCGACTCAGTGGCTCAATTATCAGGCTTTAGATAATGGCAATTCATCGTTGGATTTGGAACTTGCTGCACGCTTTCTAGGTGGTAAAAGTGATTCTGCTTACGCCAGTTTACCCGATAGTCATATGATTCTCTTAAATATCAAAGGACGATTTTAATGGACACTTCTTCAAACAGTCGATTTTCATGGATTAAGAGTTTCGCGTTCACCACGCTATTTTGTGTTCTTATTGCGATTACAACCCATACGATTTGGGGCGGCGGATTAACGGTTAACCTGGCAATCAGTTTTGGCTTTGGCTACAGCGCCGTGGGTTCTTCTTTCATCTTGGTGAAGTTGTTTAAGAGGACATCTCGAACGCTTGAGGTGGGTATCTCAATGGTGATCGCGATGACCTTTGGTACCTTGAACGCACACTATTGGTTGAACGGGTATTTCGGGGCTAATATCTCGGACCTTAAATCTGTAGTCTTGCTCGGTGTGATCTTCTGTTCGGTTTGCTATTACTATTTCTATACTCGGGAGCAGCAGTTACGTGCCGATAACGAATTGGAAGTGGCCAAGCGTCGTCAGGCCGACCAAGAAAAGGTGGTGGTGCTAAGCCAGCTTAAACAACTGCAAAGCCAAATTGAACCGCACTTCTTGTTCAACACGCTTGCGACCATCAATGTATTGATTGAGAGTGACAGCGCGAAAGCCAAGTTGATGCTCGAAAAACTGACTGACTTATTACGTGTAACTCTGAAAAACAGCCGCACCGAGCAATCGACCATCGCACAAGAGGTCGACTTGTTAGACGCTTATCTTAATATCCAAAAGATACGCTTGGGTGAGCGCTTAACGTTCTCGATTGAAATACACGAGATTAGCGATTTGCAGGTGATTCCACCGTTCTTGATTCAACCTTTGGTCGAGAATGCACTCACGCACGGCATCGAGCCCAAAGCCGCTGGTGGCCAAGTGAATATTCGTATTACTCAACAAGCACAGCAGCTAAAAATTGAAGTGGCTGATAATGGCGCTGGGTTGAAAACGCCTTCTGCGAATACGGGTCACGGTGTTGGGTTAAGCAATATTCGTCAAAGAATCGAAACCCTGTATGGTGATAAGGCGAGCCTAACGATTACTGAACACGCTGAAGGCGGGGTAGTCTCGACGATCTTGTTACCGTTGACTGAGGCAGCTGCCTAGAATTACAGATCAGAAAACACCGAACAGTGACGCAAAATAGACGATTTACAGTGTGAATTTAAAGGACTAACCATGAACAACCCAACAGTACAGCCGAGCGTAACGGCGATAATCGCAGACGATGAAGCACTGTTAAGGCACCACTTAGACAAGAGCCTTGCTGAGGTTTGGCCGGAGTTAGAAATCGTCAGTAAAGCACAAAACGGTTTGGAGGCGATGCAGAGTATTCAGCAGCTTAAGCCCGACGTGGCTTTTCTCGATATTCGTATGCCGGAACTGGATGGTATCTCTCTGGCGAAACAACTCAACAAGTTAGATTCACCGCCATTGATTGTGTTTATCACGGCTTATGACGAATACGCGGTCAAAGCTTTTGATCACAATGCGATGGACTACCTGCTTAAGCCAATCAATGAAGAGCGTTTACTGGCCACATGTCAGAAAGTGCAAGCGCGTCTGTCGAGCAATCAAACACAAACAGGTACCACGCCAGAACAGCCCGATATCACGGCGTTAATGGCTCAGCTTCAACAACTATCCCAGTCGACGTCACAGCAAACGCAGCCTCCTTATCTATCGGAGAAAAAGTATCTCACATGGCTCAAAGCCAGTGTAGGGGAAGACATTCACCTAATCGCCGTCGATGATGTCGCTTACTTCAAAGCGGAAGACAAGTACGTGTCTATATTCAAAAAAGGCCAAGGCGGTTTGCTAGAGGAGTTTATTCTTCGCGTATCATTAAAAGAGCTGATTGCTCAGCTGAACCCTGATGAGTTTTGGCAGATCCATCGCTCTGTGGTGGTGAAAGTGTCGGCCATCGATAAGGTGAAGAAAGGGCTCTCAGGTCAGATGTCGGCGTATGTGTCAGGGGAAAAGCTACCGATCAGCCGTGCCTCGCAAGCGTTGTTTAAAGGTATGTAGAGAACTGGCTGAAATTTATGTAGCTTATTGATTTTAAATAGATGTAGTTAGCGAGTCTAAAATCGATTTAATAGGCTCTTATCTAAATGCCTATTTAAATGAGCACAGCGATCTTACATAACGATTGGTGATTTATAAAATAAAGATCCAGATCACAAAGATACTCATCAGGTTCAATATTAAATAATAATCGTTAGCTCAATCTGTATATTGTCGATGAATGACATTAAGAGGTTGTTATGAAAACATATTATTTAGCGACGGCTCTATGCCTCACCTTAGTTGGCTGTAGCTCAACATCAAAAACTACCGAAACGCCAATCCAGCCGGATCCGGCATGGACTTCAGGCCAACTAGAAAATGGCCTTACTTATCATGTTTATCCAGATCATGAAGAATCCGTATCTGTTCGTTTAGTCGTGCACGCCGGTTCGATTCAAGAGACTTCTCAACAAGAAGGCTACGCGCACTTCTTGGAACACATGGCATTCAATGGCAGTAAAAACTTCTCTCAGAACGATGTGATTCGTCTATTCGAAGACGCAGGCGCTAGCTTTGGTGCTGATATTAATGCCTACACTTCTTATGAAGAGACGGTCTACCAGTTAGATTTGCCAGATAACATCCAATTGCAGTCTGCTTTGACGTGGATGCGTGACATTGGTGATGGCCTGGATCTATCAAGTTCAGAAGTCGAAAAAGAAAAAGGCGTGGTTCTTGGTGAGTTCCGTATGGCTCGCCTCGATGATAAGTCATTCGGAGATATATATTATGATTACTTCGTTGAAGGCGGCCCGTACGAATCGCAAGATGCATTAGGGACTAAATCGTCGATCGTGAATGCTACTCCTCAAGGCATCAGCAACTTTTATCAGACTTGGTATCAACCTCAAATAGTTGAGCTGGTCGTTTCTGGTGATGTGGACATCAAAACTGTGATTCCACTTATTGAAGAAAAGTTTTCTAGCTGGGAGCGTGGCGATACGCCGAGACCAGAGAAACAGAAAACGACCTCATTCAATGAAGATGATTATGTTGAGTACGCAGGAAGAGAAGCGCCAAGCATCACTCTGACGTTTAACCGCGGTTCAAATATAGTTGAAAATCATGCTCAGCAGAATCAACGCAGGTTAGATGAAACCGCTCAGCAATTGATTCAACGACGATTAGAAGCGGTGTTCAATGATGCCGCGTTCCCGACTCAATGGATTGCATCTGATAGTTATCGAATGGGCGCTTTTTACTATTCGTCAATAAGTGTTGGGTTTCCGGCTGGAGACCGTGAAGTTATCCAACAAGATCTGCTTTCTACATTGGCATCATTGCGTGATTTTGGTGTTTCGGAAACGGATATTGCTGGCGAACTGTACTACTACCAAGACTTGCTGGATAACATCGAGCATAACTGGGATAAAATGGACAGTGTTGAACACGCGAATTACAAAGTGAGTGCGTTAGTCAATGATCGAATAGTCCAATCACAGAAAGATTATCAAGCAAGCTTGGAAGCTTTCATCGCTAACTTGAGCCTTGAAGTGATTAACGACAACATCAAGAATCTACTTTCTGATGATTACTTTATTGTTATTGGGATGGATGACAATGAAGACAGAACAGCGGTCATTAACTCTCTAGATAGCTTAAAAGCCACGTATAGCGAGGCGGGAGTTCCGCCGCTTGCGATTGGAACAGCGAGTGCTTTTGCTGTACCTAGCTCGCAAGGCGAGGTTGTACTTGCTGAACAAATGTCTATTGACCCATACATCCAAAAGTGGACGTTAAGCAATGGCATCGACATGTGGTACCTGCGTGATTATGAGGCAGGTGATGATGTTGGGGTGATGTACATGAGCCTCGGCGGAAAAGCCGCTTTGGATCCGAGCTTGTACCCAGCTGTTGAGGTTGCGTTACCTACCTTCGATCGAAGTGGTGTCGGTGAGTTTACGGGCTCTGAGCTTTTAGCGTACTTTGATCGTGAAAATATTAGCGCCGATTCTTTCATTGGTAATACTCGTCATGGTATTGAATTTAATATCAATAAAGACGGACTTAAAGATACGTTTGCTGCGCTTTATACCTTCATAACTGCGCCTAAAATTGTTCCCGAGCAGTTAGAGGCAGTGAAACAGGAGTTTGTACAAGGTCAAGAATCTTTCTTGAGCAGCCCTGTCGGTCAGTTTGAGCGCGCAAGAAACCAGAATATCTATCGTCAAGACAGTGGCCACCTCTTTGTTGATAAAGAACGTGTTGAAGCGGTTTCTGTGGAAGACGTCGCTAATCTTCATCAGCAATTGTTTGGTCAAATGAGGCATAACCAATTGGTGATCGTGGGTGACATCGACCCAAGTGAATTAAAGCCTTTGGTTGAGCAATACTTGGCTTCGATTCCATTAGAAAAAGCTGAGGTTCCTGAATTTAAGGTGGCTTACAAGCAGCCATCTGAATCACGCATTGATTTAGCGATCAACAATGTGAATAGTGCAGAGTACATCTTACGAGTCATCTCTGAACCTGAAGCCGAAACCGACCAAGGCGTAACGGCAAAAGATATCTTCACGGAAAACTTGCTAGAACGACTGCTGGCGGCTCGTTTAGATGCTTACATTCGTGAAGAGTTGAGCTTAGATTACTCGCCATATACGTATTCATCATCCGCAGATAGTGAGCTGAGTGGTGAGTGGGTTATCGGGGCGATGGTAGCGCCGGAGAACGTTGACCAAGTTGAAGTGGCGATCGATAAAGTGATTGCAGACCTTTTACAAGGCGTCTCTGAAAAGGAAATGCACGCAGTCGTGAAACAGTTTGAAGCGGACTTCACGCCTCTCGAGACGAGCTCTATTGACCAAGCATGGTATCTGTCTCGTTATTTACTTCATGGTTACGATATCGAAGCTTTGTCTCAAGTTGAGCGAGTGGCGAGGTCGATTACTGCGGAAGACATGAATCAACTTGTCCAACGCATCTTTGGTGAAGATAGCCGTAAGGTTAAGAACATCATGCGTCCTAAAGCCTAAAGCCTAAAGCCTAAAGCCTAAAGCCTAAAGCTTGAAACCAACAGAAAGAGACAACTCAAAGCCAAGCGAGCACCGCTTGGCTTTCTTGTTTTCCCACCATTCATAACGTCTATGCCTCACCTGTTGTTAAGCCGTTTTAGATCTATGTAAATCTAAATTTTGAGATCGCTTAATCGGTTGCATCGTATCATTTTCTAAAAAAATGTTTTAAATCAAGACAGCGTTTCATTTGTATTGTAGATTGACGATCTACGAGAATGTTGTTTGGATATTAGATTGCTTAAACTGGGTACCCGATTAGTCTTAATGTTGTTTTTACTGAGCTTTGGCTTAGTGAATTCTAACGGCTATTCGTTGCCTTCTAAGCCATTTCAAATATACTCGGCTCAAGAGCAATCTTCACAAAATGATCTTTGTAAACAAGCTGATACGGATAATCCGTCGAGCTACTTAGAGTGCGATAAGGCTCAGTTTGGCACAGTACCTTCTGGTGACAGTTCCAACTATCACGACACCGAATCAAGCCTTCAAGCAGCAAACTTCAGACGTATGCTCAGTAACGAGCAAGAAAGCGTGGCCGATCTTGAGCCTGCTTATCATCTACTGATTGACTTCTCTCCCCCCTCAATACTGGCTTCCCTGCTCTTCAACACGCCGTTGTTGGATTCCAAGCTGCACTGGACCAGTATTGTGAGTTCTCCGTCTTCCCGGCTTTCGGGGTGGAAAGAGGGCAACATCCAATACTCGCATTTCCGAGAACTTCTTAGCTAATCGTTTGACCCTAAATTGGTCGTATCGATGGTCGCCTAGTGCCCATTGAACTCGCCAGTTAACCAAGACAAACATAGCGACATCAGCTTTAGCATCACTATCTTTCAATCAGCTTGTTCTGGTCGTGATTAGCCATCGCTCGTGTTCGCAAAATATTAGACATACCAATCGTAGTAAATAACTGGTCACCCTAGCTGGTTAAAATGCTCGATCACTGCTTTTTTCTGGTGCTATTTTTGAGCACGTATTTACGGTGATTGGTAGAAAGAAGAGATCTTGACTGTGAAAAAACGCATTCAAAGAAAACAAATTAACCACTACTCAAAGTGGAAATACGCGGTGCTTATCGCCACCATTATCATCATGGTTCTGAGTGCTTTACCTTCTTGGTATGGCGAGAATGCGTCGGTTCAAATTAACAACCGTTCTGAACAGACCATCGATGCTAGCCAAATTACCCAATACCTTGCGAGCGAAGGCATTCAAGCCAAATCGGCATTTCAAAAAGACCAACGTTTAGTCGTAATCTTGGAAGACGCAGAACAACAAGCGAAGGCTAAAGAGGTGCTGAATGAGCGCCTATTGGACAACGCGACGGTTGCGCTAGCGATGGAGCCAGCAGCTCCGAAATGGCTGACTGACATGGGCTTCGCACCGATTCAGCTAGGCCTTGATTTACGTGGTGGTGTGCAGTTCCTGTTAGAAGTAGACATGGAACCGGTTTACCACGCACAAGCGCAATCTGTAGTCGATGAAATCACCAGCCAAGTGCGTTATGCACGCGGTAAAGTGGTGAACAACCAAGTTGAGTTTAACTTCCGTACTGATGCCGATTTCGAGAAAGCACAGAAACTGATTCGCGAAGAGTTCCCACAATGGCAACGTGACCGTTCAGATAAATCGCTAACGTTAACTCAGTCTGAAGAAGAGCAAAGAACGCTACGTAATCTAACGGTTCAACAAAACCTGCAGATCATGCGCAGCCGTATTGAAGAGCTAGGCATCACTGAGGCATCGATTCAACGCCAAGGTGAAAGCCGTATCCGTATCGAATTACCGGGTGTACAAGACCCTGCAGCTGCGAAAGACGTGATTGGTGCTACGGCTTCATTAGCGTTCTACTCTGTGTACGACAACGCAACGCGCAATACTCAAACTCTGAAAGATTCAGATGGTAATCGCGTAGTGGTTGCTCGCAAAGCAGTGCTGAGCGGTGAACACATTATCGATGCACGCAGTGGCATTGGTGAAATGGGCAGTGCAGAAGTAAACATCACGCTTGATTCTTCTGGTGGTAAGAAAATGTCTGAGTTTTCTCGCCATAACATCGGCAAGCCAATGGCGACCGTTTACAGCGAATACAGCCGTGACAGAGCCGGTAACAGCGAAAAAACCAGTGAAGTGATCAGTGTGGCGAACATCCAATCTCAACTGGGTAGCCGTTTCAGAATCACAGGTGCAGGCAGCATGGCAGAAGCACAAGAGCTTGCTCTACTGTTACGTGCAGGTTCATTAACAGCGCCTGTTACCATCATTGAAGAGCGCACCATTGGCCCATCTCTGGGGGCTGAAAACGTAACGAATGGCTTTGCTGCTTTGGCTCTTGGCCTTGGTCTTACTCTAACGTTTATGGCGCTATGGTACCGCCGCCTTGGTTGGGTCGCGAACTGTGCATTGGTGGTTAACATGACCACATTGTTTGGCTTGATTGCCTTGTTACCAGGTGCGGTATTAACTCTGCCGGGTATTGCGGGCTTGGTACTGACCGTCGGTATGGCGGTAGACACTAACGTGCTTATCTTCGAGCGTATTCGAGACAAGATGAAAGAAGGGCGCAGCTTTGCTAGCTCTATCGATCGTGGTTTCGATAGCGCATTCTCGTCAATTTTCGATGCTAACGTCACCACCATGATCGTTGCTGTGGCTCTATACACCATTGGTAATGGACCGATTCAGGGCTTCGCTCTGACTCTAGGCTTAGGTCTTCTAACCAGTATGTTCACGGGCATTTTTGCTTCACGAGCGATCATCAATTTGGTTTGGGGGCGTGACCAACGCCACGATGTAAGGATTTAAGCATGAGTACTTCAAAAATGACTATTTCAGACCGCTATTTTTCAAATAGCTATATTTCGGATAAGAATATGACTCGCCTTCGTAAGGTGATGTCTGCGATATCTATTGTGCTGTTCATGAGCTCTGTGATGCTGGTGGCGGTGAAAGGTTTTAACTGGGGCTTGGACTTCACAGGTGGTGTGGTTGCCGAGGTTCAGCTCTCTGATCAAGTCACCAAAGATGCGTTAAAAACAAAACTTGATACAGCTTTCCAACAAGACGTGCAAGTGGTTGGTATGGCAGAACAGGATCGCTGGACAATCCGTTATAGCCAACTGACAGACGCTCCACAGCCAAACTTAGTGGATGCTTTGTCTTCTGTTAGCGACCAAGTAAAAGTGCTTAACAGCAGCGTGGTTGGCCCTCAAGTTGGTCAAGACATGGTTGACCAAGGTGGCTTAGCGGTATTGGTGTGTTTCCTAATGATCATGCTGTACCTGAGTGTACGTTTTGAATGGCGTTTAGCTCTCGGCGCCCTTGCCGCGATCATCTATGACGTGACGCTTATCTTGGGTCTGTTCGCTTTTACTCAGTTCGAGTTCAACCTGACTGTGTTAGCGGCTGTGTTGGCGATTTTGGGTTATTCATTGAATGACTCGATCATCATTGCCGACCGTGTCCGTGAGATGCTGCGTGGTAATCCAAATGGTGACACTGACAACCTGCTTAACGAATCGGTTAAAGCGACCTTCTCACGCACCATGGTGACCTCAGGTACAACGCTAATCACCGTATCTGCACTTTGGCTACTTGGTGGCGCTGCGCTGCAAGGTTTCGCGATTGCACTGGTTGTAGGTATTGTCAGCGGTACGTGGTCTTCAGTTTCAGTAGGTATCACACTGCCTAAGTTACTTGGTCTACAGCCTTGTCACTACCAAGTGAAAGCGCCGGTAGAAGTTGAGGGTGAGTACCCTTAGGTTATCTATTGGTTAACAGTACAACTTAGTCAGTAACGTCAACAAAGCCCTTCGTTTATAGTAAAACGAGGGGCTTTATTTTTTATAAGAGTCAAACAGTTACAGAAAAGAGAGCCTATTTCAAAAAACGATGGATTGAGCAGGCAAGCCCCCATGATATGAAGTATGTTTAGATGACGTCAGTAGAAATGAGGCAAAGGAATGGAATATCGACATCAATGTCATGTAGGCGATCATGGGGATGCGCTAAAGCATCCAGTATTGAGTGCACTTGTTCGGTCATTAATGCAGCAACACTCTCGCCTCAACGTTATCGACACACACTCAGGTACTGGGTGTTATGACCTCACCACAGCACCAAGCAATCACGCGGGCGAGTTTGCGGAAGGGGTCGGATACTTGTGGCGAAATAAGGCTTATCTTCCGTCGGCATTCAGTTCTTTTATGACGGTGCTGGAATACTACAATCCGAATCAGCTTATCTCTTTGTATCCCGGTTCTGCTGCCATTACCTATCAACAAGGCCGCAGCCAAGACAGTTTCTATTTTTCAGACATCCAGCAAGACGAAGCCGACTTATTACAAACCAACATTGAGAAGCTGCAACGCGATCTTGATGTCTCAAGTAAGCTAACTATCACCGCAGGCGACGGGCTCAAAGCGCTGCCTGATGATGTGGCCAAGCATGATAACCACCACCTGATCGTGATTGACCCACCTTACGAAACTGATTCTGAATATCTCGCAGTGATTGATGCCTTGGTTAAGGCTTATCAACAGTCTGAGAAAGTATCTGCCTTGATTTGGTATCCACTTTATACGGATGACAAGAGCTCACTGATTCTGAACCACTGTGTGACAGCGGTGAAAGATGGTTTACTACCAAGTCCGATCAAGTCGGAACTTCGCCTTAGAGAGCCCAAGGGTGATGATCGCCTGATCGGCAGTGGTTTGCTGTTGTTCAATCCACCACAAGGCATTGCGGGAACGGTCGCAGATACGCTCGATTATTTACACAGCCAACTCGCCACTAATGGTGAAGGCTACTGGCAAATGAGAAGCTTATAGATCTGATTTTTATGGGTTTTATGATGGTTTTCTAGACATCACTAACTAAACCACTGTTATCTATGTGGTTTAAATTGACCAAACGCTAACTTTTATCGATTGATTAATTGCAGTGAATCATTTAAAAATAGAATATCAATGCGCACAAGTGCATAATGGCTCATAAGTTAAATAATTAGTCCCAGATTAATATCAGATTGTGGTTTACCCCCTAAACTGCATTAGGCTCGCACTAGTCATGCGAGCCTTTCTTTTGCCTGAAGGAAAATCTAAGGCAGTTCTATCAATTTAAGATTCACTACAACACTGGATAATCGATGTAGCCTTTTTCGTTGCCGCCGAACAGAGTGGCGCCATCAAGATCGGATAGTTCGCTGCCGTTTTGTAGGCGTGAAACTAGATCTGGGTTAGCAACGAATGGGCGACCAAATGCGACGAGATCGGCGTAGCCTTTGCTTAGTACTTCTTCGGCGCGTTGTGGTGTGTAGCTGCCGGCAACGATGATGGTGTTAGAGAACAAGGCTCTTAGTTCGACACGGAAGCTTTCAGGGATAACTGGAGCATCATCCCAGTCGGCTTCTGATAGGTGCAGGTAAGCGATGTCTCGATCTTGAAGTGCCTTCGATGCCTCTAAAATCGTTGGTACGATATCTGGGCAGTTCATGTCTTTGAAGGTGATGAACGGCGCCAAGCGCACACCTACTTTATCGGCACCTATCTCTTCAATCACAGCATCAACCACTTCGATTAGGAAGCGAAGTCGGTTCTCGCGGCTACCGCCGTAGTTGTCGGTGCGTTTGTTTGAGTTGGTTCTTAGGAACTGATCAATCAGGTAGCCATTGCCACCGTGTATTTCCACTCCGTTGAACTCTGCCTCGACTGCTTTTTTCGCTGAGTTAGCAAAATCTTGAACAACACGATCGATGTCTGCTTGGGTCATCTCTCTTGGTTGGATGCAATCCACCATGTTGCCGTTACCATTCTCATCAGAGATCCAAACCTGCGTTTCTATTGGAGCTAATGCAGAAGGTGCAATCGGTAACTCGCCTTTTTGAAAGGTAGGGTGTGATACTCGGCCTACATGCCATAGCTGGCAGAATATCGCGGCACCTTGTGCTTTTGCTGCTGTTGTTACTGACTTCCAACCTTCGATTTGTGCATCGGTATAAACGCCGGGTGTGAATGAGTAACCTTGAGAGTCATCAGAGATCTGCGTTGCTTCCGTGATGATCAGCCCTGCACTTGCGCGTTGTTGGTAATAGGTTGCCATCATGTCGTTTGGCACGTTTCCAGGTTGGCTAGTACGAGCGCGTGTCATGGGTGCCATAACCACGCGGTTTTGTAGTGCTAGGCCTTTCAGTTCTGATGCTTCGAATAATTTGTTCATGGTTTCTACCTTGTTTTAATGCTGTGATCTTTCGTTTTTTATTGGGGCTTATTTGCTTTCTGCTGGGCTGAAAATAGAGTTGCTTTGTGGCCTCCCCGCTCGGTTGGCTTTCGCAATAAGCAGCAAACCAATAACAGGGACAACAACGGCTGCGAATGGAATCATGCCTGCGCCTAGTTGGCTGTCGAGTACCATGCCGCCAAGGAATCCACCAAAGGCATTGGCTAAATTAAACGCTGAGATATTCGCGGTTGCTGCTAGCTCTTGGCCTTCGCCACCGTTGTTCATCACTCGAAGTTGCATTGCTGGAACGTTCGCAAATGATGCAATACCAAAGACAAATACCGCTGCAACGAATAGGATTTTGTTGTCTACCACAAGGCCAACTACAACCAATGACACGATCATTGCAACGGCCCAAAACATTGAAGCTTTGCCTAGGTTTTTATCTGAAGAGCGTCCGCCCAAGGTGTTACCGATGATTAAGCCGACACCCACAATCACTAAGATCCAAGTAACAGACTCTTGACCGTAGCCGGTGATGTGCATAGCGATTGGCGCAAGGTATCCGTATAGCGTCATGAAGCCAGACCAAGCAAAAGCAGTGATTGCCAAGCTGATCAGCAGCATTGGGTTTTTGAACGCTAACAGCTGAGTTTTGATGTCTTTTGCTTCACTGTGACCAGTCGATTTGATTGACGTTAGAATAGAAATCATCGCAATCGTGCCAAGTGCAACCACGGTAAAGAAAGTGGTGTGCCAGCCGAATTGCAAGCTAACCCAAGTACCCGCTGGAACGCCAAGAACGTTAGCGAGTGTTAGGCCTGCGAACATCTGACCAACGGCACGACCTGCCATTTTTTCCGACACTAAGTTGGTTGCGACAACCGCACCGATGCCATAGAAAGGGCCTTGCACTAAGCCTGCGATCACACGGCTTGCCAGTAGTAATGGGTAGCTTGGCGCTAAGGCCGACAACACGTTACCGATGATGAACAGTGCCATTAAGCCAATCAGCACTATCTTCTTATTAAAGCGCGCAAGGTAGATGGTTAAGATCGGGCCGCCGATAACGATAGCCAACGCGTAAGCACTGATAAGGTAGCCAGCTTGGCCTTCTGTGATTGAAAGTGATGTAGCGATTTGTGGAAGAATGCCTGCGATAACAAACTCAGCCGTGCCAATTGCAAATGCTGCGAGTGTCAGTATCCAAACTTGGAATGGCATCTTTTCTTGTGTCATGGCTTTTGATTTCATAATGAGTTACCTATGTAAATTCTTATTTGTTAGGACGTTGAGATAAACATCCTCACGATTGTTCTTTATGTCTTTGCGGGGTGTTAGCCGAGTAGAGCGCCGCCGTCGATGTCGATGATTGACCCTGTTACGTATGGGTTGTTAATCGCGAATAGGTAACCCATAGCCACCTCTGAAGGCTCGCCAACCTTGCCTGCGGGTAGGTTATTTTTGGCGTTGTCGTACATGCTTGCACGAGCAGAGTCGTCCATGTTTTTGTAGGCTTCCGTCATGGTCAGGCCGGGGCTAACGGCATTGACTCGAATGGGTGATAGCTCTTTCGCCAGTATTTTAGTCACGCTTTCTAGCGCGGCGTTGATGGCGGTTTTTACGTAAGTGCCAGCCACTACTTTGCGAGACAACATGCCTGTCGTGAGCGTGATAGAGCCGTTTGGCGTCATGTAGCGTGAGGCATGTTTTGCTACGTTTAAGCTGCCCCAAAACTTAGTGTCAAAAGCTGTCTTAGCGTCTGCGGTTGCTACGTCTGTTACTTTTCCTGCGGGAGCGGATGAGCCAGCTGTTACGACTAAGTGGTCAAACACGCCAATCGATTCGAAGTATTCACAAATTGACTTTTCATTGCTGATATTAAGGCCTGTATGTCGGCTAGCGACGTGCACTGTGTTGTTTTCGTTTCTCAATTTCATCGCGAGTGCTTTACCGATGCCTGATGTGCCACCAATGATGACGAAAGTGCGCTGCTCTTGATTAGTCGATTCGTTAGTCATGCTCTGAATTCCTGCGTTGTTCTGTTGATGTTTGTCATTATATGTATTCGACTAAATTTGATAATTGTCTAAAATATAAATTCATTATTCGGTTAATCTGAATAGTGTCGCTGAGTATTCAGATCGAGCATTAAGATCGAGAAGTAAGACGAAGAGACGGAAGCGAGAATCGTATGGATAAGTTTTCAGATATGGCGATGTTCGTCAGTATTGTTAAGCATCACGGGTTAGCGGCGGCTGGGCGCGAACTGGGTTTATCACCTGCGACCATGACAGCAAGGCTTCAAGCGCTGGAAGAGCGATATGGTGTGAAGTTGTTGAATCGAAGTACGCGCCATGTGTCTTTAACCGACTCTGGCGAGCTGTATCACAAGGCGTGTCTGGAGATATTGGATAATGTCAGTGAGGCCGAAAACCTGATCCAAAATGGCGTCAAAGAGGTCAAAGGTCTACTCAAAATCGCCGCGCCGAAAGACATCGGAAAGCAGTACATTCTTCCGATTCTCTCTGAGTTCTGTCAGCAATATCCCGACGTGATCCCTTACCTCTACTTGAACGATAACCTCTCGAACATTGCTGAATCTGGCATGGATATCGTGGTCCGTTATGGTGAATTGGTCGACAGCAGTTTGATATCCAGACGCTTGTCACCAAGCCGACGTGTGCTGTGTGCTTCTCCTGAATATCTTGCCAAGCATGGAACACCGTTAACACCACAAGATTTGGTTGATCACGATTGTTTAGCCATGCTGCGCAGCAATGAAGAGCTCAAGACATGGCACTTCCAAGATCATGATATGAAGAAGTCGATTACTGTTGTTCCAAAGCGATTTTCAGACGATGGCGAAGTGATTCGCTACTGGGCATTAAAAGGCGAGGGCATTGCTCTTAAATCGGTACTGGATGTGCAAGGCGACATCAATAACCAGCGCCTTGTGACGCTGCTTAATGGCTACATGAAGAACTTCAACACCGCGATGTCGGTGTCGAGTGCCGATTTGAATGTGGTGTACATCAGCAAGAAATATCAGCCCAAGCGTATCCGGTTGTTTCTTGATTTCTTGTTTGAGCGGTTTGGCGATTTGGTTGAAAAGTCTAGTTAGATTAGCCGAGAAGCAGCGCATGACAGATCTCTCGAACTCAACACCCGGGTACGGACAGAGAACATTGAACTGGTTATGATACGACCAACATAAGGATGTGATTGGAGAGAAAAATGAAAGTCGTCGGAGATACGGTTATCCAACCTTTTCACAAGGCAACCTGCCATTGCGGTGCGGTTGAACTAGAGCTCAGTTTACCTAACGGGATAGAAAAACCACGCCGCTGTGATTGCTCGATCTGTCGTCGCAGGGGAGCGATTGTGGGCTCTGTTGCGCTGGATGGCATCAAGATCCTTAAAGGTGCAGAGCATCTCAAGCTTTACCAATTCAATACCAATACCGCGAAGCATTACTTCTGCTCAAACTGCGGTATCTATACCCATCATCAGCGCCGTTCTAGCCCAAACGAATACGGTTTTAACATCGGCTGTTTGGAAGGGGTGAATCCTTTTGATATTGGTGATGTGGTGACCAACGATGGTGTCAATCATCCAGCTGATCGTTAATTTATTGAGCTTTAAAAAGGGAAGAAATTATGTCTGAATATGGAGCGGTCATTCGCTGGAAAAAAGCAGAAGATGAAGTCTTTAGCGACAATCAATACAGTCGAGGTCATACGTGGGAGTTCGATGGTGGTGTCACTGTGCCTGCTTCGTCCTCTCCACATGTTGTGCCACTGCCGTTTTCGGTGGAAGCGAATGTTGATCCAGAAGAAGCGTTTATCGCGGCACTTTCTAGCTGCCATATGCTGACGTTTTTGGGCATTGCCGCAAAGCAGAAGTACGTGATCGACTCCTATGTCGATGATGCGATTGGTGTGCTGGAAGAAGATGAATCTGGCCGCTCATCGATCACTAAGGTGACTCTGCGCCCTAAAATTGTGTTTTTAGGTACCAAAAAGCCCACCGCCAAGCAGCTCGACAAACTGCACCACTTGGCGCACAAAAACTGCTTTATCGCGAACTCGGTAAAAACGGACATTGTGGTAGAAACTAAAGCGTAAACCACACACGTTAACATCCAAAAACCGCGAGGTTGCTTAGTGCATCACTGGCGGTTTTTTTGTGTCTGTGTAATCCTACGTACGGTTTTAATTGAGTGACAGTTAGAAAGTTTTGAGAGATAGGTAGAGAGCTCTTGAATGGTAGGAATAGATTGATTAGCAGAGAGTTATGTTTAGCGTCCCATTGAATAGTTTTGTACATCGTGTGAGTGATAAAAGCCAAGTGATGGTGAATGCTGCGGAATGTGGATGTCAGTTGAAACGAGTTCGTCGTTCGCGTAATTGGCTGTTGGTCGCTCAAGAGTATCAACTCGTTGAATTTAAAACGATGTTAACCCATGAAAAAGACGGTTGGATAGCAATTGCAATCGACAAAGTGCTGCCTAAACCCGTGGTGTGTTTGGCATCTCTGTTGGCCGCTACACCTTCAATGACTGTGGCTCAGCTGGTGATGGAATCTGGATGTTCAATGGCCGAAGCAAGACGTGCTATTGATGAACATGAAGGTCTGTAGGCGTATTCAAATCGTGTGAAAAGAGAATTGCGAGCAGCAAAAAGCCCGTAACGATATTGCGCTGGAAAACGTCATATCGTTACGGGCTTTATCATCTGTGCTGCTGTTAAGCTAAGCCATGCGGCTTATGAAGCATTGAATCGATTAAGAGTTCGCTACTTTTACACGAATCGTGTTTTTGCCAAGCTTTGACAAGTTCAGCTTGTTTAGTGCCGCTTTAGCTTCTTCTTGCTCTGGCATTTCAACAAAAGCAAAGCCTTTTGAGTCGCCAGTTTCTTGGTCTAAAACTAGGCTGCACTCTTTTACTGAGCCAAACTCAGAAAATAGCACACGGATGTCTTGCTCAGAGGTAGAGCGCGATAGGTTACGAACTAGAAGTTTCATAATAAACCTTGAATATGAATTTACGCCGAGCATTGTCGCACACTTTCATGCTCACCCTCACAAATAATTGTCTCGCGGCTCTATTTCCTTGTAGCTCTATCTAAGCACTAGCCGCGGTTTATCGTGATGTCTGATACGAAGCCATGCTCTGTGCTGGTCAACGCCTGTTGTAGCATCTGAGCGGCTTCTTGCGCGGTCATAAAGCTCGAGGTATCCATGTCTTTACCGCTTGTATTCCAAAACTCGGTCGCCATTCCTCCAGGGTAAACCGCCACGATTTTCATCGGGTGACCTTTTAGCTCCAACCTCACCGATTCGATAAAGCCTTTCACGGCCCATTTTGCCGCGCAGTAGGTGGACTCTTCCGCTTTAGCACCTTGGGCCGCCGTCGACATCACCACTGCAATGGTGACCGATTGATCTTTGTAGCGCTGCACAAGCTCGCGAATCAAAAAGATCGAAGACTCGATATTGTTCTTCAGCATGTCGCTGATGGTGGTTGGATCTTGCTGTTCTATTTTACCGAAGTAGCCACTGCCAGCACTGTGGATCACCAGTTTAGGCATTTCAGGTAACGCATCCAATAACTCACTCACTGAGTGCGGGTCACAGAGATCACACGCTTGGCTAATGGTATTCGCAGGTAGGCCTTGCGCTACTTCTGCTAAACGTTGTGCGTTGCGACCTGTAATGGCTACACGCTGAGAGTCTGTTGCAGTGTTAGCGTATTGTATCGCGAGCGCTGCGCCTAAACCGCTGCTTGATCCGGTAATTAAAATCATACTGTCTTAAGTTTGTAGAGTTGATTCGAGATAGTAAGGGGCTAGGCTAAGATTTTCTGAGATCTATGGCTAAAGTTGATCGATAGCCTGGTTGATAGCTTGGGTGATCGGTTGAGCCGTAGGGGAATAAGAGTGTGGGGAAAGTCGTTAAGAATCGACTGGTTTGGTCAGAAATAACACAGCCAAAAAGTAGCAGAACTAACAAGTAAAAGCGCCGGCATAGAGCCAGCGCTTTTGAGTAATCATAAGTGATTATTCGTCGTCGAACTGTTTGATCGTGAACGCGTCTTCGATTCGGTTAAGCTCTTCTTGTTCTTTCACTCGCTTCTCTTCTTGCAGAGTCGCTCTCGTTTCGTTGAAACGTTTTTTCTCTGACTTAGTCAGGAATTTTACAGCTTTTTTGTTGGTCAGTGCGTAAGCAACTACGTCTTCACCTTTTTCTCTGCGGTCGTTTACGCGTTGTGAGAAACGTTCATTGTCGCGAGCTTTACGCTCCGCTGAGGTCAACTTGCTCATGCTTTAAAGCCTTTTCAATTATTCATGGTAGGGAATCTACGCTTAGCGAAACAAATGGGGACTGCTTAGTGTCAGTCTAGTCCATTTGTATGCTGGTGGCGCATCTTAGCACAATGGCTTGAGCATGCAGGTATGCTATTCGAGGGATCAAACAAAACAGCCCACAATTTTCGTTGTGGGCTGTTTTGTTACGTACTGTAGATGTAGTCATCGTTTTAAAACTAAGAATCAGAAACGGCAGTTACATCAAATCTTCTCGATGTATAAGATGACCTCTCCGACTTTAAAGCCAAACTTAGACATCTCAGTCTTGTTGAACAAGCGTTTATCGTCCATTAAGAACATCCAATCATCGAGCACCACTTCATAGGTGCTGCCGTCTACTTCAATCTCTAAGTCATATTTCCAATACAGCGCAGAACCTTGGGTTTCACCATAAGCGGTTCCAACGACATCGTTGGCAGTCCCAGAATAGGTGTTTTCGCCCGTTTTGATTAGATTCCAAACGCGAGTTGAGCGCTCGCCATCAGCAAAAGAGAACCACTCTTTTATTTCTCCGTTGTCACCGTCCCAAGTCGCGATCAGTTTGGCATCAAAGCGGCGCAGTAAGTTACCAGAGCGGTCTAGCACCATGCCGTAGGCCATTAGCTCGCCATTAAAAAAGGTTTCAAGCTTGAGCTCTGGCGTAGTGTCGACATGGTCTTCTAAACTTGCAGAGCCACAGCCCACTAGCCAAGTGAGTGAAAAAAATGCCAGAGCAAATTTTATTATTGTTGTTTTTGGATTCATTTGTTCAAACCTAAAAGTTGTTTACGAAGACCGGGTTCAGAGGTGTTTTCAGACAACCAAATCGCTAGAAAGGCTTCACCAAATTGCTTGTCTTGGATGGTGCCGATCGGTTGTTCATCGAAATAAAAACGACTTACGTTATCTTCAGCGACACGAATCGTGAGTGTGCTTCCTTCTTCCACGTTCGGCCACATCGCGTACAAGGGTTTCAACCAACGTTGAATGTTGCTGTCAGAGTAGCCAAGCTTGTTCCACTGATCTTCGGTAGCGTCTACGAGGTCTTTGCTATCGATAGAGCGGTAATACTCAAGCTTCAAAGCTCGTTCGGAGTTGGTTGGAGTCGCGTAGAATTCTGCCGAGTAGAGAGTCCAAAACAGGTAACTCATTTCACCCTCACCACGTTTGTTCAGATCATCGACAGCAGAGGCTCTAGCGTGTCCGGCAAATAACAGCGCAGCAAAGATTAACGGGAGAGTAATAAAGCTTAGAAGTGTGTTTTTTGCTTGCTGATGAGCGCGAACAATACCTCGCTCAGGTTTGAACGTTTGTGTCGGGTTGCGTGGATAAGCCATAAGTCACCTCGTTATTGCCATTTTAGGTTGTATTAAGTTGGAGTAGGCGGCCACCAGTAAGGGCAACAAAATCCCCCAACTTATTGCAAGGGCAGCAACTACCGATGCATCTGGCCAAGTAGTAAGAAGAGCACCTGCTTTGATGCCTCCCCAATAACTACTAGTACCTGCTACGAACCCTATGACAAACAAGATCACTTTCGAGCATTTTAAAAGCCAATTTAGGCTGTGGTTAAAACTGATTAAGAACATGATCCACAGGCAGACAAGCCACACCGGGAACCACGATTGATTCGCAATTTCAGAGTCGACGGCAAACACGCCGAAGTGGAGTAAGAGGCTATCAAGCAATAGCCCCAATGGTAATAAAATGAGTATCTTCAAATCGCTACTGCGAGTCGGTGATAGAAGGAAGTGAACCACTACAATCAGTGGTGTGACGAACGGGGCTTGCGCGGTAAAGAAAGCACTGCAAACCCAGGTCGCTTGAAACAGTACGAGATTAATAATCCAAAACCGCTTCATCTTTTTCTCCAAAGTAACGAGGTTTTCTTGCGACTACATGGTGAGTGCTGATCACGCGCTCTTTGAATGCGCCTTCACAGTAGCAGAAGTAGAAGATCCACAAGCGTTTAAACTCTTCTGAATAGCCGAGAGACTCTAGCTCTTCCCAACTATTTTCAAAGGCGATGTTCCAATCATTCAGCGTTCGAGCGTAGTGCAGGCCAATGTCATCAATTTCTTGAACCACAAGGTCGGTGCTGGTCGCAAGGTGTTGGGTCATCACTGAAACAGAAGGTAGGCAACCGCCGGGGAAGATGTACTTCTGAATAAAGTCGACACCTTTGCGGTATTTGTCGTAACGGCTGTCAGCAATAGTAATTGCTTGAATCAGCATCTTGCCTGAGGGCTTAAGTAGCGAGGAACATTTTTCAAAGAAGGTTTGTAGATACTCATGTCCGACCGCCTCTATCATCTCGATCGAAACCAACTTGTCATACTCACCAGTGAGATTGCGATAATCCTCTTTGAGCAGGGTGATTTTGTCGGTTAAACCAAGCGCTTTTACTCTCTGTTCAGCAAGTGCATGTTGGGCATCTGAGATCGTGGTAGTGGTGACGTGGCAACCGTAGTGTTGCGCCATGAAGATGGCTAAGCCGCCCCACCCTGTGCCTATCTCGACCACGCTATCTTTCTCAGACAGTTCTAGTCGCTCACAGATGGTTTTCATTTTGTTTTGTTGAGCCTTCGACAAGGTTTCTGCGTCTTCGCTGTAGATTGCGGAAGAGTACTGCATCGAGCTATCTAAGAAGCGCTCATACAGCTCGTTGCCAATATCGTAGTGGGCGAGAATATTTCGCTTAGAGCCTTGCTCGGTGTTGGCATTCTTACGACGCAGCAATAGGTTTTTGATGCGAGAAATCCATTGTGTCTTGTCATCAAGTTCATCCAATTGGGCTTGGTTACGAGCCATGATTTGAATCACACGCGTTAGATTTGGGCTGGTCCATTTACCATCGATGTATGCTTCAGATGCGCCGATACTGCCGTTGATGACCACATCTCTAAAAAAGGTCGCATCATGAATCACGATTCGACCTTTCAAGTCTGCTTCTCGATCACCGAACACCGAATGCTGGTCGCGCTCAATGATCTCGAGCGTCGCGAATTGCAGGCTTTCTAACACCTTGAAGATTAAAGCTCGATATTTACAGTTGCTTGAAACAGCAACGGCTTTAGCTTGTTGTTCAATATTGTTGTTTTGTTTGGCAAGCTGTTCCATGTAAACCTCGCTGATAACTCATTCTAATATTTTGTGCCAACTAAGCTGAGTTCTGCTCCTTGATTGGAGCGAACCCAAGCTTCAATTGAGTTCTTTCATGTGCGCTTAAGACGTTGAGTCTGGATGCGCCACAAACGGTACTTTTTTCAGGAATAATTTGAGAGCCTGATAATAAATTCCCATCACGACTTTTATCGTCATCGCCGGAATCTTGAATACCGTTCGTCTAATGTTTGTCTTGGTTACTGACTGCTTCGTCAGAGCCAGTGTCGCATCGAAAAGCTTGTCGTCTCGGCGGCTTTCGATGTGAACTAACGTGCGTTTCGCTGGTGGCTTAATCTTCCAAAAATAAGTCATGTTCAAATCCATGAACGGCGAAACGTGAAACTCTTTTTTTACCTTCAATTCTTGGTGCATGTCGATGAGATAGTAGTGTCTTTCTCGCCAAGGCGTGTTACTCACCTCAGCCAACATGTACTTACAATCTCCAGTCTCGTCATAACAGAAGAAACAGTTGATTGGGCTGAAGTAGATGCCTAAACAGCGGCACTGAGCCAGCATCGTCACACGGTTTGAATCAGACCAAACCCCACCAAGTTGTTGCACTTTGGAAGCTATACGTTGCTTAAGTGATTTTGGTTCATCCGTGGTGACATTTTCTTTTTTTTCAGCGAGATAATCCGATTCGACAAAGCGAATCGGGTTGTACCAACGAGTTCCGAACAGCGCACTGCGCGCTGTGGTTTGGGGCAGCTCATCAAGATCTAACCCCATCATATACAGCTGATAGCTGAACTCATGAGTGATGTCGCCAAAGCGGCGATGTCTGACGTTACCCCAATAGATACCGCTGAGCTCTTCACTCTTTTCGGATGCGATCCCCATCTCGGGTGTCAGGGTTTGACTGTTCATAGCGCGGAACTCGTACTCAAATCTAAACCGAAGCGTTTGGTCACATCGAGTGCACTGTGGACACCGTCTTCATGGAAGCCGTTATACCAATAAGCGCCAGCAAAGTGCGTCTGGTTTTTGCCACAGATTTGCTCACGCTTGTGCTGAGCTTCGACCGTGTTCGAATTAAGTACCGGGTGATGATAAACAAAGCTGCGAATAATTTTTTCTGGGTCGATGGCTTCGCTTTGATTCAAGGTGACACAGAAGGTGTCTTGGCTTTCGATGCCTTGCAGAATGTTCATGTTGTACGTGACACAAGCAGGTCGTTTACTGTCGCCATCCAACATGTAGTTCCAACTTGCCCAAGCCAGTTTTCTATCTGGGAGTAAGCGAGTATCGGTGTGCAGAACCACTTCATTGCGGCTGTATGGGATCTCGCTCAGTACCTGTTGCTCTTGTTCTGTTGCATCACCAAGCAAGCGTAAGGCTTGGTCTGAGTGGCAAGCAAAGATTACTTCGTCGAAACCTTGTGCGCTGCCATCTTCAAATTCAATCGTGACGCCTGTTTCTTGGCGAGTCACTTGTTTAATCGATGTATTCAGTGCAACAGTCTTACTTAGGCGTGAAAGGATGATTTCAACATAAGAACGCGATCCCTTTGGTATCACATACCACTGAGGACGGTTCGCGATATCGAGCAATCCATGGTTGTAGAAAAACTGAATGAAGAACTTGAGCTCAAACTCTTCCATTTCTTCCAAGCTTGTCGACCAAATCGCCGCGCCCATCGGTAAGATGTAGTGCTGGCTGAAAAAGTCGGAAAATTGATTATCTCGTAGGAAACTGCCAAGGGTAACGTCTGGTGTGAATTCATTGCTTTCAAACTGAGCCTTACACAGCTTGTTGAACTTGAGAATGTCAGACACTAAAGACCAGAACTGAGGTTTGAAGATGTTGCTCCTCTGCGCGAATAACGAATTAATGCTGTGGCCGTTGTATTCAAACTTGGTCGTCGTGTTGTGGACGCTGAAGCTCATCTCAGTCGGTTGCCTTTCGACATCGAGTTGTTCTAGAAGCTGATTGAAATTCGGGTAGGTTCGATCGTTGAATACGATGAAACCTGTATCTATCGAAAACGCCGAGCCTTGATGTTCAATATCAACGGTCGCGGTGTGCCCCCCAACGTAATCATTCTTTTCGAATACTGTTACGTCGTGGTGCTTATCTAATATATGCGCGCAAGTGAGTCCAGAGATACCTGAACCAATAATGGCGATTTTCTTCATTGTTATACCATCCTTGAAGCGAGTTTTTGCCAAACTGGAGTTGGAAGCATTCTTAGTAGCTTCATCAACATGATGAATCGTCTTGGGAAATCAATTTCACTCTTTCCTTGAGCGATACCATTTACGATTCGCTGAGTTGCGGCCTCACTACTAATAATCATAGGCATAGAGAACGTATTTCGCTCGGTTAATGGCGTTTCAACAAAGCCAGGGTGCACAATTGAGACATGAATGTTGTGCGTTGCCAGATCAACCGAAAGTGTTCTGCCTAAGTAGGTGAGAGCTGCCTTTGAAGCGCCATAAGCCTCGGCTCTTGGCAAAGGTAAAAAGCTGGCGCTGGAGCTGACTAAAACCAAACGGCCGCCGGGCTTGATGTTTTTTAACCAAGCTTTAAGGGCGTAGCCAATTGAAATTAGGTTTATGTTGATGACGCGCTCGAATAGCTCGGCATCAAAGTTCACTGGGTCGTCGATGTACTCACAATCACCTGCATTTAAAATCAGCAGGTCGAGCGGCTTGTCTTGGTCGAGTTCTGGAAAGTTGTGGTAATCAGTCAGATCGAAACAGAGCGGTGTAATTGATGAATGCGCGATGTCTGTATCGTGAGAATCAACTAAGGCTTGCAGTTTGTCTGGATTGCGGCCACAAGCAATCACCTGATGCCCTTGCTGAGCGTAATCTTTAGCTAGGGATTGGCCGATACCAGAGGTCGCGCCTGTAATCATAATACGCATTATCGGCTCGCCCTCTTTTTGATGGATTTGATCGCGCAGCCCAGTACTGGAATGTGTTCGTACAACATAGAGCCGACGTCGAGGTAGTCTCTGTGGTAGACCACTTGACCGTCGAGCATCTTAAGGTGGCTGTGCCCTTGTACTTCGATTGGCTTTTGCCCATTTAATTGCTTGTGAGCAAACTGCATCGTCCAGTAAACGGAAGCTTCGTCGTTCGCTTCGAAAGTGTGTTCGATATGAAAGTAACAGCTGGTTACTTGGGTGTAGAGGTTCTCGAAGTAGTGCGTAAGCGCCGAAATACCGCTGACATGATGCAGCGGATCTTGGAATTCAATATCAGGGTGATAAACCGTCTTAAGCACGTCGAAATTGTCGGTTCCGAGTTCTCGATACATGTTGAGAAAGTTATCAAGCCATAGAGAGTTATCCATAATATTCACTCTAATTATTTGAAGAAGGCTAAGGCTCTCAATCGTGCTTCTTTATGCTCAACGATGGGTTGCCAGTATTCGCTGTCTATTCCGTTTTTAGCGATAAAGTCATGTGGGAAATGTACATGCTTATCTGGGATATTTTGCAGCTCTGGTATGTACTTACGAATAAAAATTCCTTTTGGATCAAACTTTTCACTCTGAGTGATTGGATTGAAAATTCGGAAGTAAGGTTGAGCATCACAGCCAGTACTTGAAGCCCACTGCCAGCCACCATTGTTGGCACTAAAGTCTCCGTCGATAAGGTGCGACATAAAGAAACGCTCGCCCCAACGCCAGTCAATAAGCAGGTGCTTGGTTAGGAAGCTTGCCACCACCATTCTTAGTCTGTTGTGCATCCAGCCCGTTTCAACCAGTTGACGCATTGCGGCATCAACCAATGGATATCCTGTTTTTCCTTCGCACCAAGCTTTGAAGCTAGGATGATCGTGATACCAATCTAAACCATTGTATTTTTGCTGAAAGTTAGCACCTTTGACCAGTTTAGGGTGGTGGAACATCAAATGCTTATAAAAATCTCGCCAAATCAATTCATTGAGCCAACAAAAGGCCGGTAATTGCGTATCAAATAACAGATCGGGTTGCTGCTGAATCAATTGAATCGCTAACCAACGTGGGCTCACGGCGCCAATCGCTAAATAAGGTGATAGCCCCGATGTTCCTTTAACTGAGGGAATATCTCTCAGACGTGCGTAGTCGTTGACTTTATTGCCTAAGAAATTGGGGATCACATTGCCCAATACATCTTGGCTTAATGGCCAGCGACTCGAATCAACACGCGGAAAATCGAAATCATAGTCAGCAGAGATGGTTAAGGCTTGTAAGTCGTCAGGAAGCTGTGTTTGTGAACGTTCAGCTGACTCGACAGGAGCTGGACTGCAGATGATGCCTTTCACCTGAACTTCTTTTAACCAAGCGTTCTTAAAGGGCGTAAAGACTTTGAACATCTCGCCTTGTTTGTTGAGAACGCTACCGAGTGGCAGCATAACGTCACAATCGCTGATCTTCAGGTTTAGGCCGCTTGAAATCAGCTTTTTATCGCGAGCTTGTTCATCGACCTCTGGTTCAGAGTTAGCGTAGACGCACTTGGCATCAAGCTGCTGGCACAAATCGATGAGCTGTTTGGATTGGTCGTCAAAGTCGCTAGCTTTCAGGTGAAGCAACGTTATCCCGAATTCAGCGAGCTGGGAATCGAGTTGTTTTAGATGACGATAGATGAAATCAGCTTTGATCGGCGCAAGGTGGTGTTGCCGCCACGTTTGAGGCGTTGAAATGAAAACGGCGGTCGTTACGCCGTTTTCAACTGCCGCGACGAGCGCTGGGTTATCGTGAATCCGCAGGTCTCGTCGTATCCATAGTATGTCGCTCAATATCCGTATCTCAGTTTAAGTTCTTGAGGGTGCGGGTTTAGGTAAACCTGTGATTCTAGGTATTCGTTCGGGTATTCCATCAGGTAGTGATTGATCAGTGTCAGTGGCACTAGCAGTGGAACAACGCCCTCTCTGAATGATGCGATCTGGTTGGTCAGCTCTTGCTTGTGAGCGCTACTCAGTTGTTTTTTAAAGTAACCCTGCAAATGATGCAGCGTATTGGCGTGACTGCCTCGATTCGCGTGATGAGACAACGCCGTCATCAAGCCTTCGATGTATTGAGCCGCTAGTTCGTCGATATCTAAATCATTACCCGCTAGCAGTTTGCCTAAGCTTTTGTAACCCTCAACGTGGTGACACATGACTAGATATTTGTGGGCGCTGTGGAACTGAATCAGTTTGTGCTTGGTCACACCTTCATCCACAAGATCGAGCCATTTTTGGTAAGTGAACACTCGAGTCATGAAGTTTTCACGCAAAATGGGATCGTTAAGGCGGCCGTTTTCTTCAACGGGAAGTAACGGGTTGCCGTCCATAATTTGTTGGGTGAACATGCCTATGCCTGTCGATTCAGAGCCGCGACCATGGTGGTGGTACACCTTCACGCGCTCCATGCCGCAGGTTGGGCTTTTTTGACACACAATAAAGCCAGCAATGTGTTGGTTTTTCTTTGAGTAGTTTTGACCGAACTCGATCAGTTCGTTGGTCACATCACCTGAGCCATCAGGGCGAGAAACATGGATGATGTCATCTAGCATTCTTGTTTGACGAATGGTTGGACGAGGGGTTGGAAGACCAACAGCCATCTCTGGGCAAACAGGTTCCAATTCCACGTAGTCTGCTAGGTCGTCTGTACAAAAACGAGAGCGTTTATGACCTGTGTCGAAACGTACTTTATGTCCAGCAACACATGCACTGATACCGATTTTGATTTTCTTTTCCATTGGCCAACTCCTTTGCTCTTGCTCTGAGCTTTTTCTTATAGTTCAACATTGCTAATCGTATTTACAGAGCTGGGTGTGTTTTTACTTTGACACCGTAGTTGTTTTTATTCAGATGTATTGACGATATACAGGATAGCTTTATGCCATCCTGTATATTTATAGCCTGCAACTGGGTTAATAGATATATTTTCCAAGTGGATTGAATAGTTGGCTCACACCTTTTGTGAAGTAAAGCGCATCACTTGAAACGGTTAAACAGACACAACCTTCTTTTGTTGCCGGTTGATGAGTGTGATTGCCATCCAACCAGATGAAGTCACCTTTGTTGTAAACGCCCATTTCGTCTTCGAAACTGCCCTCTAGAAGAAGCGTGATCTCGAAGCCTTTGTGGGTGTGGCAAGGCACTTGTCCATCTTTGTCGATGTGCAACAAGCTGGTGTGGTGTGCTTCGTCAGCAAAATCGAGTCTTGCTCGTGAAATTTTGCCTAGGTTCATCCAGTCCTTTCTCGCTACTGAGTTTAGAGCGCGAGGGATTGTGAATGTCGTGTCAGCAACAGTTACTTTCTGAACCTCTGGAGTCACTTCAACAGACTGAGAAGTATCAGCTGTGATTTGCTCTATCGCGTCAAAATCAAAGTCCATGTCGTCCATTGAGAAGCTGTCTAGATCTTCATTTGAGAATACTGGCTCTGCGTCAAAAGCATTATTCGCTGCTACAGCTGTAAGCTGCTTGACTTGTTGTTGGCAGTGTTCACACAGCTCTACATGGCTAGAAACAATCAAAGAAACTGAATCAGCCAACGTGCCATCGACGAAGTCTTTCAAGATTGCCGCGTTTGGGTGATGTTTAATCATGGTCTTGTTCCCCCATGTGAACTTTTAATTTGGCTAAAGCGAGTCTCAGACGTGATTTCACTGTTCCAAGTGGGACGCCAAGTTGCTGAGCGAGTTGCTCTTGAGAGAGCTCTTGAAAGTAAACGCCTTTGACGATGGTTTTCTGAGCGAGAGGCAACTTTTCTATTTGAGTCATTACGTGTCGGCTCATCAAATGGTCACCGAATGGCAAATCTTCGCTTTGAGACTCGGCTACCATCGCATCGATTGGCCAGATATCGTCGGCTATCGTTTGTTCGGCTTTCGCTTTCACTTTGCGCAACATGTCGAATGCTGCATTACGCATTACCGTGTAGACCCAAGTGGTCGCAGCGCCTTTATCTACATTGTAGAGATGTGCTTTCTTCCAAACATTAGTCATCGTGTCTTGAACTAGCTCGTTTGCAGCAGCTTCGCCACCCAACTTACTGATACCAAAACGCTTGATCTTAGGAGCGAAGAACTTGAACAAACAGGTGAACGCCTGCTTGTCTCTGTCTGTACCAACCAACACCAGCCAGCTCGAGAGCTCTGTCGGTACTTTGTTGTCTGTAGGTACTTTGTTATCGGGAATAATGACATGCTCCTTGCCGTTCCCTGAACTTCTGCTTTCCACTTGCATAGTAACTAACCATCATGCGAATTTGATGGGCACTACGTGAAAGGAGAAAGTCGGGATCACTTTAATTTAAATTAATTTCTACTATACAAAATTATAGTGAAGAAAAGTGCTTATTGCCCCGTAATGATTTGATTCAAAAAAGGAACTAGAGACGGAAAACTGGCTGGCTCAGTAAATTCTGTTTTCTTTTCCAGTGGGATAGGCATCATTTCGAGCAATCGCGCACAGATCCATTGTGGGCTCTCAAAATCAGGAGTGGGATAGAGTGTTCTTATCGAATCGTGGTCGCGAAACAACTGAACCAAAAAAGCGGTAAACACGTTAGGCACTTTATATTCATCGGTAGGCCAGTGAGGCAACAAGCTGAACTTACTTTTAATCAGGTCATCATCGTCTCGAAACGACCCATGCAATTGCACCAACTTTTCGCCTTCGACATCAATTTCTAATATCTGGTCGTCCGACATATTGAAGTCGACGATGGTCACCTTTGTTCCCCAAGAGCTGAGATGATCAGAGTTAGATTTGTCTTGAGTGGCGATAATGAAACCATCGCCCTGCGCTGCGTGAGCAACCATCGCGAGATACTTTAGCTCAAAAATGCGCAGTCTTTGTCTGCCTCCCGGTAAAAGGAAGATGGGGAGGGGAAACACAGCGAGCTCCAGAGAAGACTCTACGGGTGTTTCTGGTTCGGCGTCTGTCCGCGTGGTCTTCCTAGGTGAATTCGGCACATAGTACTCCTTAGTTCAGATGTGATTTGAGAAGATATACGCGGGGAGGGTGGTGTTCGATCAATTCGCTTCGGCTTATGTTCGTAAAGGGATAGGTATTTTGTTGCACCTGTTCATAAATTCACTGTTTTTACCTTTTTTCATACGCGTCATTATGTAATATATGTACAAATAGTAAGCGAATGGGTAGTTGCCAGACGATGCTTCTATCTGACGTTCTTCTATACCTAACATCGCATCAAAGGAATGGTCATGATTGTTATTTATGGTATCAAAGAGTGCTTAAATCCAATTAAGTTGCAGCTCTCTAATGTGTTGCAGCAGTGCTTGAACAGTGAAATGGGTTTACCCGATGACAAGCGAGCACATCGGTTTGTGCCATTGGAACGAGATGACTTCTTTTACCCGGAAGGAAGAACAGAAGCCTATACCGTCATTGAGATAAATATGATGGAAGGTCGAGCGGTAAACACCAAAAAGCGCTTAATTAAGAAGATATTTTCTGAGATAGAGAAGCAGTTAGCTATCTCTCCAATTGATATTGAAATTTCCATTAAGGAACAGCCATCGCATTGCTGGGGATTTCGAGGGATGACCGGCGATGAAGCTCAAGATCTGAAGTACAAAGTGAACGTCTAGGGTTTAAGCTCTTAACTCTTAACTCTTAACTCTTAACACGTAAGACTTAAGCCAATCTATCGAGTGACGGCTTTGGAATTTGATGCCAAAGCCGTTTTCCTAGTTCTCGACACTAACCTTTAAGCATTTAAGCATCTAAGCATCTAAGCATCGTCACTCTTTTTTAAATACTGATGCCAATTTTCATTGATCACGTCAAAGTGCTCAACGCAGAACTCTTTTCTGTCTTTCAAATAGTCGTTTTCCACTTCATCGAGCAAGTTCTTATAGGCATCGGGATCGCTGCCATACACCAAGCATAACGTGGAGAAGTAACGCTGCAGGTCGAAACTGTGCTCGTCGATGTATTCCCCCAAGTCGTAATACTCTGGGCGGTCTTCTGACTCGAAAGCGAACATGTCTGCAGCGCTGATAGCAGCGTCGGCCCCATGCTCTACGTAGTTAAGCAGTAGCACGGTTGCTAGGTTATCAACCGCATCTTCTTCTTTACCCAATATGGCAATGTTCTGATCTTCGATATACGCATGCCCAGTCTCGTGTAGCAGGGTGTGCAGCAAGGTATCAATAGCGCCGGTTTGCGCAGATTTCCCATACTCTTTTTCGTATTGGTTCTTCTCAAAGTAATTGAGTGACTCAGCGTAAAAACTGTAAGGGATCAGTACTTGATGGGTTTGTGGATCGTAGAGTGGTCCTTCTTCCCCGCCATATTGAATGGTTAATGGCTTCTCAAACATGAAGAGTTGGTTTGATAGGTCGACCACGGTGTCATTAACGCCACTGCTTTGAATCTCTCGTTTGAGCTGCTCTTCTTCGGTATTTTGCGGTGTAGAGTACTCGACGATTAGGTTACTTTGGGTGGCTTGTTCACTAGATGCATAAGTTGTGGCAAACATTGCACTCAGGGCTAGGCTGCAGGTCAATGTTCGTTTCAATAATGTCATCGGCTATCCTTGTGATTACGTTGCGATTCAGAGTCGTGCTGGGGGTAACAACTCCAAGCTGTGTACCCTGATTTAGTTATTGCGTTAGAGTATAAGTTTAGACGGAATTTTGATGCATCGAGGACTGCAATTTTTGAAGTAGGCGCTATCCTATCAATGAATAATCCGCTTAGAGATTCGCCACAAAGAATAAGTAAGCTGAATGAGCGGTGTCGATGTGATTCGTTTCTATTGGTAATTAACAGATAAATTTCGGTTCAACACAACCCTTGTGCTATACTCCGCGCCCCAATCCGAATTGGCTTGTTTAATCTTAGGAAATTATTATGAGTGTTAAAAACGAACTTCAACAAATTAACAACCGTCTAGACAAGTGTCGCCACAAGTTAGATGCTGCTAAAACTCGTAATGATCGTCCTGTTGTTCGTCAGTTCGAGGAAGAGATTAAGAAGCTAACTAAGAAAATTGCCCAGCTTAAACACAAAGAAAGCTATGATGTGAACCAAGAGCGTAAGTCTCTGGTTGATATGCCATTTAGCCGTGAGATCACTAAGGCTGAGCAAGCGGATATGGGTAAACTTAAAAAGTCTGTTAAAGGACTCGTAATTGTTCACCCAATGACGAAGATCGGTAAAGAACTTCGCATTGAGGTTATGACTGGTTACGCACCGAAAAAATTCTAATTACCAGCGATGGTGATGAAAGAGGAGCTAGAAATAGCTCCTTTTTGCTTTTTTAGGTATTAAGAAAGCAGAGTCAGCGGCATAGATACTCACGCCGTTTTCAACTTTTAGGAGGTGATTGTTGTCACAAATCCTTTTATCTCCTATAAAAGTTAACGTGCTACTAACATGGTACTAAGCGATCGCAGTAATGTGTTCGCTTTTCGAATCCACACTTTCTCTCCAGTTTGTATAAATATAGGTAGAGCAGCACAAATAATTACAGATAAAACTAGACTCATTAGGGAAGATGAGAACGTAAAAAAATAGAGGTTATATGAATCAATTAATTTCAATTGGACCACTAGAATCCTTCCTAATCGCGATTAGTGTTTTGTTTCTAGGTCATTTCGTCAATGCAAAGCTTCCGATTCTCAAAAAGTACAACATTCCAGAGCCCATTGTCGGCGGCTTGATTGTCGCTTTTGCTATTACAGCCCTGCACTTTAACGGCCTTGATCTTGAGTTTTCCTTGCCCCTGCAGAACACGTTTATGTTGATGTTCTTTGCAACGGTCGGTCTTGCGGCGAACTACACGCAGCTGATAAAAGGTGGTGCTAAGGTATTCCTATTCTTAGGGGTAGCGTCGGTTTACATCATTATCCAAAACGGTGTAGGCGTAACCTTAGCTACGGCACTAGGCCTTGAACCCTTGATGGGTTTGATTGCTGGCTCTATCACCCTTTCGGGCGGTCACGGCACAGGCGCGGCTTGGTCTCAAACTTTTGCAGACACGTTTGGCATTGCAAATACGCTAGAAATCGCGATGGCTTCAGCGACCTTTGGTTTGATCATCGGTGGTATTATCGGTAGCCCAGTGGCGCAAAAGCTGATTGATAAAAACCAGCTTGAATCTGAGTACGGCACTGGCACGCAAACACATGAACGCTTCCCTGAACTTGTTACTTACAACGAGTATGAAGAAGACAAAGTGACGGCGAAGAAGGTGATTGAAGTGTTGTTCATCCTTCTTATCTGTATCACGGGTGCGAAGTACCTAGAGCAGTGGGTGGCGACTTTTGAAATTTCTTGGTTGATGATTCCTGACTTCGTTTACGCGTTGTTTATCGGTGTGTTCATCACTAACGTGTTTGAAGTGACTAAGCTGCATAAGACTGACAGCGAAACGGTCGATATTCTTGGTACGGTGTCATTGTCACTGTTCCTAGCAATGGCGCTAATGAGCCTTAAGCTTTGGAACATATTTGACCTTGCGATTCCGTTCTTGGTTATCCTGGCGGTTCAGGCGGTTGTGTTAGGTATCTTCTCTTACTTTGTGACGTTCAAAGTAATGGGTTCTAACTACGACGCAGCGGTTATGGCAGGTGGTCACTGTGGTTTCGGCCTAGGTGCAACACCAACAGCGGTAATGAACATGGGCTCTTTGGTGAACCGTTTTGGTCCTTCACCACAGGCGTTCATGGTGGTGCCAATTGTTGGTGCCTTCTTTATCGATATCGTTAACCTGATTATCCTTCAGGGTTACATCTCGTTTATCGGTTAATGTTCGCCTTTACTTAAACGCAATGTGCTTATCGCACTAAGATGAATACAAGAAAGCCAGTCTGTTGACTGGCTTTTTTTGTTCTTGTTTATCGAGGTTTTCTTGCCTGATACCCCTGCGGTTAGGGCTCTGTCACATCAATAACTAGGGCGTGTTGATCTTTCGAGCTGATTTTTGCAGTGAGTTGCTGGGTATTTATACAAGGCAGAGGCATCGATGTGTAGCTAGCCTACATGAGAAGCCGATAACGCAGTAGAAATGACCAGCAAACGCTGCCCGAAGGGTTCGGGCTGGGCGCCACCGCAAAAAGCGTTTTACTCTTTGTTGAGGGAGGTTTGCTTAGAATGACTAGGCTACTTCTCCCTCGCCGCGATTAAAACGCTTTTGACTAGGCGTCCCCATCCGAACAAAATTTAACCACGAAAGGTCAACACGCCCTAAAGTGTTGTAACGACTTCATCAAGAGCTAGGCGCGCTTTTGGTTTGCCGTAGTTGTAGTCTTCGCCGTCTTTGTGGTAGCCGATAGCTAGCGCTACATCAACAACGTGACCTTCTAGTTCGTCAGCAAACTCTTCGCTGATCATAGCTGCATCTACACCTTCCATAGGTGTTGAAGCGATACCTAGACGAGCTAGTGTGTGCAGTGTGTTACCTAGTGCGATGTAAACTTGAGACTTAGTCCAGTTACCGTTGAAACCTGTTTCGTCTGTGTTCATTTCTGCGAATGCGTAAGCACCTAAGAATTGCTCGTACATTTCAGCTGGTAAGTGACCAGAGCTTACTTCTGTATCAGCACGCTTCGCGAATTTCTCTTTAGTGTACTTAGGATCGTGAGCAAACAGGATCGTGTGTGACGCTTCTTTCGCATGTGGTTGGTTAAACTGGAACATGTTTTCGAAAGTATTGTGGAAGCGTTGTTTTGCTGCGTCACTCTCAATGATGATGAATTTCCAAGGCTGAGAGTTGATAGAAGAAGCTGACAAGCGAAGTGCTTCTTTGATTACTTCCATGTCTTCCGCAGAGATGCGTTTTTCTGCATCGTATTTTTTAGCTGTGTAACGAGTGTTTAGATCAGTAATGATTGGATGAGTCATGTTGAATCCTAATATCTATCAATAATAAATGTTGTAGGGTTTTATGTTCAGTCACGTCAACAATAAACGGATAACGAATTTAAACGAATCTCTATAGATTGAACGTCTAAATAGTTATCGAACATGCCCCAATAAATCGAGTATCTGCGGTAGCTCAAGTCGATGGGTGTAAGATAATAGAAGAATGACTCGGGAAAAATAGCGAACATATCAAATCACTATGGTTATTAATGTCCATAATGATTCAATAAGTGTGATCTTAATGGAGGTGGAATCTCTAGATTCAGTAGCTTAGTACGCTTTGATACCATATTGGCGCAATAATGGCGGAAGTACGCTGTCTAGGTTGGGGATATCTTCTGGCGTGATTTCGATTAAACCAAAACCATGCTCTTCATAGATTTTTCTCGTCGCTTCACGTTTATTTTCGGCGATTGGCGCAGAATCAGTTCCCCAGAACTGGATGTATACTTTGCCACTTGGTAGATAAAAATCGCTGATCACTTCTTTTGATATCGGAAGCGGACGCTCGTACGCATGGACCACTCCTGCCATATAAAGCCAGTTATCAATGATCAGCTCTCCCTTTGATCGAACATAATGCCCGTCTAAGCTTCGGTGCTTCGCCTCAAATTTCTGACGAAAACTGGAGAATGACACATCGGTCGAGTGGCTTTCAGCATCATGCCCTAGGAATTCAACAACAGACTGCTTTAAACGTTTATTGCGAACCAATGAGTCGTGCCATACCACGAATAAGTTTTGAGTCGCTTTGTCTTCTCTTTGTTCACCTCCGGCTTTTAAGCCTGTAGAGGTGACATGCCAACCGTCTTCTTCTTTTGTTATCCAACCAAGCTCGTTGAGCAGTAAGTTGATTTTCTTTGCGCTGAGTTGAAAGGCACTGCCAAGCTGGGTGGCGGTGAGTGTTTTTCCTGAGAATGAGTCCAAATCGATAAGCAGTTTCTCTGGCCAGACAATAAAGACACCAAACTTCTTGTGTTCGACATATTCCCCACCAAAGCTTTCTCCCCGTTCTGTGAGAATCCAACGCTCTTGTGAGCGCACGATATACCCCGCTGTTTTTAGATCGCTAAATAAAGTTTTAGCTTCTATGCCTTTTTGTTTAGCGAGTGCGGATGTGGAAATTTTGTCTGACATAGTCTTTTCTCAAATAGCAGAGTGATCCGCTGATGGGTTTTGGTGAGATACATGATGTGATAGCACAGGCGAGTACCATATCACATCTATCAATGCTAACTGCAGTTCAGTGGTCTATGTTTTTAGTAGAGCGTTAGGTCTCGTTTTGTATGTTTAGCAAAATGTAGCTCAACCTGTAATTAAATTACAGGCATCTCGATTTTGCTCATCTGGGTGCATATTTTATATACGTGACACGATGTTCTTTTATACGGTTTATATAGATCTTAGATGCTATATTTTATTAAATGTGACTTTAATCACTATTTATTTTTAAGTATTACAAAATAAAATGTGATATAGATCGTGTGTTGATGATATCTATTCTCATTAATTTGGCTTTGTAATTTAAATTCATGGTGTTTTTGTGATCTAAGGTGTGCTTGTTAACCCGAAAGTGTTTTTCGTGTGTGATGACTATCACGAAAGTTGGGCTAAGGTGCATTTTGGAAATGTTGTGATACATTTTAATCGACTTTTGAGTACACACTTTCGGTCATTTGACCAACCAATACATTACGGGGTTCTACCTATGTTATCACCAGAAGCAAAGATTAAGGTTCAAAACTTTGGTCGTTTCTTATCCAATATGGTAATGCCAAACATCGGCGCATTTATTGCGTGGGGTTTCATTACTGCACTATTCATCCCAACCGGTTGGTGGCCTAACGAAACGTTAGCATCAATGGTTGGCCCTATGATTACATACCTATTGCCACTATTGATTGGTTACACCGGTGGTAAAATGGTTGGTGGTGACCGCGGTGCGGTAGTAGGTGCCATCACGACAATGGGTGTTATCGTTGGTACTGATATCCCAATGTTCATGGGTGCAATGATTGTGGGTCCACTAGGTGGTATCGCAATTAAAAAATTCGATGAAGCTGTTCACGGTAAAGTGAAGAGTGGTTTCGAAATGCTAGTGAATAACTTCTCTGCGGGTATCATCGGCATGATCTGTGCGATCATCGCGTTCATCGTGATTGGTCCTGCGGTTAAGATTCTATCTGGCGGACTTGCTGCTGGCGTAAACGCAATGGTAGAAGCAGGTGCATTACCTCTAGCATCTATTTTTGTTGAACCTGCGAAAATTCTATTCCTAAATAACGCAATCAACCACGGTATCTTCTCTCCACTAGGTATCCAGCAATCTGAAGAGATTGGTCGTTCAATCTTCTTCTTAATCGAAGCAAACCCAGGTCCTGGTTTTGGTCTTCTACTTGCTTACATGGTGTTTGGTAAAGGTAGCGCGAAGCAATCTGCTGCTGGTGCATCTATCATCCACTTCCTAGGTGGTATCCACGAAATTTACTTCCCTTACGTTCTAATGAACCCACGTCTAATTCTTGCGGTAATCGCAGGTGGTATGGCGGGTGTATTCACTAACGTAATGTTCGATTCTGGCCTTATCTCTCCAGCATCTCCAGGTTCTATCTTCGCAGTCTTACTGATGACGCCAAAAGGCTCTTACATCGGCGTGATTCTATCTGTTATCGCAGCAACGGCAGTATCGTTTGTTGTAGCGTCAATCCTTCTTAAAACATCAGCGCAAGATGATGAGGAAGATTCACTAGAGAAAGCTTCTGCACAAATGAAAGACATGAAAGCGTCTTCTAAAGGTGCAGCAGCAGAAGCAAACGTAAACCTAGCGGATGTAAAAGCAGTTTATGTAGCGTGTGATGCGGGTATGGGTTCAAGTGCAATGGGTGCGGGTCTACTACGTAAGAAAGTAGCAACAGCTGGCCTAGACATTGAAGTGACCAACTACGCAATCAACAATCTACCGGCTGATTCGCAAATCGTTATTACGCATAAAGACCTAACAGACCGTGCTCGTAGCACTGTGCCAGGTGCGATGCATATGTCTCTAAGCAACTTCCTAGACGGCGGTGTATACGACCAACTAGTTGCTGAACTTGTCGATGCTCAAAGTGGTGAAGCGAAAGTAGAAGCTCCGGCGCCTGCTGCAGCTCCAGCACAAGAAGGCAACAAGCTTGCACTGACAGACGACAGCATCTTCCTTGGCCTTAAAGCGACTCAAAAAGAAGACGCAATCAAGTTTGCTGGCGAACAATTAGTAAAACTTGGCAACGTATCACCAGAATATGTAGATGGCATGTTTGCTCGTGAAGAGCTTGTGTCTACTTACCTAGGTGAGTCTATCGCTGTGCCACACGGCACAATCGAAGCGAAACAATATGTACAAAAAACCGGCATTGTTTTCTGTCAGTACCCTGAAGGTATTCAGTGGGGCGAAGATGAAGATGATATCGCGAAGATGGTTATCGGTATTGCCGCACAAGGCGATGAGCACAACATGGTGCTGATGGCTATTACCAATTCACTCGATGATGAAGAAGCTGTGGAATGCCTACAGAACACAACAAACCCTGCTGATGTTCTACGTATTCTCAACGGAAACTAAAAAGCTCTAGTCAAGCTCCTGAGTGAAGGAGGCCGGTATCCCCCTACTGGCCTCATTTTCGGTCTTAATCTTTCTAACAAGATTCAGTCTGAATAGCTTACTGCTTAATGCCTAGGGCACATCGTCAAGGCATGTTGTTGAGCAGTTAGCTATCTAGATTCAAATATTTATAAGGTCAAAATTATGAAAGCGTTACATTTTGGTGCAGGTAATATCGGTCGTGGTTTCATTGGTAAGCTTCTTTCTGATGCTGGTATGAAGGTTACGTTTGCTGACGTAAATGAAACGGTTGTAAATGCGTTAATTGAACGCCAAGAATACCCAGTTAAGATTGTTGGCGAAGAGTGTGTTGTCGAAGTTGTTAAGAACGTGACAGCAGTAAACTCAGCGACAAGCGCAGTAGTAGATTGCATTGCTGAGTCTGATCTTGTGACGACTGCAGTGGGCCCTACGGTTCTTAAAATCATCTCTAAGTCTATCGCTCAAGGCATTGAAAAGCGTGCAGCAGCAAACAACACTGCACCAATGAACATCATCGCGGCAGAGAACATGGTTCGCGGTACTAGCCAATTAAAAGCAGCCGTGTTAGAGCACCTTTCTGATGAAATGAAAGCGTTCACTGAAGAGCACATTGGCTTTGTTGATTCTGCGGTTGACCGTATTGTTCCACCGGCAGAAGCGGGCGAAACAGATCCTCTAGCGGTAACGGTTGAAACGTTCAGCGAGTGGATCGTAGATCAAACACAATTCAAAGGTGAGATTCCAAACATCCCAGGAATGGAATGCACTGATAACCTAATGGCTTTCGTTGAGCGTAAACTGTTCACGCTAAACACAGGTCACTTGGTAACGGCATACCTTGGTGTGCTTGCAGGTCATGAGACTATTAAAGACTCTATCGAAGATGACGTAATCCGCGCTGAAGTAACAGCGACGATGGAAGAGAGTGGTGCGGTTCTGATTAAGCGTTACGGCTTTGATCCAGAAGCACACGCTGCCTACATCCAAAAAATTCTTGGTCGTTTTGCTAACCCGTTCCTGCGTGATGAAGTAGACCGTGTTGGTCGTCAGCCAATTCGTAAACTGAGCCCACAAGACCGCCTAGTTAAGCCTCTGAATGGCACATTAGAGTACGGCCTACCGAATGTTCACTTAGTAAAAGCAATCGCAGCTGCGTTCCATTACAAGAATGAAGACGACCCACAAGCGGTTGAACTTCAAGCAATGTTCGCAGAAAAAGGGTTTGCTGAGACATTAGCGCATTATTCTGAGCTGAATAGTGACTCAGAAGTTGTTAAACTAGCGGAAGAAGCTTATCTAGCATTGAAATGATAAACCATCAAAGTGCCACACCAGTGGCACTTTCTTATTGTCGAGCCGTTATGCCAATACAAACTAGCCACGAAACTGAATTACTCGAAGCCCTATCTGAAGCTGAGAGCGCTAGCGCCTGTCTAATGGCGGCTTACGATGCATTGGACGACACGGTAGATGCCGTATTAAAAAACATTTTCAAGAAAGACGACACGGCAATTAAATTTGTTGTTGAACCACTTCTCAACAGTGGCGGGCCGTTAGGCGAGATTATGATCCGCGCTAAGCTGCTATTAGGGCTTGGTGTGATCAGTAAAGAGCTCTACGATGATTTAGAGATTTTCGTTACCTTGAAAGAGTGGGCGAAAATACAAGGTGAAGACACTAGCTTCACAGAAGTCGACGTTATATTTGAGCTCAACAAGGTGCAAGCGATTCAACGCATAATGCCTATCGAATATGACTCGGAGATGGTGGAAACCATGTCGGGCCCAATGCTTCAAATGTTCTTGGGTCGACACAATCAGAAAGTGAAGTCGACGATCGTTTTGGCTATCACTGACATTATCACGACCTTATGCCGAGATAACGCACTGAGTTCTTAGTTCTAGTTTGCAGTCCTGCTTATCTTGTTTCACATCCTACATATCTTGTAGCTGTTCGTTCGTTTCAATCCAAAGCTTAAAATGATGGCGGTTTCTCTCGTTGGAGAAATCGCTTTGTTGTTTTTGTGTCTATCAAAAACTCTCGACACTTTCCCCCGCTTATCAAATACAAAAGTAGAAGATACAAAAAAAGCCACATTCAGTGGCTTTTTCTATTCAAGACGCTCTTTCTATCAAAAAAGCCCTTCTATGCAAGACTATAAGGATTATAGGTCTTGGATGTTCTCAGCTTCTAGCTCTTGGAAGTAGCGTAGAGTCTTAACTTTTAGCTCTTGTTGAGCTGGCTCATCAGCAACGATGATAGCTTTACGGTGCATCTGTAGAGCTGTAACAGTCCACATGTGGTTTACAGAACCTTCGATAGCCATTTGAAGCGCTTGAGCTTTGTTGTGGCCTAGAGAAAGGATCATCACTTCTTCTGCATCTAGAAGAGTCGCAACACCGATAGTTAGTGCGTATTTAGGAACTTGGTTGATGTCGCCATCGAAGAAACGAGAGTTCGCGATACGAGTGTCTTCAGTCAACGTTTTGATACGAGTGCGTGAAGATAGAGAAGAACCTGGTTCGTTGAATGCGATGTGACCGTCGATGCCTACGCCGCCCATGAACAGGTTGATTTTGCCGTATGAACGGATTTTCTCTTCGTATGCTGCACAGTGAGCATCGATATCTTCAGCTTTGCCGTCTAGCAGGTTGATGTTTTCTGCTTGGATATCAACGTGGTTGAAGAAGTTCTCGTGCATGAATGTGCGGTAAGACTCTGGGTGGTTAGGGTCGATGCCAACGTACTCATCCATGTTGAATGTTACAACGTGCTTGAAGCTAACTTCGCCAGCTTTGTAAAGTTCAATTAGCTCAGCGTAAGTAGTTAGAGGTGTGCTACCAGTAGGAAGACCTAGTACAAATGGACGCTCAGCCGTTGGAGCGAACTTGTTGATTGAATCTGCGATATGACGAGCAGCCCATTTACCTACTTTAGCTTTGTTGCTTAATGGAATAAGTCTCATTGATTTTGCCCCTAGAAATAAAATTTTATAGTGTTCTGAAACATTAATTCGCATTATAAAATAAGTTATCCAGTTCCGCTATTGTTTTAGGTCAAGTTTTTGCTTTTTTCGTCGTAACTGTGACTGGAACTCTCAAAATTGCACAATTATTGTATGGATATTTGGTGGCGTTAAACAAGATTAATACGTTTGTCATATACAGCAATGTTGATCTAATTCAGCACCTGAAAGGGTTGGTGTGTTTCTATGCCTTGATACGATTATTGCAATAATGGCATCGCTCGAACCATTGACGAATTTTGGTGCATTAACGTGTTTCGAGTATAAACAAGCGTTGAGCGTATAGTTGAAACTAGAAAAATAATGATGGCAATGGAGCGCTATCGTGATAAAAGACAGGGGCAGGATGAAGAACGATGAATCTCAGTGGGATGAATACCCATAAGATTGAACGAGAGCTGTGTTTTAGTCACGCTATCGCTATGAATTGTATATAAATATTGGTAAAAATGGATAGGTTGGCTAAACTTACCAATTACAAAGAAGATGTGTGTTTGAAGGCAAAAAAAAGCCCAAAGTGATGAGGTATCACTTTGAGCGATTTTACTAATCTTCTAACACTAACTCACTTTCGTATTCTTCCCTAGATACGTCGCCGCGTTTGCAGCCGTTTAGGGTGTGAAAGCGACGGCGTCCACGAGCCAGTTGAATGTACTTCAACCAAACACGCTCTAACTTGGACTTTGCCTTATGAGGGTGAGACAACACTTTAATGAAGTGTTTTTCTTCTGCATTGATTGGTGCTAGTTCACCAGTTTCAAGTGCAAGCATAGTGTCACCAAACAAGGTTAGGATTTCCTCTTCTGAAAGAGTAAAATCACCCGACTTAGCGAACCCTCTCGGGAATTTAATGGTGTCATAAAAACGTTTTTTTCCGTGTCGGAATTCGGTCTCAGACATATCAGCCTCAGTAATGTGGTTAGATAGAAATTAGTGTTTATTGCTCACGCGAAAATATTGTTAAAAGGCTAAAATAGGAAACAAAATGTTTTTGCCTTTACGATAAACAATCCTAGATCGGCTAGTTAGCAGATTTATTACAGAGATGTATTTGATGGATGTGAAAGTATTTAGAACCTTTCTTGAGGTTGCAAGGGTGCGCCATTTTGGGCGTGCAGCTGAAAACTTGTATTTAACACAAGCGGCGGTGAGTGCGCGGATCAAACAGCTTGAAGGCTATTTTGATACTCAGCTCTTCATTCGTGACCGCAATAACATCAAACTCACATCTTCCGGTGAACGTTTGATTGGTTATGCCGAAGTGATGGTGTCCACCCTACAACAAGCCAAATTTGAGCTGTCGTTAGAGAGTGGTAAAGCCTTGCAGTTAACGCTGGGCGGCACGCCGAATATTTGGGATGCGTATCTGCAAAACTGTTTAAGTGTGGTAACCGACTCTTTTGGTGGTTACGGCTTTATGGCAGAGGTGATGGGGCGCGAGCAACTGAACCGTAATTTGTTAGAACGAACCTTAGATATGGCTTTCGCGTTCGATCAGATCAAAGCAGAAGAGCTGAACTGTAAAAAAGTCGCTGACTTGGTTTTGGTGTTGGTATCAACGCAGCAAGATGATCTGGAATCTGTATTTCAACATAAGTATGTTTATGTGGATTGGGGAACGCGCTTTGGTTCTGAACACGCAGTACGTCACCCTAAAGTGCCAGCACCGTACCTACGTACCTCTACAGCCCGTATCGCCCTCGATTTCATTTTAGAGAAAGGCGGCAGTGCGTATCTTCCGGTGTCTCTAGTCGAACCTTTTATCGATTCGGGTCAGCTGCACAAGGTGAAAGGGGTTGAAGACTGGTATCTCCCAATTTATCTGAGCTACCGTAAAAGCAGTACCTCGGTTGATGCGATCATGCAGGTTGAGAAGTTGGTTAATGAGATTGACCCATCGACGGCTTACACATTGCAGCAAGCCGCTGAACAAGCACCTGAGTAACGGCATTCGCGGTAAGCAGTGGCTTTGCTGATTAGATTCAATAAAAAATGGCTCCCAACTAATTGTATAGTTGGGAGCCATTTTTGTTTTAAACCAGAAATGTACTTCTTTTCGGAACTAGAGATCGTTTCTAATTCCATAAATATCGTTTAGGCCTGGTATGTGTAGCCTTTATTAAAAGCCCTATAGGTTCATTAGATTCTCAATAGACTCTTCAAGAGAGTGTGACATGTACGAATGGATTTGATTGCCATCCGTTGCGTCAATCTCGATCATAGAAATCCCGTTGTCCGCTTTGTCTTCAAGAAAGCTTAGAGACTGCTCGACTGATTGACTGGTGAGAACCTGTTGATTTGATAAAACAATACGACATGTGTGTAGAACCATAGCCTTTTCCTTTTTATATTCGATAGGTCTCTGCATCTTGGCGTGCTAAGTACCGATCGTTGACGTTGTGAGAAGAATGTCCTCTCTAGGTTAAATTTAGTCGAATTGAATAAAATTAAAACCCTTTTTTGTGATTTATCTGACCTTCGCTTCCGAAAGTGGCTAGCGACAATGGTGGTTCACGGTAAACTTTTAGGTATCGGATCAAACGCTATGGTAAGTGGGAAGAGTACGGCATGTCGAAAAAGATCAATCACAACAGCAGCTTAACCAGTGAGCAGTGCCATTTGGCTCGATATGCACGAGATGCTCGCTTTGATGGGATGTTTTTTACAGCGGTGAAAACGACAGGAATTTTTTGTCGCCCGATTTGCCCAGCCACACCACCCAAAGAAGAAAACGTCGAATATTTTTCCCATCAAGCTCAAGCATTGAAAGCGGGATATCGTCCTTGTTTACGTTGTCGACCAGACAGCGCACCTTTTTCGCCGGCTTGGAAGGGCGTCGAAACCACTTTCTTACGTGCGATGCAGTTGATTGATAATGGCGCTCTGAATTCAGGATCTATCGTCGACCTTGCAACGCGGTTAGGTATTTCAGATCGTTATTTACGAACCTTATTCGACAATTACATCGGCGTGTCACCCAAGCAATATAGTCTGTACAGTCAATTGATGTTTGCCAAGCAGTTGCTGCACACCAGTAGCATGAGCATTACTGATGTCGGCTTTGCTAGTGGCTTCAATAGTACGCGCCGTTTTAATGATGCCTTTCAAAAAGAGCTGCAGCTTTCGCCAAGCCAAATTAGGCGAGCGAAGCCAAGTGACACTCAGAGTAATCATATTCAGCTTGGTTTTCATGGACCCTTAGATTGGAACCACTTGTTGAGGTTTTATCGACGAAGAATGATTGAGGGCTTAGAAGGCGTTGGCGAAGATTATTATAAGCGCACGGTAAATGTGAACGGGTCAAAGGGTTGGTTCAAGGCGACTTTAGCCAAAGATAACCGCTTGGATATTGAATTCGAGTTGGATGATATAAGCCAATTAAGAAGCTTGATTGCGAATATCCGCCGTATGTTTGATCTTGATGTCGATATTGCCAAGGTTGAGACGTTCTTTACGACTATCGATCCTAACTTGGTGGCTAAGAGTGGTATCCGTATTCCTGGCGTGTGGAGTGCTTGGGAGGCAGGCGTGAGAGCGATTCTAGGGCAGCAAGTTTCGGTAACCGCGGCGATTGGTCAGCTTAACTTATTGGTCAAAGAGCTTTCTGATGAACATGAGAAAGCCAGCTTCCCAACACCAAAACAGATAGCGGACGCTGATGTTAGCTTCTTGAGAATGCCGGGAAGCCGCAAAGAGACCCTAAAGCGTTTTGCCGAATACATGGTCGACAATGAAGCTGAGCATCCTTCCAAATGGATTGAGCTAAAAGGGATTGGGCCTTGGACTATTCAATATGCACTGCTTCGCGGGTTAAGCGAACCTAATCATCTGTTGGTTGGTGACTTGGTGGTGAAGAAGTTTATTGAGCATCGCCCCGCCATCAACACGGAGAGTGTTTCGCCTTGGGGTAGTTACGCCACGTTCCACTGTTGGAATCAGTCTTAATCGGAATACTAAGCTAGGAGATATCATGGACAACCGTTTTACTTACTATGAGAGCCCATTGGGAACCGTGACGTTACAGGCGAACGATGAAGGCTTGCTCGGCCTTTGGTTCGAGACACATACCACCAAGCCGGAACCGTTGGGTGTTCAAGATGATAGCTTTCCGATCTTTGCATTGGCTATCGAGCAGCTTAATCGCTATTTCTCGGGCGAAGCTATTCAGTTTTCTGTGCCGATTGCAGCCAAGGGCACGCCATTTCAGCAGTCGGTTTGGCAGGCGCTGACGACCATTCCTTATGGAGAGACTTGGAGCTATGCACAACTGGCCGATGCGATAGGCAATCCGAAAGCCGTTCGTGCTGTGGGTTTGGCGAATGGCAAAAATCCGGTTTCAGTGATTGTGCCGTGTCACCGTGTGATTGGTAAAAACGGCAAACTGACGGGTTATGCAGGTGGCGTAGAACGTAAACAGCACTTATTGGTGATAGAGGGAAGAGAGCAAGACTAGCAAGCGATTTAGCCATGAGCCTGTCGAGATGCTGGCTGAATATCTCGTACTACTTAATGGTGAAGGCGAGTGGTTCTTAAAATATGACTTTGCATTAAAATCAACGCTTTCTGGGAAATATCGATTTGGTTGCATATTCTTTGACTATGTTCTCTAGGCAAGGATGCCCAAATGAATAGATTCCCCTTACTAATATCTGGCTGCAGCTCTGCATTATTGCTGACAGGTTGTTTAACTGATACCAGCCGACCTTTCGAGGTTCCACAGCTTGCTCTGTTCAAAGGTATGTATGAGAACGCAGATAATGACAGTTATCTACTTTTTGAATCCGGGCAAGTGACTTATCAAACAACGGATAATTCCGTGACTCGAACCTATCGTGTTGATGATGACTTGATCACCATTGAATTCAATTCTGGAAGCAGCCGAACTGACTCTAGACTAGTGATGCGCATTCAACAGAAGGGCGAGATGCTAACTTGCAACCAATGTCCAGCGATACAATTGAGTAACGTCTGGACACTTGTAGATAAGCCTGTGAAAGACAGTTCGAACTAGAAAAGATCTCCGAATTAGAAAAGATCGCCATTAAGCCATAGGTGTGCAGCGATACTGACGGCATAGCCAATCATGATCACTGGCATCCATTTCAAGTGGCCAAAGAAGGTGTATTTGCCATGCGCCGCGCCCATTAACGCCACACCTGCCGCACTACCAATAGATAACAAGCTGCCGCCAACGCCTGCGGTTAAGGTGATCAGTAGCCAGTTACCCATCGACATTTGAGGTTCCATCGATAACACGGCAAACATCACCGGAATGTTATCGACAATCGCAGATAAGATCCCCACCATGATGTTGGCCCAAATTGGATCCCATTGGCTATACATCACGCCAGAGGCAAGCTCCAAGTATCCCAGTAGACTCAAGCCACCTACACACATTACCACGCCGTAGAAGAACAGCAGAGTGTCCCATTCGGCATGGGACACTCTTCGAAATACATCAAAGGGCACGACTGAACCGAGTCGCTTCAATGCCCCCCCATCATTGTTGGCAATCGCCACCGCTTTTTTCTTCGCCAGTGAATTTGGTAAGGTCTTACGCAAGAAATAACCAAAGAACTGTAGATACGCCAGCCCCATCATCATGCCCATTACTGGAGGGAAGTGGAGTACGGCATGGAAAGCAACCGCAGTGCCGATGGTCATGATGAACAACAACACGATGCGTCTTGCACCGCGTTTTAATTCAACGTGCTGATGCACCGTGTCGGGTTGGGTTGTGGGAACAAAGTAAGACATGATCATTGCAGGGACGAGGTAATTCATCACTGAAGGAATAAATAAGGGAATGAATTCACTGAAGCTCACATAACCAGCCTGCCACACCATCAACGTTGTGATGTCACCGAATGGGCTGAACGCGCCGCCAGCGTTAGCGGCTATCACGATATTCACACAGGCTAGGTTAACGAATTTAGGGTTAGATCCTGCGACTTTCAGAACCACGGCGCACATCAATAGAGCTGTGGTGAGGTTGTCGGCGATCGGTGAGATAAAGAAGGCCAGAATACCGGTTAGCCAGAACAGAGAGCGGAAATTAAAGCCTTTGCCCACCATCCACGCTTGCAGCGCATCAAACAGTCTTCTCTCTTCCATGGCGCTGATGTAGGTCATGGCGACGAGTAGGAAAAGTAACAGCTCAGCGTATTCCAGTAAGTTGTGTTCGAGTGCTTGCTTAGCGACTTCAACAAGGTTGTGTTCTTGGTAGATAAAACCAATGATTATCCAGATCAGTCCTGCTGCAAGTAACACTGGCTTAGATTTTCGGAGCTTTAGGTACTCTTCCATCATCACCACGATGTAGGCGACAACGAAAATGGTCAGGGATAGGTAGCCAGCGAATGAGTTGGTGAGCTTGAGTGGTTCTCCCAACTGAGAAGTGGCAGCACCTGCTACCGAAGAAAAGAGTAACAAAGAGAGAACAGCAGAAAGCTGGATACCTAACATGGATTACGCTCCGAAGTTAATAAGTTATTAACACGGGTAAAAGAGTAGACCTAAATAAGCATGTGCAGTGTGATAGATATCTTAATAATTCAATAGATTATAATGAAAGGAATAGACTGTGATGTGAACGAAATACGGTCTTACATACTCAAAATTACTGTCTTCCACACTTAAGTTAAAGACTAAAGACTAAAGACCAAAGACTAAAGACCAAAGAAAAAGCCCTACCGGACTCAGTGCCGATAGAGCTTATTCGAAATTGCTAACATTATGCAGCATTGAGATCAAACGTCAGTGTTTGTTCTGCTGCACATACTTCAACAGGCCAGCCATAGGATTGGTATTCAAGCGCAAGTTTGTCCGCTACTACGCGAGATACTGTTGCAGTGATCCACATGCCTTTGCCCATTACTTGATATTTAAGCGTTCTCATTTCCATAGTCATCACCGTTCTCCTTCTATATTGGCTGCGTGAAGTCTATAGCACCTCTGAGGGCTGAAATTTCGAATTAAGCTCAAATTCTTTATAAAATGGCTCACTGTTTGCGCTTGGCTCAAAACTCAATCAACTAAGGGAAAACGGTTGCGTTCTGGAAGCAAAATCACTTTTTAAGTCTCTGTATTATAATCGAATTAAAATTGACCAGAAAAACAATGTAAGAGATCTCTTACAGCATTATCAGAGATCGCACTAGGTAAAAACTTCTCACTAGAAGCCAGACTTGTGTGGTGATTGTGTGCGTTTTTGGTTGCGCTGTTGAAGCAATATTTGTTTAGTTTTGTATGTTAAATATTCTAATTTACTTAGTGTATGGTTCTGCTTATAAATCTAAATCACAGTTTTATATGTTGCTGTGCTTCTTTTATTTAAACCGATACGCTATTTGATTTTGGTCATTAACCTTTCGAACATTAGTTTGCACTATCTATACGTGTTCTGTTCCATATAAGCGAGATGTATAGAGGTCCTTATGACTAATCCAACCAAAACCGATCGTAAAGTCACGATCGGCAGCTATATCGCACTCGCGTTCGCGATTGTGTTCTTTTCAGGCTTAATGCAGTCCAATGAATGGTATGGAGTGTTCGATTTTACAACGCTCAACGGTTCATTCGGTAAGGTCGCTTACGATGTGAGTGAAACGGCCGATGGTATTCAAGCGGCAACGACGTCACTGCGTGGTAAAGGCGGTAGTGGTGCTCGCGACGGTTTCATTTTTGCTTTGACACTTATTCCGACCGTGATGTTTGCACTGGGTATGATCAACGTACTTGAGCACTACGGTGCACTGGATGCGGCTCGTAAACTACTGACACCTCTGCTTCGCCCTCTGATGGGTATTCCGGGTAACTCAGGCTTGGCACTGATCGCTTCTTTGCAAAGTACCGATGCTGGCGCAGCGATGACACGTCAGCTGAAAGACGAAGGACATCTGACTAAGCGTGAAACCGATGTGTTCACCATGTTCCAGTTTACGGCGGGTGCGGCGATCGTTAACTTTTTCTCTTCAGGTGCGGTGCTGTTCACTCTAACCGCGATGGACGGCTCTTTAGCGGTGACATCGTCAATTGGTTTGGCTGTCGCTGTGATGTTTATCTTTAAGTTTGTCGGCGCGAATCTGTTCCGTATTTACCTCAACATTACTGAAGGCAAAGAAGACAAACCAAAATCAGACAAAGAACAAAAACTGGAAGAGGAAGTAGCATAATGAGCGAAGTTAAAGCAAAGAAACCAATGGTTACTGATATTTTCGTTGAAGGTGCTAAGAAAGGCTGGGTTATTGCGACTACCTCTACGGTACCGAATGTTCTGATGGCGTTTGTGATCATCAAGGCATTGCAGATAACGGGTGCGCTGGATTTGATGGGCAGTGTATTTGCTCCAATTATGGCGGTATTTGGTTTACCTGGCGAAGCGGCAGCGGTATTGATCGGTGCGTGGATGTCGATGGGTGGCGCGGTGGCGCGGTGGGCGTGGTTATCACGCTGTTTGACCAAGGTATTCTGAACGGCAACCATATAGCTATCTTGGCGCCAGCTATCTACTTGATGGGCTCTCAGGTGCAATACATGGGCCGTATTATGGGACCAATTGGTACTGAAGGTCGCTACATCCCGGTGATGATCGCGATTTCGGTATTGAATGCGTTAGGTGCAATGTTCTTGATGAACATTATTTTGTAACGTGACTTTGAACGGTTAGCTGCGAACAGCTTTCAGACGTTACAAAAAAGGAAACCCCGTTTGGCTTTCACCAAACGGGGTCTATTCTTTTCGTAGCCATCCTGCTACTGCGCGTTACTTATCTTTCAATAGGTAACTGGTGCTCCCTGCATCGTTCCTTGACGTGGCTAAATCCTTTAACCTATCCAATTCATCGCCGTCCTAGCGGTGTCCTTGCAAACTCATCATCCTGATAAGCGACTCTATCCTAGAGCATAACTTCCTTGCTGATAACTCATCCTAAGCCATCAAATCTTCATCCTGAAGATACCTAATCCGTTAGGCTTTTTCCTGTTCCTGCCAACTCCCTGTCGACATGTGTATTAAACACTGCAGAGGCTTTGCTCACAATCCACCCTAAGAAATAAATGTACCCACTGATCGAAAGAAATATGCGTGGATTCATACAAAACAAGGGCTTGGGTTTGTATTTTAGGAATTTTCTGCGAAGCTTGATTGTGATCTCTTACGTTCGGTGTGAGAGATCTCTTACAAGTACTCGGGTGCGATTTTCATTTTATCTCGGCGGGTGTTGTCGAACAGATAACAAAGAACACTGAGTAAACACAAAATAATAGGGAAATATGATGGTTACAGCACTTTACGCAGCCTTGCTGACGATCGTAATGATTTGGTTAGCAATAGAGGTGATCAAGCAAAGGCGAATCAATCTTGTTGCTCATGCTGATGGCGGTGTCGAGTCGTTACAGATAGCACGTTCGGCACAAAGTAATGCTATGGATTACATCCCAATCACCGTTATTTTGATGGGATTGTTAGAGATGAATGGCGCCGGTGTGTGGCTTATTCATGTCATTGGTGTGGCGTTTATTCTGGGGCGTGTGATTCATGCGAAAGGGATCTTAGCGAAGAACTTCAAAGGTCGAAAAGTGGGTATGGTGTTAACGCTTATCTGCATGATCTCTTTGATTGTCCTAAACTTAGCTTACCTACCTTTTGATAAAATGTTCTAGGGAGCATTATGGCGTTGCGTCTTCCTCCTGCTTGGGCGATTGTCCTCGCAGGCTTGATACTCAACATCATGGCGATTGTCATGTCGAGCTTGGTGCTCGATAAAATTGAAGCTGAGAAAGCGGAGTACAACGATCGCAAATACGGCAATGTGTACTCAATACAGCTTGCTTGGAATACGATCGAAACCCTAGAGCGCAAGCGTGAAGCGATTCTGATTCACCTTGATAAACCAGAAACACTGCAGCCGACCACGGTTCTCGACGAAGCACTGCGTGGGCAACTTAGGCGTTGGGTGAGTAGCGAAGTGCCAAGCATCTCATTGGCTCACTTACCGAAACTGATGACGCTGATAAACAGTGCACAAGAAGCGCAACGAACCCGAATCGATGATTACTATTTGGATAACCTGACCTTGGTTGAGTTAATCCAAAGGCTTGATGAGAAAATGGCTTTCTATAAGAACATCGCCCTGTTTCTCCAAGTATTTGGTTTGGCGCTTATCTTAGCTCGCGATCTCGCTAGAAGACCTTAATCTTTAACCTTAATTCCTCCATTTACTTATCGACTTGTATCGTTAGCGAGACTCATTTGGCAGGTTAGGGTGCTGTTGGCCTTGGTACTTTGGTAACTGTTCTTTTAGCCCCTTAAACGTGCTCAGTGCACTGCCTATCGATAACTTGTTCATCAACCAATTTGGCAAGATGCCCCCTGCGTTCGCATACGCGGTGTAGGTGATGTAGGTATTGCCATTAGTCAGCGGTTGCAGTGTCCAAAGTGCGTCCACATCGTAGATTCGAATGTACCCCGACTCTTTCGCCAAATAGTTCGACGCATCCTTTATCGACAAAACAAACTGCCCACCCTCGATGCTGTATTTTGAGTAGGTCACCATGTCTCGATCTCTGGCAGGCCACGGTGCTTTGAATTGGGTATAGACGATGTTTTCATCTTCAGATATCTGCATCAACACACGGCTTTGCGATACATTATCTATCCAGTTTGGCACGTTCTCACTGTCTTCCAATAACAGTAAAAAACCGGAGTAAGTGGTGGGCGTTTGCATCTGTGCTCGTATTTCGACCAAGCCTTCGCTGTGTGGCCTTTTATCAATCATGATGCCATCTTCACTTTTGACGAACTGCCATGGGTTGGCATAAGTCAGTGTCGATAGGGCGCAAAGGCCGAGTACCAAAATCTTAGGTAATGTCATTATTCTTCCATAAAAAGAAAAGCTTATCTGCTAGGAGTATAGAATAGAAATGGACTTAGTAGGTGTTGCCAATCGCTTTGGGTTGGCCTCTTTGGGGAAAATCCCAATGAAAACGGAAGCGTTCGGTCGCTTCCGTTTTATTCTTGGGCAATGGATAAGCGCTGTAGGCTAGAGCTTATAGGCTTCTACGGTTTTGATGGTTGTCCAGTTGCTGTTGGCGTCTTGGATGAACTCTTGTGTATTCTCCAGCCAGCGTTTCTGAACCGATTTGTCTAAGTTCAGATACAACTTTCCATCTTCCACCTTCCAAGCGAGAGGGTCGGTTTCAAACTTCTTACCCATGGCTACTCCAAACGCGCAGTAACCGCCATATTGAGGGGCATAGGCTTCTGGATTGGCTCGAAATTCATCTCTGTTTTCACTGCTCGCAAAGTTATAGATCGCATTCTTATAGGTCGCTGTGAACTCAGATGTGCCTTTTACTGGACCTTCATTGGCAAAGTAAGCGACAGGATCATAGCCTTTAATTGCGAGGTTATTGCTGTCGACACTCATATCAAGGTCTGCTGCCATTAACGAAAAGCTGGTGCCTAGTAACGCGGCCATTAGAGTGATTTTTTGACTGGTCGATTTCATGTGTGACATATCAAGTTCCTTGTCAGTGTTGGTTATCTTGTTTGAAATAATTTAGCCCACTCGTCCGGTCTATAGAGGGACAAAAGAACTAAAAACTAAGCGAATCGTTCGGAGGATGCATGGATCTGCTTTCACAACTAATGGAACACTTCTCGATACGCACTGGCGTTTTCTATTCTGGAAACCTGTGTGGAGTATCGTCATTTAACGCGCAACAAGGTAAAGAGGGCCACCTTCATGTATTGAGCGCGGGGGAGTTGAGCTTGTCTAGCGCTCACACGGAACACAGGCATTTGTCGCAGCCTTGCATTGTTTATTTGCCGAAATGGCGTCACTGGCCGCGATGTCTCGTACTCAGTTTATTGAAGCGTTCAAACGGGAAGTGGGTGAAACGCCGGGAGATTATGTGCAAAAGTGGCGAGTCTCTGTTGCTCAATCTCTGTTATTGCAAAATAAGCCGATCAATTGGGTCGCTGATGAAGTGGGTTACAATAGCTATTCAGGATTCTCACGTGCTTTCCAACATGTTGCCGGAGTGTCGCCGCGCCTTTGGCTAAAGCAAAATGCGTCGTGAAACGGCAGGCAATCCCCACCCGATTTATGGCTATTCGTATCTGGCTGGTCTATGTTTTAGCGGAAATTGTATGTAGTTTGTTCTTTTATCGGAAGAGGGTGTAAAAAGGTGGACTTTATAAGCTCGTTGTAACATCCTGCCCGTCCTATTTTATCTAGACACCAATGAGACGAAGTGCCTGCTGAACATTATTCAGCCTCCCGTATCTCATTAAAGTATTAAGGAGTTCAACTTGAACCTATTTGTAAGAGACCTTACCGTTATCGATTCTTCATACATCTGTGAACACAGAGGGGTCGTAGGAGATAGTTGGATTTTAGATGTCACCATGTCTGGTGAACTTAATGAAATGAGCATGGTGCTGGATTTTAGCAAGGTCAAAAAGCAGATCAAACAGCTTGTCGATGAGCATGTTGATCACCGTTTGCTGCTGCCAATGCAGAGCGCTGCAATTGTTCTTCAAGCGAGCAAAGCGGGCTACTCTAAGGTTGATGTGTTGCGTGGTGACAAGAGTCTTCATCTACATTGCCCTGATGAAGCATATTGCCTCATTGATGCAGAAGCGATCACCATCGAGAGTGTGACCGCACACGTTTACAATATTCTTCGCGATAACCTACCAAGTAACGTCACAGGGTTAGAGATCACCCTACGTCATGAGAACATTAATGGCGCGTTCTACCACTACACCCATGGTTTAAAAAAGCATGATGGCAACTGCCAACGCATCGCGCATGGTCACCGTTCTCCAGTAGAAATCGTGGTCGATGGTCAGCGTGACGGGCAACGTGAACAAGCATTTGCTCAGCGTTGGGAAGACATTTATTTAGGTTCTAAAGAAGACCAAGTTTCAGTTTCATCACTTAACCTGAGTGAAAACGCGAACAGTGTGAATGATGAAAGTCACTATGGCTTCCGCTACACCGCGCCACAAGGCGAATTTGAGCTAGCGATTGCTAAGAGTGAGACGGAAATTTTACCGACAGATACCACGGTGGAATTACTTGCTGGCTATATCGCGGATCAAGTTGAACCGAGCCTAGCAGAGAACCAATCACTACAAATCGTCGCTTATGAAGGTGTTGGCAAGGGCGCAATGGCGTTCCGATAACACTCCAGCGAGTGACACAGTCTCATTACTGACATGATGAAATAAAGGCAAGATAATCCGTTATCTTGCCTTTATTTTTTGTGACTCTTTAAAACTGATTTAGCTGATGATGTTAGGCACAAACACTAACGAAGCAGCACACGTCGCAGTGGTGTTTTTTCGATTCCAACAACCAACCCGAAGCTCAACAATACGGTGCCAAAAAATACCGTAACGTCTTTTGCCAATTCCGTAATGCCTAAAACTCCACAGACATTGAACAACACGATAATGATCAGCAAATGGCTGACGTAGATACCTAGCATGCGATTTGAAATGGCGCGAACCCAAGCGTAGTTACCCATGTTTGGATTTGCTAAAAGCCACATGAACACGCCCATCCCCCATAGCGCCGTGCCAAACAAGAAATCATTCATGTTGAATCCGACGTCGAACGTGGTGAGCCATGATGCCTCAGCAAAATGAATCAACATGCCTAACGCTAATAACCCCAACGCTTTAGTTGATGACACCTTCCATTGATTCTGACGAATAAGGAAACCTAAGGTCACCATTAACGTGCTAAAGAACGGGCCATTACGCGTGAAGAAAGGTGCTTCTAACCCGGTTAGCGTTGCGTAGCTGCCCGCTAAAACACCATAAACGTAAAGTACAATGGCCGCTGGTAATAGCAGTTTGTCGAGTTTCATTTCGACTATCAAAGCAATGATCAAAACTGCACATACGAGAGCGGGAATAAACCATAAATGAACCAATCCACCCTCTAAGAAAGAGTTAAGTGGCGTGTTCATTAAGAAACCCCAATAGCCTTGGCGCTCACCTAGGTAACCAAACTCTTCTACCTTCGCGAGGTTGAATGGCATCACTAAGCAAATGATGCTCCATGCTAACCAAACCTTAAGCAGTGGTTTAGAGTAATTAATGACGGTTTGCCACGGGGAGGCAGTCAGCTTGGGCTGAATAAGATAACCGGAAATTAGGAAAAACAGAGGTACCGCAAAACGAGCGGTTTGGTTGAGTACATAACCGATCCAAGGCACTTCATCTATTTGCCAATAAGTGAGTGCCATTTGACCGTGTAAACCAATGATCGCCAAGATAGCAATCACTCGGCCTAACTCGATACTGGCGATGTGTTGTGAAGGCGTATGTTGAACGGAAGACATATCAGATCTCTTAGTAAAATTTTTACGAAATCTAGCAGTCTTTATGCCCAACCAGTTAGTCCTAAATCAAGGCTTATGACCTTTGTTTCAAGGCTAGTGTCGGTTTTTTGAAGCCTGTCGCAGCTATATTAAATCCATTGCAGTAAGTACAAAAATACCGAGAGTACAAGTGATAAGAGAAACAACAGTAGTAAGCGCGATGATGTTAGCCGCCAGTGTTGAGTTTCCTCCCATCGCACGAGCCATAACGTAGCTTGCCGCTGCCGTTGGTGCCGCGCTCATCAAGAAGATAAGCCCGAGATCGAGCCCTTCAAATCCTAAGTACCCAGCCGCCAATGTAATCAGTAACGGTGAGGCAATTAACTTGTAGCTAGAGGCAAACCACGTCGATAACTTTTCTTGTTTGAGCGAGCTGATATCGAGCGACCCACCGGTACACAGCAGTGCTAAAGGCAACGTCATGTTGGCAAAATATTGACCAGCATCAGTGACCATTTTTGGGATAGGAATCGAAAGTGCATAGAAGACGACCGCTAAGAAAATAGCGATGATCAATGGGTTTTTGGTAATCGACTTAGCGATCACTTTAATCGCTTTCGCGCCTGTGTCTTCGCCTTTGGGTGTCAGTGCAATTACGGCTTGAATGTTATACAGCACGGTTAGGGATGCGACATAGATAGCCGCCAATGCCACGCCTTGGTTGCCATAGATATTAGCCACATAGGCGAGGCCGATGATCGCGGTATTGGCGCGGAATCCACCTTGGACAATCACACCTTGATCTTTCGAACCTTTAAATACTAATTTGGTTGAGAAAATCGTGAACAAGAAAAAGACAAAGTTAGCGATGACGCCAAACGCAACTAACGCGCTACTGGCTGAAAAGTTGTGATTCGATTGAACAATACTCAGAAATAGCATCGCGGGCAGGGTGACTTGAAATACCACCTTAGATGCGACATCAATGAAATTGTCATTGATTAAGCCGATTCGTTTGAGCATCACACCAAGAAACAGCATTAAACAGATAGGGCCTGTTACTGACGCCGAAAACGCAAACTGTTCCCAAAGTGTGTTCATTGTTTTTCCTTTGTTAGTCGATTTCAATTTCCTTTGAATACTGTCGCATTTTTCCACAATTCTTTGAGAAGAGAAATTGAATCCCAATAGATAAGTAAAAATCTTTGAAAAAAAGAACGAACGTGCTAAAAATAACGTATCAGATTTATCCTTGGTGAATAATGAGTAAAGGAAAGATAACCAAAGAGTATATTTTGAGTCATGCATTCGCACTTGCGAGTGAAAACGGGCTTGAGAGTTTGACGATTGGCGAATTAGCCAAACAGTGTGGCATGTCTAAGAGTGGCTTGTTTGCACACTTCAACTCTAAAGAAAACCTGCAACTCTCTGTACTCGAGTATTCCAACGCCATATTCACCGAAAGAGTCATCATTCCCGCAAGAGAGCTGGGAGATGGTGATATTGAAGCGAAATTGAAACAGCTGCTCGACAATTGGTTGGGCTGGAACCATTCATTCCAAGGCAGTTGCATGTTTATTGATGCATGGAAAGATGCGGGCAGTGAAACGTCTGTGATTCAGAAAGCGCTACAGAAAACCATTTCAGTGTGGATTGATTACTTGACGATTCAGGTAGTAAAAGCGGTTGAGAGCAAACAGTTCAGAGCCGATTTAGATCCTAAACAGGCAACCTTTGAGTTATACGGCCTCTACTTGAGTGCCAACTTGTTCTACTCGTTACGAGGCCAACAAGCGAGCCACACCCACTTTTGGAGTGGTGTACAGCGCTTAATCGCTAGCTGGAAAGAGGTTTAGCTCGCAAAGCATCTGAGTTTTGTTTAACTAAGGCTTATAAGAAATTTTAAGAGAAGTGGCGGCAAGCAGCCATAAAAAGCGCTATCGCCATTTTTTACACTAACAAATAGCACGGTCGTTCGATTTTTAGGGCCGAGCTCGATCCGCCAATGATGATGGCGATACAAGGAACGGTCATGAGTGACAAAATCTACTTTAATACATCGAACAAATTCAGCTTCAAGCGCAGCTTAATTGGCGCAACAACCAACCTGCATTACATTCTAGCGCCGAGTCATGCGAAGAAAACCGCACGTAAGCTGCTGCTCACGCCAATGCGTACCGAGCAAAAAAATGCCGATCCCCAAGGGCTTATCAAGAGTGAAATCAAAGGTCGTGATGGCGTTATAAAAACCTATTCTTTAGGTACCGGACCTGTTTGGGTGCTGACTCATGGTTGGTCTGGCACTGCGAGTCAGTTTTTCCCTCTGATGGAACATATTGCTGCTAAAGGTTTTACGGCTCTGGCTTACGATCATCCTGCTCATGGTGGCAGCGATGGTGTACATGGTCATATTCCTGCGTTTGTGAACGGTCTTGAAGCGATTCTAGATTCGGTAGGTGAGGTAGCTGGTTTGGTCGGCCACAGCATGGGTACGGCTTCTGCGTTGGAATGTAAGCACGTTAAATTGGAAAACAAGCCACTATTGCTGATTGCACCTGTACTGGATTATCTAGAAAACCTATTTGGCAGCGTCACACGTTCTGGTTACTCAATGAAACTGTTTGAAGCGGTAGTCGGAGAAGTAGAAGAGCAGTTTAACTATCCAATTCAGTCTGTTGATCCCTATGGAAAGCTAGCGCTTCGTGAGTCTCAAACGATCATCGTTCATGATGAGCAAGACAAGTTTACTAAGTTTGATGTGTCTCAGCGTGCTGCTAATGAAATGGGTCGCGTTACTTTAATTGCGACTCAAGGACAGGGCCACGGGCGAGTAATGAAGTGCCCACAAGTGTTCGAGAGCTTTGATAACTTAATTGGCTAAGCACAACGAGCGCAAGTCAGTAGGACGCCAGTAAAAAGATCGTAAGCTCAAAGCTAAGAAAACAAACATTAAAAAGGCCAACCAGACATTATCTGGTTGGCCTTGCTTTTAGGTGCTTAGTTGGTATTTAGCTCAATCCTATTTTTAGTTAGCACAGCTTGCTGGGCCGATCTCTTTCCACACGCCCCATTGGCCTGTCGTTGTTGGATCTTCACCGGTTGTCCACCATTTCGCTTCCCAAACCTTACCGCCTTGAGTCACTTGGTCGCCACCAGTGTAAACCGCGCCTGAATCCCAAGCGTTAGTACACGTACCGCCGCCTGTGGTTTTCTTTAGAACTTTCACTGAAGTAGCCGCAACCGATGTATCAGTGCCATCGCTGACCGTTACAGAGAAGTTCAGCGTTGTATCTTGCGTGTATTCCGCCGCGACAAAGCTCACTGAAGCACCTTGAACCGTTGCATCGATACCAGCAGGTACATCCCACGTGAAGGTCAATGTGTGTTGGTCAGCATCGCTCGAAGCCGAAGCATCAACCACGACTACATCACCTGCATTCACTTCAGCCGGAGCCGTAACCACAGCAACTGGTGCTGTATTGACTGGGCCTGTGTCTTTAGGAGTTACCGTTACAACAACGGTGTCAGTTGCAGTAGCGCCTTCGTTATCAGTTACCGTTAGGCTGAACGTGAGTGCTTCTTGTTGCGCGACTTCAACCACATCGAAGCTTACAACAGCCGCATTCGCGTTCGCCAGCGTTACTGCCGTGCCGCTTACTTGTGACCAAGCATAGCTCGCGATTGTACCGTCGCTGTCTTTTGAAGCGCTGCCATCTAGAGAAACAGAGGCTGGGCCTTCAACTGATTGGTCTGCGCCTGCAGCTGCCGTTGGTTTACGGTTTACAGGATCTGTTGTACCGCCAGCAAGGCCTTCATGCATTGCGTTGAGGATGTCGCCGTTGTCTGCATCAATTTCCCAAGAGAATAGACCCGCAAGGCCAAGGCTACGAACGTACGCGCCTTTTGCTTTTACTGAGCGGTCATCATCAAATGTGATGAGCTGGCCTGAAGTACGGTTCCAAACGTAAGGCGCTTCTGCCATTTCGTCGTAGCCATATTCGAAGCCGTTGATGCCTTGGTTATTCGCGCCAAGCATGTTTTCTTTAATGCCTTTGTAATCAATAACGCCATCTTCCCATACGCCTTGCGCAGAGCTACCTTTCAGTTTGCCGTTACCCACCCCTGTCATAGGGTCGCTAGGATCGGTGAGTGATGATGGTAATACGCCTTCCCAGCCACGACCGTACATCGCTGTACCAACCACAAGTTTGTTCGCTGGAACGCCTTGTTCAAGTAGCAATTGGATGCCGTTGTCTGTGGTGTAAGCTGGGCCTGTGTACTGTTCGCCATTTTCATCAAGGCCTGTGCCATCACATTGACCAGGACGCATGAAGTTACCGCAGTTTAGTGCTGTTTGGTGACCTAACACGTTGTTCCAACCGCCGTAGAAGTCGTAAGTCATTGCGAAGATGTAATCCATGTATTGGATAGCATCGCCGTAGTTCACGTCTTCAATCTTATCGTGACCAACACCGATCGCAGAAGTGAGCTCGTAAGTACGACCGTTTTCCGCTTCTAGCTCATCTAGCATCACGCGAAGTTCTGCCATCAGTGCAATGTAAGCTGGGCCGTCATTTACAGGATCACCAAGGTCTGGAGCAGCACCGCCACCACCAGGGAATTCCCAATCGATATCCACACCGTCGTAGAATTTCCATGTGTTAAGGAATTTCTTAACAGACGCTACAAAGGTGTCACGGTTGGCTTTAGTTGTGAAATCAAAGAACGGGTCAGACAGCGTCCAGCCACCAATCGATGGGATGATCTTCAAATCAGGATTACGCTGTTTGAGCGCCATCATCATTGCGTAGTTACCCTTGATCGGTGAGCTGTATTCGTGTCCCGCTTGAGGGAAGCTTTTCTGGAAAGCCGCCCAAGGGTCATGAATCACCACTTCGTAATCGTTAACACCCTGACAAGCTGTCATGAGTGCGTTGTAGCTGTTACCGCCTACTGATTTAACTGATTCGTTCGGACCACAAATTGGGATGAAGCCATAAAGGATATGGGTTAAGTTGTCAGCGGGTAGGTTATCAACGGTGTAATCACGGCCGTAAATACCCCACTCTACAAAGTAAGTACCGACTACCGTATTTGGATCTGTGTTGTATGACTTGTTGTTCGGATCCACATTCATCGCAAGTGGCGCTAAGTGTGAGCCATCTGTATCAGCGATCGTGATTTGAGCAGGTGCGCTCTTGCTACAACCTGTTTCATCACACGCTTCGATTTCCATCTCAAATAAGCCGCCTTGGCCGTATTCGAAAGAAGCTGTGGTTTGGCTGCCAGTGATTGGGCCGGTGGCCACTTTAACGCCATCAAAGTAGATGTTGTACGTGTTTCCTGACGTTCCGCTCCATTGGTTGAACTTAACGTCGACCTTCGCTTGGTCGTGATATTTCACCATCTGGTTGTAGCCAGAGGTGGTTTCCATCGCGAGTTCAATTTTAGAAAATTGCAGGTTGTTGGAACCGTACATGTCGATGCTAGGTGCTGTTGGAGCAGCTAATGCTGTACCAGATAGCGCTAGAGCAATGCTTGCAGCACAGGTATTTATACGAATCATACTATTTCTCTCATTCCTTGAAGATTACGAGAACCCAATGGCCCCATAAACGGCTCCAATCAGTTTTGAAGGAGCTTCCCAGTCAGTATTCGAGAGAGTTTTAATTTCATAACTGAAAATAAATCCGTTTTCGATGGACAACTAAAAAATTGTATCTTGTTACAATTCTGTTGCTTAATGAATGAGAGGCTGAGTCCATGTTTTATAAAATAAAACATCCTTCAGTAGGAAAATCTCACAAGTGAAAATTCACGACATGAAGTTATGAAAAGGTGCGACAAACTATAAGAAAATACTGTGGATTGAAGCTGAATCACAAAGTGAAGTATGTTGAGCGAGCGGGGTCGATCGACGGGTAAACTTGAAGACGAATGCTTATGGCAGTATGGATAAGAGGGTTATCTTTTGAATTGCTCAGCTAAGGAAGCGCGTCGTTGTTGCATGACACTATGGGTATCACCAGTCGCAGTATCTTCGTAGCCTTCTTTAATAAATTGCTGAGATGGTACGCTTGGCTCTAATCGCTTTAAGCGAGGCGAATCGTAAGTACCACTGATGGTGTAAACGGTGGTTCCAGAGCCAGTGTTGATCGTGACGATCTTCCCGTCAAAATCGAATGAGGTAGTGATAAGACGATGATTCATCATCACACCGTTTTCTGAAAGTGTCAGGATGTCGGTGTTGTAAGGTGGCGCCGCAATCTCTATCCATGTGCCATAGACGTTGCTTGGGCTGACAGATTGCTGGTGGGCTTGGTAAGCAAAATAGCCGGCGGTGAGGGCAACCATAAAGCCAGCTAATAGGAAGCCGTAGAGTAACGAGTTGGCAAATAGATCTCTGCTTTTAGTCGGCTTTTTTGCCATTATCTCTTCATTTTTCGACTGATATTGTTTTAGATTCTATTAATTAAAACCTTAGTTTGCAAAAATTGTTCTAAGAGTTAGAAGCAGGATCGAATGTTCTAATAAATGTGGTTGCGTTAGTGGTTTTTAGCCTTGCTCCTCAGTATTTACGCTATCAATGAAAGCGAACTCCAGAAATGCTTAAGCTATGCGTATTTATTTCTTGTAGGAAAGTCTCGAATTGGTTAAAACAATTATCACCTAAATTTACGCATAGGCTTACTCGGTGAGCTCAATAATTGCAATTTGAAGATAACAAGGAAGTACAATGATTAAAGAAAACACATACTTTGAAGGTGGCGTTAAGTCGTTAGCGTTTAACCAGTCTGGTGCTGATGTGAGTGTTGGTGTAATGGCGGCTGGTGAGTACACTTTTGGTACTGCGGCTCCAGAAAAGATGACCGTTGTTAAAGGTGCTTTGATTGTAAAGCGTGTTGGCGATGATGATTGGACGACATACCAATCTGGTGAGTCTTTTGACGTTGCGGGTGACTCTTCATTCGACCTACAGGTAAAAGAAGCGACAGCTTACCTATGTGAGTATTTGTAATCAGATCTAAATTTGTTCAATCAGGGCATCGTTTGTCTCTGATTGAATAGAAAAAAACCACGCTCTAGGAGCGTGGTTAAATAAGTGATAGTAACCGGCAGTGGATAGTGTCACTTGTTTTTGTAGTCATCAAATGGATGACCAAATCGTTGTTCGTTGCAAAATCTCTTCAACCTTCAAAGCTCAAAGCCAAGACATCAGTAAGTCTCAAACACACCGTTGTTGTAGTCTTGAATTGTCTGTTCAATCTCTTCCATCGAGTTCATGACAAACGGACCATAGTGCACGACAGGTTCATTAATCGGCTGACCAGAAAAAATCAGTACACCTGAATCTTCTAGGCTTTCTAAAGACAACAATTCAGCTTTGGTGAGCAGGGAAAGTTGACTTTGGTTGATGACTTTGTCGCCGATCTTAATACTGCCTCGGTACACATAAGTCATGGCATTGTGATTAACATTAGTCCCTAACGTGACTTTTTGCCCAGAATGAGAGCGCCAATCCGCAACGCTTAATGGCACACCTGTTTTCTGTAATGGACCCTGCGCTCGTAAAGCCTCTGAATCCTTGTCAGTTTGGTTGTGCAGTTCAAACCCTCCGGCAATCACTCTTAACAAACCACTTTGTTCACTTTGATGCTCCGCGATGCTTTCACTTTGGAAATCGTGATACTGAGCTGGCTGCATTTTGTGTGTCGCAGGTTGGTTTATCCAAATCTGAAAACCATGCAGCGCACCTTCTTCCATCATTGGCATTTCGCTGTGAATGACACCACGGCCTGCGGCCATCCATTGAGCGCCACCGCTGCGTAGCTCTCCAACATTCCCCATATGGTCTTTGTGTTGGAAGTGACCTTGGAGCATGTAAGTGAGCGTTTCTATCCCACGGTGAGGATGTGGAGGAAAGCCGCCAACATAGTCTTTGCTTTCATCCGACTTCAGTTCATCAATCATTAAAAATGGAGAGAAACGTGCGTTATTAAAACCTGCGAGTCGTTGGATTTTGACGCCATCACCATCTGAGGTGGCATGTGCTGTAATCACATGATCTACTGCTCTTACATTCGTCATTTTGAAACCCTCATAAACTTGAATAGCTGTAGTTTATGTAATTTGATTTAAAAAGAAGATGGCACAGCGTTGAGTGACTTATTCGAAAATCTTGAACAGGTAACAATATGAAATTATGTCTATACTCAATAGAGAGTATATCGCCAAGGAGGCCGCTATGGCAGTTCAGCAAAAACATGGCGAAAGGCATGGTCGGATAGGTTTTGATAACGACTTTACAACGGAGCAAAGCCAGCGCTTTACAGAGGTTGCAAACAGCGCAGTTAAACGCCGCGTGAAAAAACGTGAGATAGAAGCGCCGTTTATTCAGTCAGCTAAGCAAGCCGCTTTTAAAACCGTGGTGAGGCGACCTAAAGGGAATAACCCAAACCGAACACGTCAAGTCATATGGATTATTATGATCGGGTTAGTGAGTCTTTGGCTTATGTACCTTGCAGGTTAGCAGCGCCGCTCCGTTATAGGAATGGCTAGCGTTGGCGCGTTTTTAATAGCGTAACATTGTTCCCTTCGATCTTCGCTTCAAAGCAATCTTCAAGTTCAGATGAATCCGGTGCTGAGCTAACAAGGCTCGTTGGTAGTTCTTCTATCAGGGTCGATACTGGGTTGTCGTGATAATAAGCATATCGGTTTTTTCCTGAATGCTTGGCAACATACATCGCTTTATCAGCACATCTCGTCAGCTCATGTAATTCTTGGGCATCTTGCGGATACAAAGCAACCCCAACACTTAACGTCAATTCCTTGATTCTCTCGTTTGTTTGGCAGCCGCTTTCGAACAGCCCGCAGATCCTATCTAGAATGCCGTCTAGATCTTTACGAGTTGGCACATCGTAGAGCATCAGAACAAACTCGTCTCCAGCAAAGCGCGCGATGGAATAATCGTATTCATGGCTTTTTCTGTCTCTGGTTCGAATGTTGTTGCTCAAGCGATTGGCAAAATGCTGTAAGACACTGTCTCCCACATCGTGCCCGTAGCTGTCGTTAATGCCTTTAAAGTCATCTATATCCAAAAAGACCAATGCCGTAAGTGATCGCTCACTATCCACGGTGGCTAGTTTTTCTGTCGCCCAGCGTTCAAAGCTCCAACGGTTTGCCAAGCCGGTTAACTGATCTCTGTAAGCGAGATCTTCAATGCCTTCTTTATACAGGCGTTGAATATAACTGACGGCTTTTGTGTAGTAATAGGCGGATGTGTGGCACACCAAGCTCATGGTAAATAAGCTAAGGAAAAATCTGTGTGTGCTGTTAAATGGTAAAGAAAAATTGTTGGGCATTGCTGTAATCAAGGTGCTGATGAACAGGCAAAACGAGGTGCTGAAGATTATGCCAATTCTGAAATCATTAATGAAAATGACCGCGGCCAGAATTGGGTAGAGCCAGAGGATGCGATCTGGGATGGCGTGACTGTACAAGAATAGGATGACGCCCTGAACTAGAAGAACACCACTCAGAATCAATTCGGAATACTCAGGATTGATGACTTTTCTTACATATAAAGCGTTAGAAATGGCAATGATGGCGAAGCACAATTCGAATATTGACAGCGTGTAATGCTCGCCTTCGAAGTAAGCCCAAGTATAGAAAATGAATAACGCAGCGGCAGTCAGTGAAAAGGAGTGGACAATTTTTTGCTTGCGGGTGGATCGTATGTCCGCCATTTCTTCTAGGTGCCTGCCGACGAGCCTTTTCATGTGATCTGTGCCAAAGTTTTTGATAATGGTGTTAATAGTAGATTAAATAACAAGCTATGCAGAGGCTTAGATGTCTATTTAGTGTGACTACTATCAAGGTTTCATATGAAAGGCTGTTCAATCAATTCCAAATAGTGATGTATATCACCGATGGTGCTGGTCATCTCTAGAAGATTAGATTTAAGCATCAAACTTGTAACCGTTGTTTGATGTTTATCTACTTGCTTTCCAGAGAGTTACTCCACATAGTTTGTAAACGACCAAAATTAAGAAAGGCTCATTATGTTAATTACCTTTAGTTGTAAAGCTCATGCTAGTGTCACGATGTTTGGTGAAGTCGGCCTCCAGTTCATCAAGATGCTTGGGCATAGCGGCTCCATCCCAGGTGCTATGGATGCTTCAGAGGTTCCTCAAGCTCTGGATAATCTACGTGCTGCTATTGCAGCAGAGCAGAGCAAGTCCGTAGAGCATGAAAATACTGATGACGACAATGAAGAAGAGGTGGTTGAAGCGCCTGTTAATATCGGTAGTCGAGCGTTCCCACTGGTTGAATTATTAAAAGCTGCCATCAAAGATGAATGTGAAGTAATGTGGGAAGACGGTAGCGGCAAGCGACTGTAGTACGATTCACGCGAAACGTAACAAGCCTATTGAATCTATTTTAATCAGAATGAATGCTGAACCAGTATCGGACACACCATGACCATGGCGTTTTATGGTGATGAACCGATACTGGTGTTTTTTTAGTGAAGTAATCCACTCGTTTCTGTTTATTTACAAGGTTCGTCAGCCCTGAAATGAGTGACTTTTGTTATCGTAATATCAATCCATAACAGACCGTAAACAAAGTGATGCTGTTCACGCTTTCTTGACTCCCAATTCTGAACTAAGAATTTTTCCTAGTTATTCTAAGACCCTCTCTCATGCGGTCGATTTTTAGACTCCTTATTATTTCACGGTCAACTAACAAACAATGTATGGCCGCAATTATGCCGTGCAGACCTCACAAAAAATAAGAGAGTTCACAATGTTAAAGTTCCTAGATCAGGTTCGAAAACCGACGCTGGATCTTCCGGTCGAAACTAGAAGAAAAATGTGGTTTAAACCATTCCTACAATCTTACCTCGTCGTGTTCATTGGTTATCTAACCATGTATTTGATCCGTAAGAACTTCAATGTCGCGCAAAACGACATGATTTCTACTTTTGGATTATCGATGACGGATCTAGGTCTTATCGGTCTGGGTTTCTCTATCACTTACGGTATCGGTAAAACCGTCGTTTCCTATTATGCCGATGGTAAAAACACCAAGCAGTTCCTGCCATTCATGCTTGTCCTTTCTGGTATCGCTATGTTGGGCTTCAGCTTCAGTATGGGCGGTGGCAGTGCTAGCTTATTCTTGATGGTTGCCTTCTATGCGTTGAGTGGTTTCTTCCAAAGTACCGGCGGTCCTTCAAGCTACTCGACCATCACTAAATGGACGCCTCGTAACAAGCGTGGTTCTTATTTAGGCCTTTGGAATATGTCGCACAACGTGGGTGGCGCAGGTGCCGCTGGTGTTGCTCTGTTCGGTGCTAACTACCTTTTTGATGGCAACGTGATCGGTATGTTCGTGTTCCCATCAATCATTGCGATTGTGGTTGGCTTTATTGGTATGCGCTTTGGTAATGACTCTCCAGAAGCCTATGGTCTAGGTACGGTTGAAGAGTTGTTTGATGAAGAAGTCAGCGAAGAAGATACGGCTGCTGAAGAAAATCAAATGACTAAGAAAGAGATCTTTGTTGAATACATCCTGAAAAACAAAGTGATCTGGTTGCTCTGCTTCGCGAATATCTTCTTATACATTGTTCGTATCGGTATCGATCAATGGTCTACCGTTTATGCGTATCAAGAGCTAGGTCTATCAAAAGAAACCGCGATTTCAGGCTTCACTCTGTTTGAGGTTGGTGCACTGGTCGGTACGTTAATGTGGGGTTATCTGTCAGACCTTGCGAACGGACGCCGTGCTTTGGTTGCTTGTGTATCGCTTGGCCTGATTATCGTTTCGCTAGAGTTCTACCAGCATGCAACCAGTGAGTTCATGTACCTAGCATCACTGTTTGTGCTTGGTTTCCTAGTATTTGGTCCTCAGTTGCTGATTGGTGTTGCTGCAGTAGGTTTCGTGCCTAAGAAAGCAATCAGCGTTGCGGATGGCGTGAAAGGTACATTTGCTTACTTAATTGGTGACAGCTTTGCCAAACTTGGCCTAGGTATGATTGCAGACGGCACACCTATTTTTGGCTTAACGGGTTGGAAAGGCACGTTCGCAGCGCTTGATACGTCAGCTGCCATTTGTATCGTGTTACTGCTATTCGTTGCGGTTGCGGAAGAGAAGAAGATTCGCCACGCTAAGAAAATACACTTAGCGTCTCAAAACGCGTAGCGAGTCTCACGTGCTTTATTGGTTTAAAGCACGTGAGATCATACCAATCGTTAGTTCGATTCAGTATCATCTCTATTAATAAACTTAATTTTAGATAGCTCCTGTTGGGGCTATTTTTCTTTCTTACTCTTAATTTTGGTTAATATCATGATTAATGTTGCGCTTGTTGATGACCACGTCATTGTTCGATCTGGCTTTGCTCAATTACTCAGTCTTGAAGCTGATATTACGGTCGTGGGGGAATTCAACTCTGCGGCAGAAGCGCGCCTAGGATTGCCAAGTTGTCACCCTGATGTCGTGATCTTAGATATCTCAATGCAAGACGAAAGTGGCCTGAGCTTATTGGAAGAGATTCCATCTGGCATTGCCAGTATCATGCTGAGCGTACATGACTCTCCGGCGATGGTTGAGAAGTCATTAGAGTTAGGAGCCAAAGGTTATCTCAGCAAGCGCTGTAGCCCTGATGAGTTAATCCAAGCCGTACACACGAGCGCAAATGGTGGCTGTTATCTTACGCCCGATATCGCCATAAAGCTTGCGACGCCCATGAAGAATAAAGCCTCTTTAAATCAGCTCACCCGCAGAGAAAGCGAAGTGTGTCAGTTATTGGCGACAGGGCTCGATGTAAAATCTATTGCCGTAGAGCTAGGAGTTAGCCATAAAACGGTGCATGTACATCGAGCCAATGCGATGGACAAACTCAATGTTAAGAACAACGTCGAGTTAGCTAAATTGTTCACACAAGACCAGTACTAATGCGTTCCTATCTAGCCACCTCCCTGTGTGGGGTTTTTATGGCTGGCTGTGCATGGTTCTGTTTATGGGTTATTGCCTTCTATTTCATTAATGACCCTGAGTTAGCCATTCTGCTTTTCCCGTTTTCACTTCGACTGGGAATGACGCTGCACACTCGTACCCACTATTGGCCTGCCATCTATATTGCAGAGTGGGGACTTGCGATCGCTTTAGCTTTGCTGCTTGATGAACCCCAATGGCTGACGATACTCATCGCCAGTGGATTGAGTATTCCTGCCACGCTAATTGCCAAGCGTTATTATTCTGGTGACCAGAATCGTCACTTGTTAGTGATGGCGAGCTTAATCATGGTCACAGCATTTATTAACGTTGCCGTGGTGGGTTCTCATGTTTCTGCTGTTTACATGGTGTGGTTGGTGAGTATTACTGGCGGACTGATGCTGGTGCCGATGTGTTATCTGGTCTGGAACTATCTATTCCAAAACAAGTGGGCACCATTGAGCTCTTACTTAATCAATAATGTCGTTGAGTTCAAAATCCGTCATATTGCTTTATATAGCGTGTTGTTGGTCGCCAGTATTTTGATACAAACCAGTTTGCCTGATGAGCTAAGGCGCTTTGCCCCGTTCTGTATGGCGATCCCTATTATCTTGCTCGCCGTTCGTTATGGATGGCAAGGTGCTCTGCTTGCAACAATGTTAAATAGTGTCGCGTTGATTGCAGCCCACAGCGGAACATCCAAACTCGAAATTACCGACTTACTCTTGTCTCTATCTGCTCAAACCATCACAGGTATACTGCTTGGTTTAGCGGTTCAAAAGCAGAAAGATCTCAACTCCAAATTGCGAAGTGAACTCTCCAGAAATCAAAACCTTTCACGTCAGTTAGTTACCGCTGAAGAGTCGGTTCGTCGTGATATTGCGCGTGAACTGCATGATGAAATCGGCCAAAACATCACGGCAATTCGTACTCAGGCAAGCATTATTAAACGTGTCGACGCGGCTGAGATGAGCGTTCGCTGTGCGGGTACCATTGAATCATTATCTTTGAATGTTTATGACACCACCAAACGTCTACTTACAAAATTAAGACCTAAGATGCTGGACGATCTGGACCTAAAAGATTCCGTGGAACAGCTTATTCGAGAGATGGAGTTTTCGGATCACGGCGTTGATATTCAGTTAAATTGGCAAGGTGATTACTCGTGTTTGAGTGACACGCTTAAGGTCACTATCTTCAGGCTGTGCCAAGAATCTCTAAACAATGCCTCTAAATACGCCAACGCGAGCGAAATCAGAATTGAACTGCTTTTAGGTGACCAGGCTTACCTTCAGATCACAGATAATGGCATTGGCTTTACAGCGCAAGATCTTCTTAAAGGAATGGGGGTTCGCGGTATGCAAGAGCGTGTTCAGGCGCTCGGCGGCAAGATGACAATCAACGCTAATGGCTCATCTTCGGGTACCAATATCAGCGTTACATTACCTAAAGTGTGAGAACGAATATGTTTGGATTTCTGCGCTCAGCTACGTCAAATACTCATGCTCTAACAGATGATGAAGTCAACCAGAGTTATCGCTACTGGCGTCTCCACATCATGATAGGAATGTATGTCGGCTATGCGGGTTTTTACTTCACTCGTAAAACCTTTAATTATGCCGCGCCCGCAATGATCACCGATCTTGGTTTGGACAAAGGAGATATTGGCTTAATTGGCACGCTCTTTTATCTTTCTTATGGTTTATCGAAATTTATTTCAGGCACGATATCGGATCGCTCAAACCCGCGCTACTTCATGGGGCTTGGCTTAATCGCGACAGGCTTGATCAATATAGCGTTTGGCTTTTCTAGTTCTTTGGCGGCTTTTATCTTGCTTTGGGTGCTCAATGCATGGTTCCAAGGTTGGGGCTGGCCATCGTGTTCTAAGTTATTGACGACTTGGTATTCTCGCTCCGAAAGAGGCTTTCGCTGGGCAATCTGGAATACAGCACACAACGTGGGTGGGGCGCTAATTCCTATTCTTGTGGGTTATCTGACGCTGCAATTCAGTTGGCGAGCGGGGTTTATTTGGCCGGGTGTGATTGGCGTTTTTATTGGTCTGATTGTTTGTTGGCGTTTGCGTGATAAGCCCACCACCATGGGACTTCCGACGGTAGGAAAGTGGCGGAATGACCATCTAGAGTTGGCACAAGAGAGCCACGGGCAAGGGTTAAGCTATCGAGAAATCCTGAAAACCTACGTGTTCAGCAACAAGTATATTTGGTTGCTCGCCTTTAGTTATGTGTTGGTTTACATCGTAAGAACGGCGGTTAACGACTGGGGTAATTTATACTTAACCGAAGAGCACGATTACAGTTTGATCAATGCGAACGCAGCTTTGTCTCTGTTTGAGATTGGTGGCTTTGTTGGGTCACTTGTTGCTGGGTGGGGATCGGATAGGCTGTTTGGTGGCAACCGCGGTCCAATGAACATCCTGTTTGCGATTGGTATCTTCCTCTCGGTATCCGCTTTATGGCTTATGCCTTTAACCAACTTTGTGTTTCAAGCAGCTGGGCTATTTTGCGTTGGCTTTTTTGTTTTTGGTCCTCAAATGCTTATTGGCATGGCGGCGGCAGAATGCTCGCACAAAGACTCTGCTGGGGTGGCGACAGGCTTTGTTGGCTTGTTTGCTTACATGGGTGCAGCACTCTCGGGTTATCCATTAGCGCTCGTTCTAGAAACTTATGGCTGGAGTGGATTCTTCATTACCATCTCTACTTGTGCTGCGGTCATCGGTTTACTGCTACTCCCTTTTCTACAAGCTCAATCACCTCAGAAAAGTGCAGAGGTTCGCTCTGGCTTTTAAGGAGCCTTCTCGATAACAAGATAGTCGCTGGTGTTTGTATTGTTGCTTGTATCGCTGCTGTAATCAGTGCGATACAAGCCGCTATCTTATTCTCAGCGCTTTCTACTCGTGATATTCAAATGTGACTATTTTCACGCTTTTCATCGGTCTCACCTGTTTCTAAGAATTTTTCCTATTGCGTCTAAGACCTCATCTCATGTGGGTTCTAGCCGAGCTCTGTAGTCTTTCTAATTATTTACGTTATTAGAAATCAGCTCTCTGAATTGTGTTCAAAGGGCTCACTACGGAAAACGCCATGTCACTCAGCCACCTCTCAGAACACTCATTTTTCCCAATGGAAAACACCATCCAAAATTATGCATGGGGGAGCATTTCTTCGATACGTGAACTGTTTGGCTTTCAGAATGAGTCACAAGAGCCGCAAGCGGAAGTTTGGATGGGAGCGCATCCAAAAGGTTGCTCAATGGTTAAGCTTGACCAGCACTTGGTGCCTCTCTCTGAGCTGATTAACAAGAATAAACCGGCCTATCTATCAAGCGATATTGCGCAGGAGTTTGGTGAGCTGCCGTTCTTGTTTAAGATCTTGGCAGCAGAAAAAGCGTTGTCTGTTCAGGTTCACCCAAACAAGCGCCAAGCAGAGGTTGGCTTTGCAAGAGAGGAGCAAGCAGGAATCCCTCTGACTGCAGGACATCGTAATTACAAAGACTCTAACCACAAACCTGAATTGGTTTACGCGATCACTGAATATCAAGCAATGAATGGCTTTCGAGAATTCGATGAAATATTAGGGTTGTTCAGAAAGTTGAATTCGAGCGAGCTGGCTGGTTTAGTTGAAGAGTTTGGCAACCACCTTGATTCTCTAGGTTTAGAGGCGTTTTTCCGTGATTTATTAACTCTGGACGACCAACGTAAACACCGAGCATTAGAGCAACTTCTGGCTTACGCAGCCGCTCACCAAGGTCAATCTGAGTTTGCTTTGGTTACTGAGCTTAGCCACCAGTACCCGAATGATATCGGTTTGTTTTGCGTTCTGCTGCTTAACTTGATCACACTACGGCCGGGTGAAGCGATGTATTTGAATGCAAACACTCCGCACGCATACATCAAGGGGACTGGGCTCGAGATTATGGCCAATTCAGACAATGTGCTGCGAGCTGGCTTAACGCCAAAACACATTGATGTCGCTGAGTTGGTTGCCTGCACAGAGTTTACACCAATCCCGTTCGAACGCTTGTTGTTAGCACCTTCAAAGTTAGGTCAATGTGATCGCTATGATATCCCAGTTAGTGACTTTGATTTCAATATTTTTCATCGACCAAAGCAAGAAGAAGTCATCACAAGCGGTGCTGAAATTTTAATGGCGATAGATGATGATTTAACGTTAATGAGTCAGAAAGGTGAACACCTAACACTCACCAAAGGGCAATCGGTATTTATCCCAGCTTATATTGGTCATTATGTACTGAGCAGTAATGGGCGAGTGGCTAGGGCGTTTAATTAAGGGAGTGGTCAGCTGGAAATGCTATCAAGTTTTGTGAATGGGGGTGTTGGCTTAAAGAGCTAATACGAAAAAGAACAAGCCAAATTCATATTGGCTTGTTCATGTTGCCTATCGATTACTTAATAGTCGGCAAGCTTGTTGCTTCCATATTAATCGACATACTCCAAGATTGTTCCTCTCGAATGGACTTAATAGATCCTCGGTTTGTAAGCCAAGCAGTTTGAGTGTCACGAGGTCCGTCATTTTCAAATTGTGTTTCACTTTCTACTTTACATGCATCAAAGGTACCAGCAGGTACAGTGACTTCTTCTTTACCTAAGTATGTTTCTTGGTAGTTGAAGGTGGGTAGAAAGTAAGGTCGTCCGTTGATAATTTCATCTAATGACGTTTCTACAGATACAGTCCTTAATCCAGGAGACTCAATCCCAATGAATTCACCACTGACTTCGTCATACTCATAGTCATATTGTGATGTTAGCGGTGCATTGGTTGAGGTACCGAAATCTACCACTTGATTGATAATCTTTTGATTATCAGCAATTGCCAGTGGCAACACAGCCTTAGCCGAACCCCAGCCTAGTGAGTCATCAGAGTTAAAGCCCTCTTGACCTAGATAGTGATCTTCAGAGCTATATGAATACTCATACCCCATTAAAACACCTTGCGAATCTTTTATATCGATACGCGTCTTTTCTAGGCTACCTGCTAAGTTAGAAATCCAACTTGGAAGTCCGGTGACTAACGTAACATCATTCAGCCAAGAGAAAGTGTCACCCAAGTAGGTAAACTCATAAGTTAGGTTCTGTGTTACTGCTTCCGGCTCCCACATAGGTGTGCGTTGCACATCGTAAACCGTAACGTCATTAGCTGTAGCGATGAACTGAGCATCCGGCAGTGAGTCGAGACAAGCTTGTAGGTTCAGAGGATGCAGAGGCTGTGGCGTTAATGCGTTATCCAAAATGAACTGTTTAGTTGCTTCGTCAAAGATATAAGCCTCACTACTAGCTTCTTCGATCTCTTTGAAGGTAATACGTACAAAGCCTTCGACTACAGACAAGTAAGCGGAGTTATCTTCTTTTTGGTAGTTAGACCATGTAGCTTGCGAGTGGATAGATTCAGGGATCGTAACTTGACGTAATACCTCGCCATTTACGGATTCATCTTTCCACGAACCGAGTTCTGACAATTTGGAGAATGTAGAATCTAAATTCCATGCTCTTGTATAATAAACTACGGTGCCGTTAGAGAGCAGCTGTGCAAATATTTCAGCATTTTCCATGCCTGCCATTGGAATTAAATCTGCATGATTGTTAGACGCTGTGTCATGACGGTCTGATTCATCTTCAGCAATGGTCGATGCCAAAGTGGCAAGCCATGTATCGCTGCCATTCTTAAAGGCGCTAATGCCGTTACACATGTTATTGAGCGCTTCATAGCGATCCGGAGTGTGCTCGGCACACCAATCACCTTTGTAAAAGGTATAAATGTTGTCGCTGATGTCTTCTACAGACAATTTATATGCGGTTGTGTTGTCAGGGAATTTTAAACCTACTGGCATAATGTTAGACCAAACGTTCTCATCATCCGTTTGATCCATGATTGAACGAACATTGAGCCCACTGATATCTAATTGCTTGGCGCTAGCAACTTCACTAAAAATCGAGCTTCTAGATTCTAGAGTTAAGCTGCCGTCTTCGTTCGGCTTAATGCTGGTTAAGGTATCATCGCTCGCTTCCCAACCGTTTTGTCCTAACACCATGCTATTTGTGTCAGGGGTATATTCAAACTCAACAAATTGCTCAGCAAAGTAATCATAAATATAACTGGTATCGGTAACTGAGTTATCTGCATCAGACTTCAATGTTCCATAGGCAACTACTAAATCTTTGCCAGTGTCATTATCGCCGCCAAACCAATTGATACCGTCTGTTTTGATAAGCTTCGCGAGGTCGGCTTGCTTAGAGCCTTTATTTGCCTCATTTTCTTTAATTTTATCTTCGAGATTAGAGTCATCAATGGCGATGTGATCGCGATTAATACTGCCAGCAATATCGCTTGGGTTGAAGTTATCTCCAGCTGCTTCAATATTTTTTACGACTTCCTCGAGGACTCGAGTGACTTCTTCATTAATTAATGCGGTGAGTGCTTCGACAGAAATACCGGCGCCCGCTGCTGTTTCTGATAGCGCATCCGTGTTCTCTGCCATGACTGAAGCGGTAACTTGAGCAACGCGGTGTAGGTTTTCAAAAGCCGCTTTTTGTGCATCGGCTAAGTCGTTATTGTTTTTGGCTTCGATATAATCTTGCGTTAAATCGAGAGTTGTCCCCAACTTCTCTTGAATAGCTGTTTTAGCTTCTTCTAACGAAGAACCACTCTCTATTTCATTTTGAATCAGAGTCGTTAATGGGCTAATAAATGCGGATTTTGGTGGTGCAGTTAAGCGATAGCTCTTGCTTAGAACGACACCTGGGTTATCGGTATCGATGGTTTGTCCGGCAACCACTTCGATCAACAGAGTACCTTGTTCAAGTTGTTCTTGAGTTAGATTATCAATTGTAAACGAACCATCGTCACCCGTTACGGCACTTGGCTCATCCTTATCACAAATTTTATTACTGTTTAGATCCAAACACGCATTGGCTCCTACCAAATAGCCATCAGCGGCCTTTGCTGTTAAAGACGCTGAAGTTGCTGTTGAACCGCCAGTATCAGTTGTGGAGCTATTTGAACTGTCGCTACCACATCCTGCTATCCCTAGGGCTATTGCCACTGCTAACAGTGAACGTTGACCATTCATGTTAGTTCTCCTATTAAGTTATTGATAAAAATTTACTACTCTGGAATCAATTGGCAGAATGTCATTGATAAATATGACTATTTATAAATTGAATGCCATTGATGAGAAATGTATCAAAGCGGAATGTGGTGGAAATAGCCGGAGTATTTATTCTAGAGACATATCTAACTAGTGGAGTTATATATGCGAGTGATATCTATGGTGAATGTTTGGTACTTGTAATTTACATACTTATCAATTGTAATTATTATATATCTAGTTGTATTTTATAAACTTTTGCAGCTAAGGTGATAAAGTGAGCATCACTGTCATCAACAATTTGATAGCCAAGTGCCTGATAAAAACTGATGGCGCGAGTGTTACTTCTAAAGCTCGACAGAGTGACTTGGTTTCGTTGTTCTTGATGGGCTTTGTTGTGGATGAGTAACATGGCTTTTTTACCAAGAGACTGACCTTGGTATTGAGGGGAAATGATCAGCAGATGAATATGATAGGTGTTTCCGTAAGGCTTAAAGCAGACGAGTCCGACTCTTTCGTTTTTATGGTATATCCAATGAAACCAAGAGGGATGGTAATCGTTTAAAAGTCGCTTACGTTGGAAGTCGTCCTCCCAGCCGAAAACGTTATCTACGTGTATGAAAAGCCCCTGCTTAACAAACGCAAACAGTTCTTCGAATTCAGAATTTGAAACGAGCTGGAATTGTATCTTCTCTTCTTCTATTACCACTCTGTTTACATCCTTATCAAACACCTTTGAATAAGCAAACAGTAACATAATTAAAAAGGTAGTTTTTATCTGTCGTTTGGATTATTTTGATGCAAAAAAGCCATGCGTAGTGCATGGCTTCTGAACTCAATAACAAGGATGTTTTATGCGTTAGTCGTTGTCTTCTGCTTCGATTTCGCTTGCGATGTACTGGCTGTTGACCTTGTAAGCTTCAGCCTCAATACGTTGACCATGTAAAGTATGGAAACTTAGACCATCTTCATAGCGAGTGTTTTGGTTAACGTATACGGTTTGACTGCCTGAGGCTGTCTTAATCACAAAGTTTAATGCTTGCTCGTCGATACTCTGAACCACACCTTCAAAATCGATGTCATTGTCATTCCAATCTTGTGAATCATCGTCGTGTTCAAATTCGATTTCGGTAGCAATATTTTCGCCATTAGTTTGTTTCGTTGTTACTTCGACTTCTGTACCTACGGTCAAGTTTGACTTGTTGCCGTCTTCGTAACGAGTATTGTCATTGACAAGAAAGCGACCTTTGTAGCTTAAATCAAATGATGATTTGTCGTTAGCTACCCAAGTAATAATGCCTTCGATTTCTGTATCATTATCGATCTCATCAAAATCTTCGACTTCCACTTCATCTGCTTTTAATACAGAGTCAGCAATTGAGCCAGTCACTTCAACCCAAAGACCATTAGATAAGTCATAGGTGCTGTCGTCGTTATCGATTTGGGCATTTGAATAGTCGACATTTAGACTTGCACCTAGTTTGAATGTTTTCGCATTGCTATCTAAATCGCTGATCAAACCCTCAACTTCAACCGACTCTGTTAAGTTCGAGTGTTCAAACTTAACAACAGAAAGTACTTTGTAGCCAGCATTTGCGGTTGGTAAAGAAGAGACCATAACCCAATCGCCATTTTCAATTTCACGTGACAGATCTGTAAAGGTCAATGCGATGCCATTGACTTTAAATGTGCCATTATTATGGTTGGCGTCTGAAATAAGACCAACGATGGTCGGTTCAAGACCAACTTGAGCTCCGTTAGTGTGAGCTGAAGCGCTACGAGCATTAGATGAAATGGAAACCATCATGTTCTTTTCTAGGTCTGCAATTGCCACATCTTCGCCTGCATAGTTCGCACTGTCTACTTGATAGCTATAACCATTCACAACGATGGTGTTGCCAGAAACAGAGTCAATGGTACCTTGAATTGCTGATGGAGCTTGCGTGTTGTTATCGTTGCTTCCATTGCTATTGCTGTCACTACCGCCACAGCCAGTTAGAATTAAACCGACAACCGAAATCAGCGCTAACTTTTTCATCTATATACTCTTTATTTAGTTTATTGAGGGTGTATCTTATAAACTCAAACGTGAAGCACTCGTGAAGAAAGGTGAAATAAATCGATGAAAGTTTTGATCGTTGATGACAGCCACAATGTTGCAGAAACCATTGCCGATTACTTAGAGTTGGAAGGGATGGTGATTGATTGTGCTTATCATGGTGAAGCGGCATTGAAGTTAGCGTCTGAGAATTATTATGACGTGATTATTATGGACATCATGATGCCTAAATTGGACGGCATTTCTGCTGTTAGAAAGTTAAGAGAAGAGGTGCAGTGCCCTACGCCAATTCTATTTTTAACCGCTAAAGATAGGTTGGATGACAAAATCGCTGCCTTTCAAGCGGGCGGAGATGATTACTTGGTTAAGCCTTTCGCTATGCAAGAGCTCAGTTTAAGGCTGAACGCATTGGCAAGCCGAGGACCACGTCAAGGTATTGGAAAGCAGAGTTTTGCCGATATTACTCTCAACTCGCAGACCGACGAGGTATACCGAGAAGGTAGGCTTATTAAGTTGAGTCGAATCCAGTTAAAAATACTAAAAGTCCTTATGCGACACGCGCCAGCGATTGTTTCAAGAACTGAAGTGATTGATTCCGTTTGGGGGGATGAATCGCCAAGCAGTGATGCACTTCGAAGTCATATCTATGGCCTGCGTAACGCGCTCGATAAAGGGTTTGAACATTCACGATTAGAGACTATTCATGGACAAGGTTACCGACTCAAAGCATAACGGCTCAAGCCACGGCGATTACCCGAGCATCTACCGAAAAATCCGCCGCAGCTTTGGCTTGATGACCTTGGTCATGTTCGGGCTTTTCTGGACAGTTATTTATATCGCTGAAAACCAGATGGAAGTGATCAGCCTCCATCACTGGCTAGACACTGAAGCTAACCGTTATACGTCTGAATATCAGTCGCTTGGCGAAGATGCGTTGTTGCCGAATGAAAATGAGTTTTCAACCTATTGGAGCGAAAGTGAACTGCCCAATTGGTTAGCTCGATACAAAGAGCCCGGCTTCTATGAACATCTGTTAGGTACAGAAGATAAACATTTTTACGTATTCGAACACCCGTCAGGCAAAGGGCTGATGTATATCTTGTTTCAAGATGACGCCGACGACTACCTCGACGAGTATGAAAGGAGCCTCCACAACTACACCCTCATACTAGGTGGCTTAACCTCCATCTTCATGGTTCTGTATGGGATCTATGTTGTACGCTCGCTGTCGAGGCCACTTAATCAAATAGAAAAGAAAATAGGGCAAATGCACCCTGAGCAGCCAAGTTTTGAAGTTGAGACATCTTACGCTGAAACACGACATATTGAGCAAACACTTTTAGATTCGAAGAATCATATTTCAGGTTTTTTTCAGCGGGAAGAAGAGTTCAATCAATTTGCTTCTCATGAACTTAGAACCCCGATAATGGTGATAAAAGGGTCGGCAGAGCTGCTAACTAAAGTACCCAATCAACCTCCTGTTGCGTTAAAAGCGATTAATCGCTTGCAAGAAGCGAGTGAACAGATGCGAGTGCTGACTGAGATGTTTTTGCTGCTTGGTAAAGAGAGTATCGATGAGCATTATTTCGGTCACTATGACTTGGCAGTCGAAGTTCAGAATCAGTTGCTTGAAATGGCGCCTTTGTTTGCCAAGCAGGATGCGAGTTATGATCTGGACGTCAAAGAGACTGTCACTGTGTATGCGCCAGAGAGCTTTATTACTATTGTATTGAATAACTTAATTAAAAATGCGTTTAGCTACAGTATTGGCGATGTTGGAATTGTGGTGACAGGTTCTCAATTAGTGATCACTAACCGTCATGATGGCAACGAGACTTACAATGCTGGCTATGGTTGTGGCCTAGTGATTGTGCAACGAATTTGTGAGCGAATGGGTTGGAGTTTTGAAACTCAAGATGATGGGCTTCAATTCAGTACTTACTTAGATTTCTCAGTAGATAATTAGGTTGGGTAGCAGGTAGTTTCGATTACAAAAAATGAACCCATTGAGAAGGAGAGTAGTGTGGCTAAGTTAGCCACACTAGCATATGAGTTGTTATACGATCTTAAGCGCGTGATGTCGTGTGAGCTGTTTGTGTAGTGAGTCTTTTAGCTCCATGCGTTCTACTTTGAGGTTGTGCATGCTGTCGTCATCGATAGGGCTGCCAGAGATTTCTAGCTGACGGATGTCGTAGTCGAGTTGGTGGTATTTCTGCATGTCTGCTTTGAATTTTTCGTCGTCGTGGTTGAGCTGAACAATGTCTAATTTAAGATCTGGGAAATCTAAGATAAAGGCATGGTTTTCATTGAGCATTGGCACTTCCTCTCTAGTCGAATTATTAACAGTATAGAAGTAATTTTTCGAAAGAAATGTGGTTCAAAACACAAAGCCGTAAAGCGATCAAAAAAGGGCGCAAACTCGTGGGATTATCCTCGAAATTGCGCCCTTTTGTATGTATATAGCTAACTATTTATAGTTATATGTTTAGAACTATAAGAGTTTAAAGCAGAAAGTTTACTTTGCTTTCTTACCAGAGCGTTGCTGCTCTTTGTGTGCAAGCTTCTCTTTTTTGCGTTGCTCGATAAGGTGAGCAGCTTTGCCGCCTACGTGGGTTTCGCCACGAGCATTCGACAGTTGAACTTGCTTTTCACGTTCACGGAAACGGGCTTTCTGCTCGTCGCTGTGCTTATCAATACACTTAGGGCAGCTTACGCCTTTCTCGAAGTGTTTAGAGGCTTTGTCTTCGTCAGTGATTGGCAGGCGACACGCGTTACACACATCGTAACCGCTCTTTTCTAGCTGGTGGTTTACTGCAACTCGACCATCAAATACGTAGCAGTCGCCTTCCCACATACTCTCTTCTTCAGGTACCTCTTCTAGGTACTTAAGAATGCCGCCTTCAAGGTGATAAACCTCATCAAAGCCTTGCTCTTTCATGTAGGCTGTTGATTTTTCGCAACGAATACCGCCAGTACAGAACATCGCAACTTTCTTGTGCTTCTTAGGATCAAGGTTGTCTTCAACGTATTGAGGGAATTCACGGAAGGTTTCTGTGTTTGGGTTTACAGCATTTTTGAAGGTGCCGATGTCCACTTCGTAGTCGTTACGAGTATCAACCAGAATCACATCAGGATCAGAGATCAATGCGTTCCATTCGTTTGGTTTCACGTAAGTGCCGACAACGTGGCGTGGGTCGATGCCCTCAACGCCCATGGTTACGATCTCTTTCTTAAGCTTAACCTTGGTGCGGTTGAATGGTTGTTCTTCGTTGAACGACTCTTTGTAAACAACATCAGCCAAGCGAGAATCTTGTTTGAACCATTGAAGAAGGGCGTCGATAGATTCGCGCTTACCTGCAACGGTACCGTTGATGCCTTCACTCGCAAGTAACAAAGTACCGCGGATTTGGTTGGCTTCTAACACGTCGGTTAGTGGCTGGCGAATTTCTTGGTAATCATCAAGTGCTACGAATTTATACAGAGCACATACAACATATTGAGACATGGTTTTTCCTTTCTGCGAGCTGGAACGTAAATCCAGAGCGGTTGCCTGTTTTGATCAGAACTGAGTATTTCAACTTAGTTCTGTCTTGTTGGCTTATTAAAATCAGGCGCAGTATAACCAAGGCGGTGCGGGACAAAAACCAACCAAACGTAGGGCTATATAACGCCTTTTTTATTGTGGATTTATGGTTTGAGGAACGAAAAAGCCCTGCTGTACAAATACAGCAGGGCTTGGTGTTGAATCTGTCTTACTTAATCAGCGATTACGCTTGGTTAAGTACTTCCGCTAAGCGTTTCACCGCTTCAGTCAGCTCTTCTGGTTTAGCGTTAGTGAAGTTTAAGCGCAGTGCAGCTTTTGCTTCATCAGCCTTTGGATAAAATACTGGGCTTGGTACAACCGCCACACCATTCGATAATAGAGTTTTAGCCAATTCGAAGGTGTCGCACTCTGGGATCTCAACCCAAATGAACATCCCGCCATCGACGGCTTTTAACACGCAATCTGCAGGCAGTTGTTTCTCTAGCTCTGAGAACAGCACTTCATAACGAGACTTGTACAGGGTGCGAATGTTCTCCATGTGTACGCCAAAGTCTTCATGTTTTAGAAGACCAACAAGCAGTGCTTGCATGGGTACACTTGAGTGTAAGTCAGCGCCTTGCTTCACTTTGATCAGTGGTTCAAGGTAGCTGCGTTTACCTGTTACCGCGCCAATACGTAGACCTGGCGATGCAATCTTAGAGAATGAACGAAGAACGATAGAGTTATCAGGGCAGAACGAAGAAACCAACGGCAGTTCTGTACCTGTGAAACGCAGCTCACGATATGGTGCATCTTCAATGAATGCCACGTTGTATTTGATACACAGCTCAGCGACTTTTTGACGAGTTTCTGTTGCCCAGCACACGCCGGTTGGGTTGTGGAAATCAGGCACGGCATAGAACATCTTCGGTGATTGCTGTGCAAAGCACGTTTCCAGTTCATCTAGGTTCGGGCCAAATTCAGTTTGAGACACGGTCGCAATGTTTGCTTGAACTAGGCCAAACACCTGCATCGCACCTAAGTAGCTTGGCGCTTCCATCACAACCACATCACCTGGGTCGACATACGCACGCGCAATCAAATCCAAACCTTGCTGAGAGCCAGTACAAATCATTGCCGTGTGTGATTCTGGCAATTGGTAGCTTTGTGTTAGGTGGTCAAGCAACGGGCCGTAACCGGCAGTAGAACCGTATTGGAAAACTTCAGGCATGTTCGCTAGGTTTTCTAGCGTTGGCTTCATTAAATCGATAGGGAATGTTTTCTCGTCCGGTAAACCACCGGCCAATGAGATGACATTTGGATCACTTGCGGCTGCGAGGATCTCTCGAATGTATGAAGATTGAATCTGTTGTAATGACTGTGCGATTTCCATGTGTTGTGTCTCGTCGTTTATCGTTTTTATTCTATCGCTTGATATTACACGGCAATTGTAAAAACTAGCGTGTCCGTTTATGCTCTTAAACATGTCCATTTATGCTATTTAAACGATGTCACGTCAACACATATCGCGAATCAATGATGTCCTGTTCCATATTCACCAAGACATCAGTCAGCCTTTGTCTGCCAAAGAGTTATCTGAGATAGCGGCCTATTCAGAACAGCACTTTCATCGCACCTTTAAAAGCGTGGTCGGGGAGTCGTTGCATCAATATATCCGACGCACTCGAATGGAGTATGCAGCCAACCAATTGATGTTTGATACCAGCTCGTCAGTGGTCGAGATCGCCCATAAATGTGGCTTTAGCTCGGTGTCTTCTTTTAGTCGAGCATTTAAAGCGACCTTTAATATGTCTCCGGGCGAGTGGCGTAAACACGATTTACAAGTAGCAGAAAAACCCTATTTGAAAGATCCCGAAGTGGCGGCGGGCTATTTGAATGTGGCGCAGCGAGTATTGCCCGAACCCAAGATCGTTGAAGTGCCTGAACGCATGGCGGCCTATGTTCGACATACGGGTTATAACCGCTCTATTCGCAATGCGTGGTTGATATTGAAAGCGTGGGCGAATTCCGAACAGCGTGATTTTTCGAGCCAATTTGGTTTGCATCACTCAAACCCTGCTTGGGTTGAAATGGATCAGTGTCGTTATGTCGCGTGTATCGCGATTGATGAGCCGATTAAGTATCGCAGTGTCGTGAACCAGATGGTGATTCCCGGTGGTTTGCATGCCGTGTTTCGACTGAATGGTCGCTATGGTGAGCTGCTACCACAGATCAGTATGGTGTTAGAAAAGTGGCTACCCACATCTGGTTTCAAACAGCGCTCGACTCCCGCGTATGTGCATTATCATCAGAATCATTTTCTCAACACCGATGAAGTGTTCGAACTCGATTTCTACCTTCCCGTGAGCTTTTACTAATCGATGGTTGTGCTGTTTTGTTGAACCAGACTTTGATCTTTTGTTGAGACAAATTAGCACAACCAATAGCAGCTAACGATTTTATGCAGTTGGCCTAAGATAAAGATGCTTTGTTGATAATCTACTCTAAGTAAATGATGACAACGTACGGATTAAACGATAGCATTTCGTTCTAATTGCAAATAGTTCTTAATATCACTCGATAGAATATGACCATTACCCACAAAGATTATCTGAAAATCGCTTTCCCTTTCATCATCTCAACGGTGACACAACCTCTGTTAGGTGCTGTGGATACCGCTGTTATTGGCCAACTTGGTATTGCTGAATTGATTGGTGGCGTAGCGATCGGCACCATCATTATGAACACCATGTATTGGTTGTTTGGTTTTTTCCGTGTCAGTACCACGGGCCAAAGTGCGATGGCACTGGGTAAGGGAAACCGCACTGATTTGGCGGGTAGCTTGATGCGTCCGTTTGTGCTGTCTGGTTTAGTGGGTTTGATCTTTATCTTGATACAACCACTCATCTGGCAAGGCGCAATGTGGGTGATAGAGCCTGAAGCCAATGTAGCCGAGCACGCGCATATCTACTTCAGTATTTTGATTTATGGCGCGCCTTTCGTGTTGCTTAACTACACCATTATTGGTTGGTTAATGGGACAGGCGAAAGCCAAAGACGTTCTTTATACACAAGTGTTTGGTAATGTGTTGAACATTGTCTTGGATGCGGTGTTTGTACTTTATTTCGATTTGGGTGTCGCAGGTGTGGCTTACGCAAGTTTGATTGCACAAGTTACCACCTTTGCGATTGGTGTGACCTTGGTGATGAAGACCAGCAATATTTCGGTCTCTGAGTTCCTGCAAGGCTCGAAGATGACCAAGAAAGACCTATCGACAATCATCTCTTCGAATACTGATCTATTGCTTCGCACCATTTGTATCTTGGTGTTCTTCAACATGATGGCGCGTACTGGCTCTAAACTGGGTACCGATGTTCTAGCGGCTAACGCGATCTTGATGCAGGTGACTTTCATAGTCAGTTACATGTTTGACGGCATTGCCAACGCATCAAGTGTATTTGCGGGTAAAGCGGTGGGACAGAAGAATCCTTCAATGTTGGATCGAGTATTAAGGCTTAACTTCCAATGGACGGCAGGTTTCATTGCTGCGCTGACGCTTTTAACCCTGATATTCAAAGACATGATTGTTTTCTTGTTTACCGATATTCCAGCGCTGGTCACGCTGTACCAAGAGATGGCCCCGTGGCTGATTGTGTTCCCGCTAGTGGCTGGCTTTGGCTTAACGGTTTACGGCATCTTTACCGGAACGGGAACCACGCGTCCGGTTAGAGACTCAAGCATCGTGACTTTGTTGGTATTCTTAGCGGTACAGGCATTCACCGTCGATATTTGGGGTAATCATGGTTTGTGGTTGGCGTTTACTCTGTTCTATCTTGGGCGTATTGCGTTCCTGTATCCGTTCATCGCACAAGTTAAGCAGAAGTGTTACCCAGTCGAAGATACCGCTCATGGTGCCATTAACTAAGTAACCTAATCACCACCTGTAATATTTTATGAAAGCGCTTTACTATTTTTACACGATAAATTTAGTGAGTGCTTTTTTGTATCGGTAAAAATCACCTCGAAGGGTCAACACGCCCTAATGAAAATTGGTCAATCAAACAGCAAATAAAGTGCGATGCAGTTCAATGTTCTCTTTTCATCATGTCGGCTAAATGATAGAGTTGTTATGTTATAACATCTATATGTGAGTATCTGCGTGAACACCCCACTTTTGTCTGTTGACCACCTAACGATCAAAACCTCTTCGAGAACCCTTTTCCAAGATATCCACTTCGATGTTTATCGAGGTGAGCTGTTGGCGATCATGGGACCGTCAGGCATTGGTAAGTCGATGCTTTCACGTGCGATTGCGGGTTTTCTGCCAGAAACGGTCGAGGTTGAAGGTCATATTTCTCTGTCTGGTGAAGCGGTATGTGGTTTGCCTATGTTGCAAAGAACTGCCACACAGCGCCCCGCAGTTATCTTCCAAGATGCGCTTCAAGCTTTGAACCCTCTGGTTTCAATAGAAGGTCAACTCTGCCTTGCCTTGACGGGAACTCGCACTAAGCTTAAATCAAAAGAAAAAATTCAAATTACCGAGTTGCTGAATCAACTTGGTTTTCCTAATCCAGAAACCATCTTGCCGTTGTACCCGAGCCAAATTTCGGGTGGGCAACGCCAACGTGTGTGTATTGCGATTGGCTTGCTGAGTAACGCCGATATTATCATCGCCGATGAACCAACCAGTGCGTTAGATCCGGTGACAGAGCAAGAGATACTTAAGCTGATTCGACACAATGTTAAACAGCGTCAAATTGGTGGTTTACTCATCACCCATGACCTGCATAGCGCGTTGGCATGTGACAAGCTGTTAGTCATCGATGATGGTGGTGTGGTGGCTTACGGTGCACCGAAACATGCACTTGAGTCGAGCTCTCACGCTTTCTGCTGTTCATTGAGAGACTTAATCGAATGAGCTCGACCTTATCACTAAACTCAGAAGCCTCGCCATTAATGCCAGTGACTGATTCAGAAACACAAACACCGATAGAGATTAAGTTCGACAATGTGAGTGTTCACTACTACTCCGTACCAAGTTGGTTGGGTGGTAAAGCGTTCAAAGCGCTACAGAACATAGACCTTAATGTTGAAGACAAAAGCCTAGCAATTGTTGGGCGTTCTGGTGCCGGTAAATCAACGTTAATTGAACTGCTATTTGGCCTTAAAGCGCCAACCGTTGGTCAAATAAACTTGTTCGGTTATTCGCTCCCAATTCGCGATAGCAAAGCGCAAGCAACGGTGTGTCGCTTGATTCAATTGGTGCCTCAAGAGCCCCACACTAGCCTCAACCCTTACTATACCGTTCGACAGATCTTAGCCGAACCTCTAAGTAACTTAGATGTTTCGGGTAATCATGAAGCCATCATTGAAGAGGCGCTTTCAGACGTTGGATTGCCTGCCAGTTTGCTCTTACTGAAACCTAATCAGCTTTCTACAGGTCAAGCTCAACGTGTGGCTATTGCTCGGGCTCTTGTCGTTAGACCCGCAGTGCTGGTGGCCGATGAACCTACTGCCAGCCTTGACCCAGTGAATCGCCAAAGGTTGTTGGACTTGGTTAATTCATTAAAAAAGAAGCGCGATATGCGCCTTATTTTGGTTACTCACGATTTAGGTGCCGCAAAAGCCCTTTGTGAAGAAATACTGGTACTCGACCATGGTGAAATGGTGGAGCACGGACCGACCGATCAAGTGATGAGTAAACCTGCTCATCCTGCGACTCAGATGCTGATCGAGTCTCAGCCTCTTTCGAAATCTACTTGTTAAACACACCCTTATTTATTAAAAAAATACAGCTACAGAGAAAAAATAATTATGCGTTTTAATTCAATCAAACTGGCTTGCACGCTTGCGTTGGCTCTGCCTTTGACGGGCTGTTTTGACTCTCAACCAGGGTCTAGCGATGCCGCAGTAAAATCTGAAATCCGAGTTGCGATGATGCAACCACCAAGAACGGGCCTATCGCCACTTTCTGATGACGCTTTTAAGTTATCTCGTTGGAGCACAGCAGAAACTCTGGTTAACCTGAGCCCAACCTCAGAAGCAGAACCTATGCTAGCAACGGATTGGAAACATCTTGATCCTCTGACTTGGCAGTTCACGATTCGCCAAGGCGTTAAATTCCATGACGGTTCGACATTAACGGCAAACTCTGTAGTGAACTCTCTACAAAAAGCGCTTGAAGCAGCACCTAAGCCGCGCATCCTAGATGGCGTAGAGCTAGAAGTGAAAGCGATGGACAACTACCGTGTAGAGATTAAAACCAGCTTTGATGACCCTCTTCTACCAAGCCGTTTATCAAGCCCTCAATTAGCGATTCTTGCAGCAAGTGCTTACCAAGAAGATGGCCGTGTTAGCCCAATGGGTGCAGGTACGGGCCCGTTTGAGTTGACTGAAATTAACGGTACAACCAGCGCGAAGCTAAAACGTTTCGATGGCTACTGGGGTCAAAAAGCACAGGTTGAATCTGTGATTGCAGAATACGTTCCTAACGGTTTTGCTCGTGCTGCAGCTCTAAGAACAGGCACGGCTGACGTCGTTGAAGCGGTACCCGTTTCACAAATCGCGACCATTGATCCGAACCTACTTTATGAAGTGGCGATGCCTCGTACCAATACGCTTTACCTAAACAACAAGTCAGGCGTATTCAGCGATATTAACTTGCGTAAGGTTGCGGCGGCTGCGGTGGACCGAGAGCAAATCGTGAATACCGTTTATGAGAACCACGCGGATATTGCACAAGGTCTATTAGGTCCTGCACTTGCTTGGGCTGAACCAATTCGACCTGAAGGTCAGGCAGTTGACAAAACGCTAAAAGCGAACGGCGAAAGCATTGTTATTGGTACCTTTACCGACCGTGCAGAGCTTCCAGAAGTGGCAGCGCTACTGAAGCAACAACTTGAAGCGGCTGGTTTCAAGGTTGAGCTGGATATTCGTGAATATGCTCAGATCGAGAACGATGCGCTATCTGGTAAGTTTGACGCGTTTATCCTTTCTCGTGCAACGGTTCTAGATTCGGGTGACCCAGTGGCTTACATGATGAGCGACTTTGGTTGTAAGGGTTCATTCAACCTTGGCCAGTTCTGTTCTCAAGAGGTAGATAAAGCACTGAATCACGCTGACCTACAACCGCTAGGTGCGCTGCGTCACCAAGCGATCATCGAAGCTGAACAAAAAATCCTTAACGATTTCGCGGCTATCCCGCTGCTTCACGAACGTGTGATTCAAGGTGAAAGTGAGCGTGTAAGCAATGTCGTTCGTGACCCAAGTGAACGTCGCTTGGTTGACCAAACTACACAGGTCAAAAAAGCGACACAAGTTAACCCGGCAACACAGGCTAACTAAATAAATGTTATCTGCTGAGACTCTGCGTCGAACTCTATTTATCTTGACGCCTTGGCTATCAAGAATCGCCTCACTGATTGTGGTGGTGATTCTTGTTGGTTTGATGCCTGACATTGCAGGCATCGATCCAAGCCAATCTATTCTGCGGGCTAGGGCGGGGCAACAACACCTGCTTACGCCTGAAGCTTTAGCGGCGGTACGCGCTGATCTTCAGCTTGACCGTTCAGCCATTGAGCGCCTGCTCGACTGGGTAGGAAGTGCTTTTTCAGGTGATCTAGGTGAATCATGGATTGATGGTTCTTCGGTTGCACTAGGTATTCAAAAAACAGCGTCTACATCTCTGTTTTTGATGTCTAGCGCACTGGTGATGACTTTCGTACTGTGTGGTGCAGGCCTGCTTGCCACCTTACGCAGTTGGAAGAAGGGCAAGCTGGGGCAGAGCTACAGCAGTTTAAGTACGGTATTAATATCGTTGCCAGAGTACGTAGTGGCCTCGGTATTAATACTGGTGTTCTCTATCTGGTTAGGTTGGCTGCCGCCGTATGGTTGGCAAGGTTGGCAAGGCATCTGGCTACCGAGCTTAGCGCTTGCATTGCCTGCCAGTGGCCTGTTTAGTCGCCTACTCAGAGACAGTTTACAACGCGTTCTCAATGAACCTTGGGTGATCACTTGGCTCAGTGCCAACGTTCATTCCAATCAAATTATTCGCTTTGCGCTGAAAAGAGCGCTGAGCAGTCTGATCCCGCAAATCGCGATGATCGTGATTGGCTTAACTGGTGGCGCAGTCGCGGTTGAGCTTATCTTTTCGATTCCGGGTATCGGGCGCATGATTCTTGGTGCAGCCAAGGCGCAAGACTTACCAACGCTGCAAGGTGGCTTATTGGTGTTGCTGCTATTTTCAATTGCCGTGAGCAGCATGAGCTTGTTTGTTCAGCAATTGATTCTTGGCCACAGCCTGAAAAGCGGCAAGCTCATCAGTAGCCACTCTTCGTTTCGTTTTACCCAGAACCGCGCAAAGCGTGTCACTGCTTTTGCGATCTTCTCTTTCCTAATTGCTATCGTTGTATGGGCTGCATTCCGAGACCCATACACTAGCCAATTCGCACGCTTGGCATCACCGAGTTGGCAAGCACCTTTGGGCGCAGATGGCATTGGTCGAGACCTACTGGCGAGAATTGGTTCTGGTATGATTGCGACCTTCCAAGCCGGCATATTGGCAACGTTCTTGAGCTTGGTGACGGGCATCATCATGGGTTTCAACACCCGCTTTAGCCAAGGCCTTATCGAGATCACTAAGGGTATCCCATACATCATTGCAGGCTTGCTTGTTGCAGGCTTAACGGGGATGAATCCGAACAGCGCATTAATCGCGATTGTATTGGTGTCGTGGGCGCCGCTAGCTGCACACTGCTCAAGCTTGATCGTAGAAGCCAAGGCTCAACCTTATACACACCTCGCGCCACTATGGGGCACCAGTAAGCTTAGAATCTTCCGTTTCTACTTGCTTCCGTATGTGTTGCCACCGTTGTTAAGACACGCGATGTTGAGGCTACCGGTTATCACTCTAAGTCTGACCTCGCTGAGCTTCATCGGATTAGGGGCAAAGCCACCAACACCTGAATGGGGTTTGATGATCGCAGAGAACCTTCCATACATTGAGCGCGCGCCATTAGCAGTCATGGGGCCAATTGTTGGGCTGATCTTGTTGGGTGCAGCCATTAACTTGATGTTTGATGACTAACGTAAAGATCCGGTCGCTGAGGTTTCTAAATTAACGATCCGATTGGGTATTCGATTTAGCATTTATGTTGTAACCTTAGCCCTGCTTTTTAGAGACGCTTTTTGATCGGCTCGAAAGTTAAACAGGCCCTAGTTAAGTGTAAAGGATTCAACATGTATCTCGTTTTGTATTGCCACAATATTGGTATGACCGACTTTTCTTTCTTTGAGACGGAAGATTTCGATAAGGAAGATGGCTATATCGTGCGAGGCAAATGGCCGAACGAGAAAGCGTTCCGTGATTACTTAACCAAAGAGTTTGGTGACATGAACGAGTTCCAAGTGATCGACTTAATCGCCAAAGGCGCAGAAGCAGAACACTACTCGCCAGAAGAGTTGGTGCGCTTAGCTCAGTAGCCGCTAGCTCAGCAATATCTAGCTCGGTAATACGTTTTAAATCGAATAAACAAATGGCAGCCTGATTGGGCTGCCATTTTTCGTTTTAAGCTAGAGCACGTTGCTCGCAGTATGAGTGGATCTACTGCGCCACTTCGTCCACCAAGTACAAGATTGATTGATACGGAATGCCACTGTGGTGTGATAAACCGATCTCACAGGTTCGGCTGTTACTAAAGCCACGAGTGCAGTTGCTCGGCACTTGTTCCTTGAGTGGGTGTACCGCCGCCTCATTCAGCTCTGGTGTAGTGAAGCCTTTGTCACCTGCCCAACCACAACATTGAATATGCTCTGGAACAATCACCTCTTCGGTACACGCTTTAGCAAGGTTTAACATCGCGCCTTCTAAGCCCATTCGACGAGAGCTACACGTGACATGCAGCATCACGGTTTCTTGTAGCGGCTCAAGCGTCAGATGTTCAAGCAAATATTGATTCACAAACCCTGTTGGCTCTAACACCTCTAATGGCTTGGTGAACTGTTCAATACTGCGTTTAGCACATGGGCTGGTATCCATCAATATTGGGTATTCACCCTGACGACTGGCTTGCCATAGCACTTCTTCCAACTGCTGAGCCTTCGACTGTGCTAAGTCGGTCATTCCTTTGCTGTCGTAAGGCATACCACAGCATTGGTCATCTAGCTTCTTCGGAAGAATCACCTCAAATCCCGCTTTGTTGAGCAAAGACATGGTCACTTCAGTTAGAGGACGTTGGTCGCCCGCATCGCTTTGTTGCCCCATGGTTCGACTTGCACAGGAAGGGAGGTAAACCACCTTCTTATGATTGCTTGAAGATTCTGCCGTCACGGGTGATGAGGCAAGCGAGTGACTATTGGATTGCGGCATCTCTGGCATCCAAACTGGTGTCGCGCCTTTGGTTATTGAGCGCAAGCCATTGGTGAGCTTACCAACTGTATTTGCGCCTAGAACCTTATTCGCAACTTGATTAGTTTTGAGGCCAGCCTTGGTCAGCTTGGTGGTGGTCGAGAAGTGCTCCGCTGTCCACTTAGCAATTGGTGTGAACTTCTCATATTTGGCGATACGAAGCTTCTTCACTAAATCGCCAGTGTTGATGCCCACGGGGCAACGCTCCGCACATAGGCCTGTTGCAGCGCAAGTATCAATGCCTTGGTATTCAAAAGTCTTCTCTAGCTCGCTGGCTTCTGTCTCTTCGCCTGCTGCTCGGCGGCGTTGTAGCTCGCGATATAAAACAATACGTTGGCGAGGTGATAAAGTCAGCGTGCGAGAAGGGCAAACAGGTTCACAGAAGCCACACTCAATACAGCGGTCGACTAGATCATCGGCAGCAGGCATCGGCTTCAGGTCTGTGATGTGGGAGTTTGGATTGTCGTTGATGATAACGCCGGGGTTAAGCAGCCTTTCTGGGTCAAACAGCGCTTTGATCTGTTGCATCAAGGCATAGCCATCTTTGCCCCATTCCAATTCCACATAAGGTGCCATGTTTCGGCCCGTGCCGTGTTCCGCTTTCAGTGAACCTTGATACTTCACTGCAACTAGCTCGGCAACGTCATCCATGAAACCGCCGTAACGGTCGATCTCTTCTTGGCTGTCGAAGCCTTGGGTAAACACAAAATGAAGGTTGCCTTCGAGTGCATGGCCGAAAATGATCGCTTCGCTGTAGTCGTATTTATCGAACAACTCTTGCAGCTCTCGAATACCGTTAGCCAGGTTTTCAACAGGGAAAGCCACGTCTTCGATGATAACGGTTGTGCCAACTTCACGAACGGCCCCAACTGCTGGGAACATGCCTTTTCGAATGCCCCACAGGGTTGCAACAGTCTTTGGATCGGACGTAAAAGGGACCGATTCAACAATCGTGTAATCAGCCAATGCATCCAAAATTGATTTACATTGTAAATCTAAGTCCTGCTGGGAGCTGGCGTGTGATTCCACCAAAATAGCCGCCGCTTCTAAATCTAGGTTTGGCATAAACGCAGGCATACCCGGTTTATCCGCGACAGAACGTAGCGCCCTGCCGTCCATCAACTCAACGGCTGCAACCGGAGTTTTGGATAATGTAGTTACGGCTTTACTTGCTTGCTCGATGTCGGCAAACACCAACAGGGCCGAAGCTTTGTTTGGGTGTTCGATAACCGTGTTGTAGGTGATCTCTGCGATGAAGCCTAGCGTGCCTTCTGAGCCAATCATCAGGTGTTTGATGATCTCAATTGGGTCGTGGTAATCGACCAATGCATTAAGCGCGTAGCCAGTGGTATTTTTGAGGCGGTACTTGTGGCGGATTCTGTCTGCCAGTTCTTGATTCGAGCTAGTCTGTCTGTGTAAATCAACAATGCCTTCAAATAGCGCTTTGTGTGATTGCTTGAACGCCTCGACGCTGGCGTTATCTGCTGTATCAAGTAGGGAACCATCACTCAATACGATTTTCATGCTCTCGACGGTGCGATAAGAGTTTTGCGCAGTACCACAACACATGCCACTGGCGTTATTCGCCGCTATACCACCGATTTTACAAGTATTGATTGAAGCTGGATCTGGGCCGATTTTACGTTGGAAAGGGGCAAGGTATTTGTTGGCATCTGCGCCAATCACACCGGGCTGAAGAATGATCTGATTGCCGTTATCGACAATCTCGTGGCCTCGCCAGTCGTCGGTTAGAGTGATGAGTACCGAGTCTGAAACGGCTTGCCCTGAAAGGCTAGTGCCCGCGGCGCGAAAGGTAAAATGAATGCCCAGCTCGCGACAGCTTTGAATGGTGAATATGACTTCTTCTAAGTTTTTGAGCCTTAGAACCATTTTCGGCACCAAGCGATAAAAACTCGCATCGGTGCCGTAAGCCAAGCGCTTTGCCTCTTGAGTGACAATGCGTTCCGTTTCTATTTTTTGAGCCAGTATTGCTTCAAGCTGCTGATAAGCTTTGGCATCTACTACTCGCTCATGGGATGTGTTTGTCTCCATCATTGCTTCCTTGTGCTTCTTATTTGGCACTGATCAGGGCGTGTTGAACTTTCGCGGTTAAATTTTGTTCGAGATAAAAGCGTTTTAATCGCGGCGAAGGGGAAGTAGCCTAGTCACTCTAAGCAAATCCCCCTCAACAAAGAGTAAAACGCTTTTAGCCGAACCCTTCGGGCAGCGTTTGCTGACCATTTCTACTACGTTATCGGCTTCTCATGTAGGCTAGCTACACATCGACGCCTCTGCCTTGTATAAATACCCAGCAACTCGCTGCAAAAATCAGCTCGAAAGATCAACACGCCCTAGCTTTTTATTTTATTTTCCAGTGCTTAAACGGTGTCACAACGGTAGTGGAATTGCTGTGACACCGATTGAACTTCAGCCTAAGTAGACCAAAGCATGAGTCTGAATCGTGGAGATTTAATCTAACCCCACCAAAGATTCACGAGTTAAGTCTTTGATTGTCCTCGCGCCTGTTAATGTCATCGCAACGCGCATCTCTTTGTCGTAAAGGTCGAGTAGATTCTCAACGCCGGCTTGTCCTTGCGCTGCTAATGCGTAAACGAAAGAACGGCCAAGCAAGGTGCAGTCTGCGCCCAATGCCATCATTCGAACCACATCCAAGCCAGTACGAATGCCAGAGTCGACCAGAATTTTGGTGTCGCCTTTAACTGCATCAGCAATCGAAGGCAGCGCTTTGGCACTTGATAGAACGCCGTCAAGCTGGCGGCCGCCGTGGTTTGAAACCACAATGCCGTCTGCGCCAAATCTCACGGCGTCTTTTGCATCTTCTTCATCAAGAATGCCCTTGATGACCATTGGACCGTCCCAGAAATCACGAATCCACTCTAGATCTTTCCATGAAATCGACGGGTCGAAGTTATCACCTAACCAACCGATGTAGTCTTCCAGCTTGGTAGGAGAACCACGATAAGTAGAGATGTTGCCTAGGTCGTGTGGTTTACCCAGTAAGCCGACATCAACTGCCCAGCTAGGATGACGCATAGATTGGAATATGCGGCGTACTGCTGCATTTGGACCACTCATTCCTGAGTGCATGTCACGGTAGCGAGCGCCGGGTACGGGCATATCCACGGTGAAGACCAGTGTTGTGACGCCAGCGGCTTTAGCGCGTTCAAGAACGTTCTTCATGAAGCCACGGTCTTTTAACACGTAAAGTTGGAACCACATTGGGCGTTCAATCTTAGGTGCAACTTCTTCAATCGGACATACCGACACGGTCGACATGGTAAAAGGGATGCCTTTGTTGTCGGCGGCTTTTGCTGCTTGTACTTCACCGCGTCTTGCGTACATACCCGTTAAACCAACAGGCGCCAGTGCGATTGGCATCGCTAGCTTCTCGCCAAATAGTTCGGTTTCCAAATTTAGGTCCGACATGTCGTTGAGTACGCGTTGTTTTAGCGCAATCTCAGCTAGGTCAGCCGTGTTGCGACGTAGGGTATGTTCTCCGTAAGAGCCACCATCAATGTAGTGGAAAAGAAACGGTGGTAATTTCGCTTTTGCTGCGGCGCGGTAATCAGTCGATGCGGATATGATCATAATTTCAGTCCTAAATTCTTGGGATGTTGCTCTTCTTTGAGAGCTTGGTTTGGGCTGCTTTAATTCGGGAAAATGGCGTTAATACCCATGGGTGTTGATGTGCTCTAGTATCCATCCCGGAACTCATCAACTGTCTTATTAGACGGTGTCGCTGTCGGGGAATTGAGTATTAACGCCAAGTGCTTTTGAACGACTTATGGTTTACATAAGTGCGTCGGTCATTTTGAATCCGTAGATAACCACTAGGCCGATGATGCCTGTCATCACCAAGTAGTAGAACGTTGGAATGATTGTCTTACGTAGGGTTGCACCTTCGCGTCCTAGCAAGCCAACAGTTGCTGATGCCGCTACCACGTTGTGAATCGCAATCATGTTACCTGCTGCTGCACCAACGGCTTGTAGAGCAACAACCACCGCACTAGAGATAGTCAGAGTCTGCGCTACTTCGAATTGGAACTGGCTGAACATCATGTTTGAAACTGTGTTCGAACCTGCAATGAAGGCACCTAACGCACCAACCGTTGCACTCAATGCTGGGAATGCGCTACCAACGAGGTCAGCTGCGAAGTTTGCCGTGGTTACGGGCATACTTGCTAAATCTGCGCCGTTCACACCAGAGTTAATGAAGATACGAACCATTGGGATGGTGAACACCAACACAAAGCCTGCGCCAATCAGAGTCTTGCTCGATTCACCGAAGGCTTTAGCCAGTGGCGTTGCGCTGCGAGATTGCATGAGAACAGCAACCAGCGCGACGAAGACCAAGATACCGCCCGGTAGATACAGAGGCTGAATCGCAGTGCTCACACCGGTTTCACCAAGGATGTTGCTGAACGATAGGCTAACGCTCTTCAGTAGGCCTTTGAATTCAGGGCTCACGCGGCTCGCAACCAAGGTCACCGCTAGCAGCACGTATGGTGCCCATGCCATCGCCATGCTCATCTTCTTATGGCCTTGATTGTTGTCGTCAAGGTCGATTTTCAGAGAACCTAGCCATTCTGCAGGCCACTTGTCTTCGCTCTCAAAATCCCATTTTGATTTAGGTACTAGGAAGCCGCGTTTTGCTGCTGTTACAACAATCGCAAGGCCAACCAAACCACCAATCAGTGATGGGAACTCAGCACCTAGGAAAACACCCGTTAGTGCGTAAGGAATGGTGAAAGCGGCACCTGCGAACAGTGCGAACGGCAGGATATCTAAACCTTCAGTCCAGCTTTTGTTCTTACCGAAGAAGCGAGTCAGCATCATCGCCATCAATACAGGAATCATCACACCAACGCAGGCGTGGATGATCGCAACACTTGATGTGATCTGTTGTAGGTAAGCATCCCATGTTGAGCCATGAGCAATCAGGCTTTCACCGATGTTGTGCGTATCCAAACCTTTGTTTACGCCAACAATGATAGGTGTACCAACCGCGCCAAACGATACCGGCGTAGATTGAATCATCATGCCCATCAGTACCGCAGCTAATGCTGGGAAGCCGATTGCAACGAGTAAGGGAGCGGCGATTGCAGCGGGTGTGCCGAAGCCAGATGCGCCCTCAATGAATGAACCGAAACACCAAGCAATGATGATTGCTTGAACACGACGGTCAGCGGATATATCAGTGAATCCGTTGCGGATGGTGGTGATAGCTCCGGTGTGTTTCAAAGTGTTTAATAAGAAGATGGCGCCGAACACAATCCAGAGAACCGACACGGTAATGCCGAAACCTTGGAATACAGAAGCCAGCACGCGAGTGCCAGACATGTCCCAAGCAAGTAGGGCGATAGCAACGGTTAAGGCAAATGCCACAGGCATCGCTTTTTTTGCAGGCCAGTTAAGGCCAACCAGCAGAATCGCTGCAACAACTATTGGTGAAAATGCCAATAGGGCTAGTAGAGTTTCACTCATGGGTACTTCCTCGTACTGTTTTCAAACGTTCATGTTTGAAGTAAAGATCACGTTATGGTTTGTCATTATTTGAATCGCTTTGGCCTCTAAACGGGAACCTTCTTTAGGCGAATCTTGTAATTGGAATGACTGTTTTTGTAATTGTTTTGTTAATTTGGCGTGAATTTACCCCTTTATTTTTTATTGATATAGGGAAATAATGAAAATAATTAATTCCAAAATTGGCATAATCAGATGCGAGCAGACGATTTGATCCTGTTTTCACAGGTGGTAGAACTAGGCAGCTTCAGTAAGGTGGCAGAGCAAAATAACCTTACAAATTCGGTAGTTAGTAAAAGAATTGCGCGTTTAGAGGAAGAGATTGGCGTGCAATTATTATATCGAACCACGCGTAAATTGACCTTGACTGAGGCGGGCAAGGCAATGTTACACGGGGCCAAAAATGTGAAGCAGGCAGCTCAAGAGGCTATGGACGCAGTTTCAGGCTTTGGTGAAAATGTTAGTGGTCATATCAAAATGTCAGTGCCTACTATCTCCGGAGATTTGATTCTCGCAGACGCTGTTGCCGAGTTTTGTAATATGCACCCAGGTTTAACGGTCGATATGTCTCTGAATAATCGCTTTGTCGACTTGGTTGAGGATGGTCTCGATTTGGTGATTCGAACCGGCTACTTGGAAGATTCAAGCCTCATTGCTCGTCATATATTGGATTCACAATGGGTGGTGTGCGCTTCGCCGTCTTATATTGCTAAGAACGGTAAGCCGATGCTGCCTAAAGATTTAGTGCAGCACAATTGCTTGCAATACGCCTATCAAACAACGGGTGCTAGCGAATGGCAGTTTCTGCATAGTAAAGATGGCTGTACCGACAATGACAAATATATCGTGCGTGTTGCGGGCTCTTTTTCGACTGACAATGCGACCGCGTTAAGAAAAGCGGCGCTGGGTGGGCATGGTGTGGCGTACGTACCACGTTGTCTGGTTTATCACGACATTCGCAATGGTCAGCTGGTGGATATCTTCCCTGATTTGGTAGGCAAAAAGTTGGGAATTTATGCGGTGTACCCTTTTACTCGCCAGCCACCAAACAAGATTAAGTTATTGATTGAACATATCAGAACGCGCTACTTGACGATTTCTCACTATTTTTAATAAGGATCACGATGAGCTATTTAAAAGAGTATCCATATCCAATCACCAATAAACAGATCGTCAGCGATGACTACTTTGGTCAGATAATCGAAGACCCATATCGTTGGCTAGAAGACGACAGAAGTGACGAGACCGCGAAGTGGGTGGCGAGTCAAAACGCAATCACGTTTGATTACCTCGCTCAAATCCCGTATCGCGCGGAACTGAGAGAGCGACTGGCAAAAGCACAAGACTACAAAAAGAGCTCGCAGCCGTTTGTGCGAGGTGATTATACCTATTTCTATAAGAATGATGGTCTGCAGAACCACAGTATTCTCTATCGTCAGAAAGAGGGGCAACAGGTTGAAGTCTTCCTAGATCCGAATACCTTCTCGGAAGACGGCACTACATCACTGGGTGCGGTGTCGTTTTCTAAAGATTACAGCCTAGTGGCGTACAGTATTTCAGAGGGTGGTAGCGACTGGCGTAAGATCTTCGTGATTGAAACTGAGACTAAGCAGCAGCTCGAAACGGAAATTACCGACGCCAAACTTACTGGCATTTCTTGGTTAGGCAATCGCGGTTTTTACTACTCCAGTTACGATAAGCCTGACGGTAGTGAACTTTCTGCTCGTACCGAACAGCACAAACTTTACTTCCATGAGTTGGGTACTGAGCAAGCTAGCGACAAAGTGGTTTTTGGTGAGAGCAACGCTGAGCAGCACCGCTATGTATCAGGCTATACCACCGAAGACGACCGTTACTTGATCATTCTAGGGCGAGAGTCGACATCGGGTAACAGGCTGTTCTATATCGATTTAAATTCACTAGAACAATCGCTGAACACGCTGATTGATCATGTGGATAGCGATACGTACCTCATCGATAACCAAGATGAAGTCTTTATTTTATACACCAATCTCGATGCGCCTAATGGCAAGGTGGTGAGCTTTGATACTCGCAGTCAACAGTGGCTCGATATCATTCCTGAAAAGCCACAGCCGTTAGATATCAGCACGGGTGGTGGTTACTTGTTTGCCCACTACATGGTCGATGTGGTGTCTAAGATTGAGCAGCTGGATTACCAAGGCAATCTGGTTCGTGAAATCCACTTACCTGGTCTCGGAACGGCCAGCGGCTTAGGTGGAAAAAACGAGCAAACCCAGCTTCATTACACCTTTACCAACTATGTAACGCCGCCAACGATTTTCTCATTCGATGTCGAAACTGGCAGTTCAGAAATCTATCAGCGCTCTGAGTCTCCGTTTGAATCGGATAAATTTGAGTCTAAACAGGTCTTCTATACCTCAAAAGATGGTACACAGGTTCCGATGCTTATCTCTTACAAAAAGGGATTAAAACTAGACGGTAGTAACCCAACCATGTTGTACGCTTATGGCGGCTTTAATGTCAGTCTGACGCCTTCTTTCTCAGGTACGGTGGGCAGTTGGTTAGAACTGGGTGGCGTATATGCCGTGCCTAACTTACGTGGCGGTGGCGAATACGGTAAGGCGTGGCACAAAGCCGGTACACAACAACAAAAACAGAATGTATTTGATGACTTCATTGCTGCTGCGGAGTTCTTAATTGAAGAGAACTACACCTGCAATGATAAGTTAGCGATCCGCGGCGGTTCTAATGGAGGCTTGTTGGTTGGCGCTTGCATGACACAAAGGCCTGAGTTGTTCCAAGTGGCTTTGCCTGCGGTTGGGGTGTTGGACATGTTGCGTTACCACACATTCACGTCTGGTGAAGGCTGGGCGTACGACTACGGTACATCAGCGCAGAACAGAGAGATGTTTGAATACCTGCTTGGTTATTCTCCGGTTCATAATGTGGTGCGAGGCACGGATTACCCTGCGACATTGGTTACTACCGCTGATCACGATGATCGTGTGGTACCTGCTCATTCTTATAAATTCATCTCAGAGCTGCAAGATAAGCATGAAGGCGGCGCGCCCGTGATGATCCGTATTGACGTCAATGCAGGGCATGGGGCAGGTATGCCGCTGAGTAAAGCTATCGATCTCACTGCTGATATCTACGCATTTACCCTGTTCAATATGGGAATAGAGTCCCTAGATTCATTTTAGCGAATACTTGATTTTAGATAATTGGGTATTTAACTCAGACCAAAAAGCCTCAAAATCTGCCTTAGATTTTGAGGTTTTTCATATATATGAAAACCAATCAAATTCACACCTCGTTCTCTTTGCTTTTCGGCACCCTTTTACGTGATAGCCGCCACCATTACTGATGAAATGAAAGCGATTTCAAGCTGATATTTTACGCATTTTTCACTATAACCTGTTGATCTAAAATCAGTAGTTTTCGTCATGGATTTTCTAAAAGTTTCATGGCATTTAAGCTGATTTATCAGTGTGAACAGCGACCAACTTTTCAACTCTTTCATTGCTTAATATTTCCCTGTTCGATGAAAACTCAAAAAAATAATAGGGAAATACAATGCAAAAATTTAAGCTTTTGCCAATAACGGTCGCAGTGGCGGCATCGCTTGCTTCACTCTCTTCTTTTGCTGCTGATACTAATATCGAAGCATTAGAAAAACGAATCCAAGAGTTAGAATCTAAGGTTGTGGATATTGATTATGTTAATGATCAACAACCCGCAGTTTTAACAGCAGAAACTAAGGTGCCAGATGGCATCGTCTTCTCTGGTTATGCTCGTTACGGCGCTCACTACAAGAGCGGTGATGAGCGTTACGTAGACATCGGTACAACAGGTCGTTCTGTCGGTCGTTTGGGTAACGAAGCTAATGGTGGTGAGGTTCAGCTAGCTAAGCTTTTCCAAGCTGACAATGGTGCGATTTGGGACATCGTATTCATGGCTGACCACTGGGAAGCAGACGCTTGGGCTGACGACGGCGGCCTGAGTATGAAAAAAATGTACGCAGGTGTAACTAACGTATTTGAAAGCCAACCAGAACTTTATATGTGGGCTGGTCGCGACTTCCATCAACGTCCGCAACAAGGTTTGAACGATTACTTCTGGATGACACACGATGGTCAAGGCGCTGGCTTTAACAACCTAGATTTCGGCGGCGCTAAGCTAGATATGGGCTTTGTTGGCCAAGTGAAAGGCGGCCTCGTAAATGACAATGGCCGATACGCCGTGACAGCGAAGCTACACAGTATTGACGCAGGTATTGGTAATCTGGATTTTTACGCGAACTACGGTTTTGCATCGAGCGAAGCGGATACGTCTACGACGACTGAGTACGTATACGATCCAGTGACAGATTCAATGCAGCCTGTCGTGACTCAAGGACAAAAAGTCAGTGATGAAACGGCCTACCTAGTAGGTGCAACATTAGGCTTGGGTGAGTCTAACAAGTTGGTTGTTAAGTACGGTGACGGTGCCGATTCATCGGTATATGACCTTAAAGGTGATTACCAGACTTTTTATGCAAGTGTTGAGGGTAGCTACGCTGCATCTGAACAGTTCATCATTGATTACTTAGTGTCTTACAAAGACAACTCTGGCTCAGACTTAGATCGTGAGAATACTGAATACGCGGGTATCGTTCGTCCACAGTACCAATGGGATGATGTTCACTCTACATGGTTAGAAGCTGGCTACGGCATGGTTGATTACGATGATGACGGTGAAGAGAACGCGTGGAAAGTCACTTTGTCTCAAAACGTATCTTTAGGTGGCTTACCTTGGAGTCGTCCAATGCTTCGCTTCTACACAACCGTGGGTGATGTAGAAACGAAAGGCAACACAGTGAAGACAACCAATGTTGATACATTGTCGTTCGGCGCAATGTTTGAAGCTTGGTGGTAATCACAGGTATAGAAAGCGCTGCTCTTTGAATTCGGCATATTTTCAAGGAGCCATGCTTTCAAATATCTATGCTTGTTAAGAGCACGTAATACTGTCCATTTTAGCCCTAAAGGCAGATTGATTAGGGCACGTTTCAATTAACTCCATTCTTGGGCACATTTTTGTGCCCTTTTTTTCGCCACTAGATCAAGGAATAACGATGAGACTTTCTTCCATCGTGTCTCGAGTTTATTTAGGTTTCTTCACGCTGATCGTGATCATGCTTGGTAGCGCATGGTTGAGTATTAGCAGCAACAAGAACATAACCTCACACATCGAAACCATCACTCAACAAGCCACTCCTTTAATGCTCCAATCCTCCACGCTCACCATCCGTTTTTTGGATATTAATCGCAGCACTACTCCCTATTTATCCGCCAACTACATTGATGAGCTCGAACCGCTGAAACAAACCGTTTTGAGTAATATCGAGCGATATCAGCAGCAGTTAAATTGGTTTGATGGCAAGGCTGAATCGGGCTCACCACTTGAACCCATGCTCCAAAATATTGAAGAAGCGGGCGTTGCCACCATCAATAAGATAGAACAGTCCTTAAACTTATACGTCTCTTATTTGGATAGTAAAGATCTCGGTTCGATGGATCAGGAACAATTTCAATCTGTGGTAGGACAACTCAATAACACCTTGGTTAATCAATTGGCGAGTACGAGTTCGGGCAACACGCAAAAAGCGGTAGAAGCCTTGTTGGTTCAGTTGAGTTTGATTGCAGCAGAAGCGAATGAAGCTTTCTCTCTGCAAACTTCATCGGAGGTTCGTGGTGTTGAGCGTCGCCTACAAAGCCGTAAAGAGCGATTCGAACAAGCTGTATCAGACTTGGATAATCTGGACTCATCTTTGCTACGCCGCAGTAAACAGTCTTTATCACTGCTCGCTTCACATGTATTTTCAGCGCAAGGATCTGTGTCAACGCATATGGAAACCGTGAAGCTACATGAGAGCCTTGCTCTGCAAAGAGTGGAGGTCGAACAGCTCATTGATGTGCAGTTAAGCCATTTTGATGAGCTTTCTATGTACGCGGAAGACACGGCTAAACGTTTATATCACGAGTCGATGGACTTCTCTCATCAAGCACTGTTGATGCAGGCCATCATTGCTATTGGGTCGGTTATTATTGCGCTGCTAATCGGGCTGAACATCGCTAAAGGGATTCGCAAGCCAAGTAAATTACTGCAAAGTGCACTAGACCAAGTCGCCAAAAAAGACTTGAGCGCGATGGTGCAGTATCAAGCCAATAATGAGTTCGGCTCAGTGAGCGACAAGGTCAACTTAGTGATCAGTCATCTGACTCAAATGATTGAGAACATGCGTTATTCGTCGACGTGCTTAAAAGAGGCGTCCCTAGAGAACCAAAGCACCAGTCGTTCTCTGAGTGAAGCGATGCAAGAACAAACCAATCAAACGGTGATGGTAGCGACAGCGATGGAACAAATTGAGTGCTCGGTGACCGAAATAACTCAAGCCGCTAATCAAACGCTAACGCTTGTAACCGAAGCGGTGTCGAGTTCCTGTGCTGGTCAGAAGACCATGGATAAAAGCGTCGAGTTAATGGGCAGTTTAGAGCGTAAGTTAGCAGAATCAACAGCGACCATTGGCCAGCTCGAAAGCGAAAGTGCCAGCATTGGCTCCATTTTGGATGTGATATCTGGGATCTCTGAGCAAACTAATCTACTGGCGTTGAATGCGGCAATAGAAGCGGCGCGAGCTGGAGAGCAAGGGCGTGGTTTCTCTGTGGTTGCGGATGAGGTTCGAGTGTTAGCAGCGAAAACCAATGCCTCGACGCAAGAGATACACAACAAGATCGAGCAGTTGCAAACTAGCTCTAAACTGGCGGTTGAACAAATCAATCAATGTGTGGTGGGGATGGTTCAATGTGTTGAGCAAACGGGCGAAGTGAATCACTCGATATCGACGGTGTCTGATCTTCTCAACGAAGTAGAGCAAAGAAGTCATCAAATTGCGACCGCGACGACAGAGCATCAAGTGGTTGCCTCTCAAGTCACTCAAAATATCAGCCAGATACACATCTTGGCTGAAGATAACTCACAACGATCTCAGGTTTTGTTTTCTCATGGTCAACAGCTTGAAACCATGTCGCAGCAGCAGTTCTCACTAACTCAAGAGTTTAAGCTCGCGGAGCAATCAGAAAACGAGGTTTAAAGGCGACTCTAAGTTTTTCAATGTTTCACGCCCAGCCTTTGCTGGGCGTTGTTGTTTCAAGTTTCGGGTTCTGGAAAGAGAATTAGAAGTGCCTATGAAATGTTCCCATACAATTTCGCATAGCCACTGAAATAATAGGGTCAATTTTGCTCTGTATATTACCGCCTGTTGCAGGTTCATCACCGAATCGTGCTTTTTGAAAACGGAGTTTATGCATGCTTGTTAGCACTTTGGGAGCAAGTAACCGAGTGCTGTTTTGATAAGGTGAGCAAGAATCTCATGAAACAGTTTCATGGTGTGAAGTGAATCTGTAAGCGCTTTCAAGATTTCCAAATCCAGCCTTTTTACCTCCAAGTTTAGTGTGATGACACTCACTTCAACTAAAACGTAATTTCTTAATAATCGTTTTGTAAGCGGTTACAAGCTAATGAAGTATCGAGGTTCGAGTGGCAACAATTAAACACGTATCAGAGCATGCAGGTGTGTCTCAAGCGACAGTGTCTAGAGTGATTAACGGCACCAGTAGAGTGAGCCACGACAAGAAGTTAAAGGTTGAAAAGGCGATCAAAGAGCTGGGTTATCGCCCGAACTCTATCGCTCAGGCTTTGGCTTCAAGTCGTACCGGAAGTGTGGGTGTTGTTGTTCCAGAACTGGGCGGATCTTTCTATTCAGGCATCTTGCATTGCATAGAGGAAAACCTACGCCGCTTCGGTTACCACGCAGTGGTTACAGCGGGTTCGAACACCGAACAAGGGCAGCGCGAGTCGGTGGAGTTTCTGTTGGGGCGTCGTGTCGATGCTTTGATTCTTCATACTCAACTGCTCAGTGATGACTATTTAATTGAATTGGAAGAACAGGGGACCCCTGTGGTTTTAATTAACCGCTTCATCCCAGAAATGGCGATGAGTTGCATTGATATTGATAACGAAGTCGGGGGGCTACTCGCTACTCAATATCTTTTGCAAAAGGGACATACAGATATCGCGTGTATTACCGGGCCTTTAGATAAAGCCGACGCTAGGGGGCGTTTGCAGGGGTATCGCAAGGCACTGGAAGAAGCCGGTGTGCCATACGATGAAGCCTTAGTCTCTGAGGCGGGATTTACTGAAGAGACAGGCATCAGCGCCATGAAGAAGTTGATCAACAGAAAATGCCACTTTACGGCGGTATTTGCTTCAAACGATCACATGGCATTTGGCGCGTTCGAAGTTTTGCATAAAGAGGGATTGTCTGTTCCGAGAGACGTTTCTCTTGTCGGCTTCGATAACACCATCTTCGCGCGCTATCTGACCCCTAGTTTGACCACCATTAATTTCCCCATTGAAGAGATGAGTATTGAAGCAGTACAGCTCACTCTACAAAAGCTAAAAAAAATCAAACATGACGTGAACTTTAAATTGCTGCCGACTTTGGTCACTAGAAACTCGGTATCGGATTTACTCGTTACCCTATAAAAATATTAAGGATAGAACATGAAATTTAAGACCTTGGCGCTTTCGTGCGCGGTTGCTTTAGGACTAGGTGCAACAGCAGTAAATGCTGCTGACAAAGAGATTCGTTTCGACGGTTTCCCTGATTTTGATAGCAGCCTGAAGGTATTACTGCCTGATTTCGAAAAGGAAACAGGGATTAAAGTTGATTACCTTATGAATAACCACGGTGACCACCACACGAAACTAACCACTAACCTAGCAACGGGCTCAGGTGCGGGTGACGTGATTGTTGTGGACGTTGAGAAAATCGGTCCATTCGTTGGTTCTGGCGGCCTAGTTAACCTGTCTGAAAACTACGGTGCAGATAAATACGAAGAACGATTCGCACCTTACGCTTGGGCACAAGGAAAAGGCGCTGACGGCGACATGTACGGGATTCCTGTCGACCTGGGCCCAGGTGTTATGTACTACCGCACCGATGTGTTTGAAAAAGCGGGCATCAATGTAGAAGACGCAATCAAAAATTGGGATTCATACATCGCTGCGGGTGAAAAACTGAAAGAGCAAAACGTACAACTTATCGCTTCAGCAGCCGACGTGGCACAAGCAATCATCTTCACAACGGTTCCTGAAGGCGAAGGTCTTTACTTCGATAAAGATGGCAACCCAGTTGTGACATCTGAGCGTTTTGTTCACGCTTTTGAAGTAGCAAAAGAGATTCGCGACAAAGGCTTAGACGGCCGCATTTTGGCTTGGTCTAACGAATGGTACGAGGGCTTCCGCAACGGCACATTTGCAACTCAACTTTCTGGCGCTTGGCTACTTGGTCACCTAAACAACTGGATCGCTCCTGAAACCAAAGGTAAGTGGGCAGTAGAAAACCTACCTGATGGCATTTACGGCAGCTGGGGTGGTTCGTTCCTATCGATTCCAACTCAATCTGACAACCCAGATGAAGCATGGGCACTTATTGAATACATGACGACGGATCGTGATGTTCAACTTAAGCACTTCGAAACGATTGCGGCTTTCCCTGCGAACGTAACGACATATGACGATGAGCTTTTTCAAGAAGAGATGGAATTCCTAGGTGGACAGAAAGCACGTCTACTATTTGCTGAAGTGGCACAGAACATCAAGCCAGTATCTCCAGCTCAAGGCGACCACGTAGCACGCTCTATAATTTTAGAGAACGCATTGATGGAAGTGCTTGATGAAGGTAAGGACATCGAGACTGCATTGAAAGAGGCAGAGCGTCTAATCAAGCGTCGCACGCGTAATCTTTAATTTGTTTTTACTTTAAGTAAGTGAGGAAGCGTGGATAACGCGCTTCCTTTTTAAGAGGTCGTTACTATGAATCATACAGCGAGCACAACGATAGAACCTGCGGACAAAAGCCTTTTTTCTCGTCTAAATTTGAAAGCGCTTACACCGTATGGATTTCTTCTGCCGTTTCTGATCATTTTTTCTGTATTTGGGATCTTCCCGCTGTTGTTCTCTGTTTACCTGTCGTTCCACGAGTGGAACCCGGTAAGAGGCATGGATGCGATGGAGTTCGTTGGTTTTGAGAACTATCACATTGCTTTAACGGACCCATGGCTATGGCGTTCATTGAAGAACACGCTTTGGCTAGCGATCACTTCAGGCGTGGCTCAGCACTTAGTCGCTATTCCAGTGGCTTACATGTTGGTTTCAATGGGTGACCGTATGCGTCACTGGCTAACATCGGCGTACTTTCTACCGTTCATTACATCAACGGTCGCAGCGTCACTGATTTTCTTCAATATGTACTCTCCTAACTCAGGAATTATTAACCAAACGCTAATGGCACTAGCCGATAGCACGCTGTTTGGTTGGGCATTCGCTTGGGTTAACGATTTCCAACCCATCCGTTGGTTAGACGATGCCACTATGGTGAAACCGTCTATCGCAATCATGGTTTTCTGGAAATACACCGGTTTTAACATCGTCCTTTACACCACAGGTTTAATGACGATTCCTAAAGACATCTTAGAAGCTGCACGTATGGATGGTGCCAATGCCTTCCGCCGCTTCTGGAATATTTCACTACCAATGATTCGTCCATTCATCTTCTTTGCTATCACGATGACCATCATCGGTAACCTGCAAATGTTTGAAGAACCGTTCGTACTAACACGTGGTACAGGTGGTACTGGCCAATCTGGTTTAACTATCTCGATGTACCTCTACAAAGTGGGTTGGGAATGGCTAGAAATGGGCACAGCATCTGCTATCTCGTGGTTACTGTTTGCACTCATCGCGACTTGTACATTGGTTCAATTTTTACTCTTCGGTAAGAAAGGCTTAGGGGAACATTAAGATGTCGACATCAATTAAGACAAATACCTCACCACTAAGTGGACTGATGCCAAGCGAACGCAGCATGTACATTCTGACTAAGATCTTGATGGTCATGTTAGGCATCTTACTGGTTGTTTCAGCGCTGATTACCGTCTTTCCATTTGTATGGTCGGCACTGCTATCAACTCGTGACCGTTCTGAAATTTTCGGCACGGGCATTAGCTTTGCGATTGGCGATAGTCTGGCGATTAATTACGCCAAATTGCTTGAAATCATGCCGTTTTGGAAAGCGATGTTCAACTCGATTTATGTGGCTTTCTTAGGCACCACCATCTCGCTGCTGTTTTGTAGCATGGGTGGCTACGCGTTTGCTGTGTTTAAGTTCCGCGGTAAGAACGTGTTGTTCGGCATGCTGGTTGGCTCAATGGCGATTCCGCCGGTGCTTAGCTTGATCCCTTACTTCATGATCGTGAAATTCTTAGGCTTGTTGGATAACCACATGGCGGTATGGCTACCGTTCACCACCACACCATTTGGTATCTTTTTGATGCGTCAGCACGTGATTGCATCGATTCCAAAAGAGCTACTTGAAGCGGCGAAATTGGATGGTGCTGGTGAGTTCAGAACGTACTGGAGTGTGGTATTGCCACTGATGAAGCCTGCCTTAGCAACACTGGCTATCGTTCAGTTCGTTTTCTTCTGGAACATGTTTATGCAGCCTCTCGTGGTGCTTAACAACCCAGATAATTACGTGATTACACAGGCGCTACGAAGCGTTCAAGGCATTCCGAATACGCCATGGGGCGCGGTAATGCTAGGCACCACAATTTCTATTTTACCACTCGTGATTACTTACTTGTTCGCATCGAAACAGATGATCAGTGGTTTAACGTCCGGCGCAGTCAAAGGTTAGGTTTAAGGGTTATAACAATGAATAAATATCAACTTCCAAGTGATTCAAAGTTACGCAGTAAGGAATTTGTATTCGGTGTCGCGACATCTTCATACCAAATTGAAGGCGGCGTTGAAGAGGGCGGTCGTACACCGTCTATCTGGGACACTTTCTGCAAGACGCCGGGCAAGGTTGATAACGGCGACAATGGTGATGTGGCGTGTGACCACTACCACTTATGGCAACAAGATATCGAGATGATTCAAGGCTTAGGTGTTGATGCTTACCGCCTATCAATTGCATGGCCGCGTATCTTGCCGCAAGACGGTGTAGTGAACCAACAAGGTCTAGAGTTTTACGAGCAAATTATTGATGAGTGCCATGCTCGTGGAATGAAGGTGTATGTGACGCTTTATCACTGGGATCTTCCGCAATACCTTGAAGATAAAGGCGGCTGGCTAAACCGCGAAACGTCTTACAAATTCGCAGAATACGCAGAAGTGGTGAGCAAATACTTTGGTGACAACATCGATGTGTACACCACGCTCAATGAACCGTTTGTTTCTGCATTCCTAGGTTACCGTTGGGGCGAACACGCGCCAGGCATCAAGGGTGAGAAAGAGGGCTACCTAGCGTCTCACCACCTAATGCTGGCACACGGTTTGGCAATGCCGATCCTTCGCAAGAATGCACCTCATGCTAAGCATGGTGTGGTATTCAACGCGACGCCAGCTTACCCGCTGACGCCACAAGACCAAGCGGCAGCAGATTACTGCGAAGCCGAGAATTACCACTGGTTCATCGACCCAGTATTAAAAGGCGAGTACCCACAGCTGGTGGTTGAACGCCAAGCGATGAACATGCCTATGATCCTTGAAGGTGACTTAGACATCATCAGTGCTCCTGTTGATTACATCGGTATCAACTACTACACACGCAATGTCGCTCGCTTTAATGAGAACGGCGACATTGAATCGGTGAAACAAACCGATGCTGAACACACTTACATTGGCTGGGAAATCAACCCACAAGGTTTAACCGATTTATTGGTAAGACTGGATGCTCGCTACGAAAATATGCCACCTATCTACATCACAGAGAATGGTGCAGCAGGTAACGACGAGCGTGTTAATGGACAAGTAATGGACGACCAACGAGTTCGTTATTTCCAAGGTCATATCGAAGCGGTTCACAACGCGGTTGAAGCGGGTGTGAAAGTCGACGGTTACTTCGCTTGGAGCCTGATGGATAACTTTGAGTGGGCATTCGGCTACTGCCAGCGTTTTGGCATTGTCCATGTTGATTACACCACCCAAGAAAGAACATTGAAACAGAGCGCAATTGCGTACCGAAACATGCTTCAAGAGCGCGCTGAGGAGAACAGATAATGGCTAAAGTAGAATTTAAGAACATCAAAAAATCATTCGGTGATGTTGAAGTCGTCAAAGAGTTTGATTTTACGGTTGAAGACGGTGAGTTCGTGGTTTTCCTTGGCCCATCTGGCTGTGGTAAATCGACAACGCTACGTATGCTTGCTGGCCTTGAAAGCATCAGCTCTGGTGACATCGTGGTTGGCGGCAAGCTGATGAATAAAGTCGACGCTAAAGACCGTGACTTGGCGATGGTATTCCAAAGCTACGCACTGTACCCGCACATGACAGTGTACGAGAACATCGCATTTGCTCTGAAGCTGAAGGGCATGCCAAAAGCAGAAATCGACGTAGAAGTGCTAAAAGCGGCGAAAATGCTAGAGCTTGATCCACTACTGAACCGTAAGCCGAAAGAGCTTTCTGGTGGTCAGCGTCAGCGTGTGGCAATGGGCCGTGCGATGGTTCGTACGCCTAAGGTTTTCTTGTTTGATGAGCCGCTGTCTAACCTAGATGCAAAACTTCGTGGCGTGATGCGTGAAGAGATCAAACATCTACACCGTGAACTAAAAACCACCACGATCTACGTAACCCACGATCAGATCGAGGCGATGACATTGGCGGATCGCATCGTGATCCTGAAAGACGGATATGTTGCTCAAGTTGGTACACCAACCGAGGTGTTCCAGCGTCCGGCAAACAAGTTTGTCGCGCAATTCATTGGTAACCCATCAATGAACATGTTGGAAGCAAAACTGATTGAAAAAGAAGGCGAGTACTTCGTTGAAATCGGCGATGTTCATATCCCACTGCCTGAGCGCTTTAAGTCTCTGGCATCTAAGAACCTAGCTCTGCATTTTGGTGTTCGTCCAACAGATATTCACCTACGTGCCGAGCAAGTTGCCCACGACCGCGTGCTGCCATTCCCTGTGAAAATCAAAGACAAGGAACTACTAGGCGCGAGCATTCTTCTGAAAACAGAAATTGGCGGTCAACCGCTGATGGTTGAAACCCAAGCCGCTGAAGTGGATGTAAAAGATCTGACGCTTTACTTGGATTTGGATGCTTTCCACTTGTTTGATGCATTGAGTGAGAACTCGCTAGCGAGCTGATTTGCAAGAGCTAGTTATTTTGCAACAGCCAGTTGATCTGCAAGGGCGAGTGAGAGAAGCCTGACTCAAACGGCTAAGTCAGTCATTGAGCTGACACCAACCAACTTACGACAAATTGTTTTGGCTCCTCCTGATTTGGGAGGGGCTAGGGATAGTGATGATGAAATTCGGATATTTTGACGATAAAAACAAAGAATACGTAGCAACCACACCGTGTACACCGATCAAATGGTGTAACTATGTCGGCACATTAGATTTCGGTGGCATTGTAGATAGCAACGGCGGCGTGTTGTTGTGTAAGGGGGATCCTGCACTCAACCGTATCACCAAGTACATTGCACAACTGCCAAATTCAGATTTTAAAGGCTCGACCATGTACCTCAAGGTACGTGATGAAGCCGGCAATGTGGAAATATTCTCACCTTTCTACACGCCAACCTTGAAGCCGTTAGATAAGTTCGAAAACCACACCGGTTTGTCATACACCACCATCATTGCAGAAGCCTTTGGTGTGCGTTGTGAAGCGACGTTCTTTGTACCAAAAGCTGACCAAGTACTGCTACAAGACATCAAAGTCACCAACATTTCAGACAAAGCACTGCACGTTGATGTGGTGCCTGTTTACGAATTCACGCACTTCGATGCGCTTAAACAGCTACTCAATGCGGACTGGGTTCCACAAACCATGACGCTAAAAGCACACCAGCAAGAGTCGGGTCATACCGTGCTTGAGCAGTATGCTTTCATGAAGCGTGACCACGCGGTGAACCTGATGACAGCGGATCGCCCTGCGACGTCTTTTGATGGTGATCGCCAATCGTTCCTAGGTAATTTGGGCTACGGTACATGGGCAGCGCCACAAGGACTAAACAATGATGAATTAGGCAACACCGAGTGTTTGCGTGGCGACAACATTGGCGCACTGAACCTGCGTCTAGGTTGGTTATCTCCAGAGCAGACCGAACGTACGATTGTACAAATCGCGCAAGAACAGAGCCTAGAAGCAGCATTGCCTCTGCTGGCTAAATATCGTGACCATCAAGTGGTCGATTCTGCTTTCGCTGAACTGGCTGAACATTGGGATGGTTACCTACAAGCAGTTCAGGTTGAAACGCCAGATCCTGCAATGAACTCAATGCTTAATGTACATAACCCACGTCAGTGTCACACCACTAAAAACTGGTCTCGTTACCTGTCTCTGTACCAGCTTGGCTATGGCGCACGTGGCATTGGTTTCCGTGATTCTTCGCAAGATACGTTAGGCGTAATTACTCACATGCCAGAAGAAGCGCGTGAGTTCATTGAGCGTCTGTTATCTGTGCAAAACACCAACGGTTCTGCGATGCACCAGTTCTTCCCATCAACGATGGAAGCGAACGCGGGTGACTCACGTGAAGAGGAAGATCGCCCTGATTATTACGGCGATGATCACCTGTGGATCATCTACGCGGTGACGCAATATGTGAAAGAAACCGGCAATGCAGACTTCTTGAATAAAGAGATCCCGTTCTATCAAAAAGACAAAGCGGGCAATCCAGTTGAAACGGGAACGGTTTGGAACCACCTGTGCCGCGCGATTGAATTTACTTATACCAATACTGGTGAGCACGGCCTACCGCTGTTAGGTTTCGCTGACTGGAATGACACGGTGAACCTGCCAACCGGTGCAGAATCGATGATGGTGGCTAACATGTACGGCAAAGCACTGCTCGATATGTTGGACTTGTGTGAGCTGCGTGGCGAAGTGCAACTGACAGCTAAGTTTAACGATCAGTACCAACAGATGCAGAGCACAGTCAATGAGTGCGGCTGGGATGGCGAATGGTTTGTTCGTTACTTTGATGAGCAAGGTTTGCCAATTGGCTCTCATAAAAACGAGCAAGGGCAGATCTACACCAACGGCCAAAGCTGGCCTGTAATCTCTGGTTTCGCGACTCAAGAACGTGCAACGCAAGCGCTAGATTCGGTTTACAACAAACTAAACACCACCAATGGCATCAAGCTTTCAACTCCTGGTTACAACGGCTTTGATCCGCAGCTAGGTGGTGTTTCAACTTACCCACCGGGTGCAAAAGAGAACGGCGGTATATTCCTGCATTCCAACCCTTGGGTGATGATCGCAGAAGTGAAAATGGGTAACGGCGAACGTGCTTACGAGTACTACCGTCAGATTAATCCTGCTTCTAAGAACGACGACATTGATACCTTTGAATCTGAACCATACTGCTACCCACAAAACATTTTGGGTGATGAACATAAGCAGTTTGGTTTAGGCCGAAATGCATGGCTTTCAGGTACTTCATCTTGGACATACGTTGCGGGTACGCAATGGATTCTGGGTGTTCGCCCTGAAGTGGATGGCTTGCTGGTGGACCCATGTATTCCGGCTGAGTGGCCTGAGTTCAAAGTCCGTCGTCAGTTCCGTGGTGCGACTTATCATATTCATGTCACTAACCCGAATAACGTGTGTAAGGGTGTGGTTGAAATGAAGGTAAATGGTGACCTGATTTCAGGTAATAAAGCGCCAGTATTTACCTCTGGTGAGCACACCATCGAGGTGATTTTAGGTTAACAAAGAGAAGGGCGCTTTATGCGCCCTTTATTGCTTCTTTAGTTTGCTTCTTTCGTTGCAGTTGTTTCGTTAGCAATGCGTTCTCTGGGGGCTGATTTCGCATACAGCAGTTGCTTTAGTTTGCTTTCTTTAAGTTGGCTGATAGGTGGCTTGGCATTGCCAAGTAAAGGTTTGAGATTGGTTCGGGCTAAGCGTTAATAAGCCAATCTGGTTATTGAATGCATCCGCTGGGCAAGTCATTGGTTCTATTGCAATACTTTGCTCGCTAGTTGGCGTGTAAAGCTGAACGAATGGGTAGCTTTCATCTTGTTGGTAGCGAATTGCGGCAGACGAATCTGAGCGCGTAAACGCAAGTTGATTGGTTGTCTTGGAATCAAATTCAAAGCAATGATTTAAGCTTTGATTGGTGAGTGAATCGTCCAAAGACAAACGGTCAAAAGCGTGCTTTTCACCATTGGGTAGGTCGTTTTCGTGTATGACCTCAGAGCAAGGCGACATAGCGAGTCCACATTGTGCTAGCTCAGTGCCGAGTGAAAAATAAGGGTGCCAAGCATCACCGAATGGGAAGGCTGAATCACCCAGATTAGAGACGGTCGTTGAGAAAGAGAGCCTACCCGTGATGTCGATAGTTAAGGTGACTTCAAGGTTGAACGCAAACGGGAAAGCAGGATGCAAAGACGACGTTTGATACTGCAACGTCACACTGGCAGATTCTTCAGTGGCTACGCTGTTTGTGATTGAAAAAGGTTGGTTGTAGAGCAGGCCGTGTACGGCGTGATCAGACCAAGGAAAATTAGCTGGGAGTTGATGGTTTTGGTTATCGAAACTGTAACGACCTAAGTTTAAACGGTTTGGAAAAGGGAATAATTTAGCACTGCGGGAAAAGAACGGATGTTGGTTGATCAGTTCATCATAATTCTGATAACCACAAATAAAAGAGAATGGACTGTTATTTACGATATATTTATTAATAACAGCACCAAATCCATTGATTATTTGAAGTTCTATACCATGTTGGTGGTTTATTAATGTGACAGAGTCAATATTTCCAAATTTTTCATTTATAATTTTAAACATGTTGATGTCTCCATTTTTAAAAGATATTAACAAGAAGAAAAAAATATTCAATGGCGGTTTTAAAATGAATAATAAAATTCCATATACGAGCTACTCAGGAAATTCAGAACACTTGTGTAAAAAAGGTGATGCAGTTGAATTTATTCAACCTTGGTACACGCCAATTTCGACTACACCAGAAAATACCGGTATGGCAGTCGGTGGAATTGGTAACACATTTACACTCACACCAAACGGCAACACGCCTAACTTCAGCTTTATTCCGGGAATCTTTGTCGATTGTTCAGAGCAAGTTATTAATTTTAATGATTTTTATGCGTCAGTGATGAATGTGCCAACCATCGACACGCTGCAAGTTCTTAATGAACAAGAGCTAAGCGTTCACCTGAACTTCTATCCTGCTTTGTTTGATGGCAAAAAGATTGAAAGTAGAGAAATGTCGAATGCGATTAGTCTCATTCAAACAGCATTAAAAAATGGTCGATTCTACCAAGAAAATAAAACTAACTTTACAAAATGGAACGTTGAATTTTCAAATAAGAGTCAATTGTTGATTGAAGAAGATTCAGGTTCAACTATTTGTCAATTATATGTAGCCTTAGATTTCTTTAATGGTTTATTAATAAATGATACAACGAGATTATTATCACTCACTGCGGGTGATAATAATGATATGGATAGTCTCAATAGCTGTGATATAGATAGCGTTAATGGCAGGGATATAGAATACCAAGCTTTATATCCACTGGCTGAATATAAATACAATAGCTTCGACGATATTAATATAAAGCGTAAGGTAGTCTCTCCGATCGTTAAAGAGAACAAACGCCTTTGCTCTTTACCGATGCACTGGAATCACTTCGAATTAACCAATAATTCATCGCAACCACGCGTGATTACGCTTGCTCAGCCGCTACAAAACTTGATTGGCTCTACCTACCAAAAAGGCCGTGATGGCATTCAGGATTCGGCATGTACCTTGTCTCAAAATCCGATTGCTCAGCAGCATGAAGTGGTTAACTTAAAAGGCGAAAGTCACAGTTTTACGGGTGTTCAATTGTCTAGCCAATCGCCTTATCGAAGCGATATTGAAGGCGAAGTGGTGTTTGGTGTTCAAGCAGATAACCATTTGACTGAATCTGGTAAGGTTTCGATTTCTGTCAAACCAACGCTTTATACCTCTAAGACTGCTCAGCAAACAGAGTTCGCACTGAAAACAGGCCGAACCAACGCGGAATTCCAAACCGGCATTTACACAGGGCGTGAAGCGTTGAGCGCATTGGTGGTGGTTCAGGTTGAATTGGAAGCGGGTGAGTCTGTTGATCTGCGTTTTGCACAGGTGATGGCTCACAGCAAAGTCATGCTTAATGGTTGGCACTCAGATAAGGCTTACACGCAATTCTACCCGCAAGTAAAGCCTGCATTACCTATGTTAGAAGACATGTTGCCTAAGCTCGAAACCATTGAGCAGCAGATCGTCGAACAACAAACAACTTTCCTAGAGCAAGCTCAAAACAAGATCTCGCAGCCTGAATCGGCACTTCGCTATGCAACGATGGCGATGAACTCATTGTCCTTCCTAGCGGAATCAACGGTATGGGATAAAGAAGATAAATTCTTGGTTAAAGAGTGTGTCGACTACCCATTCTTTAACTCTCTGGATGTGTATTTCTACGGCTCGTTCTCGCTGCTTTATCTGCTGCCTGAGCTTGATGGCTGCGTGATGAAAGCGTTCTCGAAGGCCATTTTGGCGGAAGACTTCACTCAGCGCCGCTACTGGGAATACGAAGCGACGCCTAATGCCGAATTGATTGATGAAAAGTACCAAGGTGTACGTGCTATTCGAGGTGCGGTAATCCACGACTTAGGCAGCCCATTCGACATTCAGCCCGATGCTTACAGTTGGCACAATGTGAAAGAGTGGAAGGACTTAGCGCCGAAATACATTCTGATGGTGTACCGCCATTATCAAAACACCCAAGATCTCTCTGTGGTTAATGAGTGCTGGCAAGCGGTAACTGAAAGCATCGATTTCTTATCGAATTTGATCGCTGAGGGTGACGATTTACCACTAACCCGAGGCACAGACGATACCTTTGATAACCTAGCTTCTCACGGCATCTCTATTTATTGTGCGAGCCTGTGGGTTGCTGGCCTGCAAGCCGCGAGCGAACTTGCACAATTGATGGGTGAAAGCGAGCGAGCTAGCGGTTACTTAACGCGTTCTAAAAAGGCGTTAGCCACGGTTGAGCAAAGCTTGTGGGATGACAAAGAGGGTTACTACCACTTCTTCGTGACGCCAGTTCAAGCCAAGCATCTAACGGGTGAAGGCTACCAAGCTCTGGAAACCTTAGGCCTAACTTTGACGGGCGATGCGATTGCCGATAAGAACACGCTCAATACCTATCTCAATGAAACAGATACTTCAATCAGCATCAGCAAGGTGTCTCAAAGAGTATCTAAGAAGCGCTTATTGAGCGAGACCGCGCCTCAAGCCTTTACACAAGACTACTTAGATTTAGTACCTGATTCAGACAACAGCTTTGGCGATGCTTTATTGGCTGACAGCTACCTAAAGCTCATCGGTTTAGAAGGTATTTTCCCGCAAGAGAACATCCAACGCGCACTAGACTATGTTTATAAGCATAACTTCGAAATTAACAGCCCTAAGCTTGGGGTTGCGAATATGACGTTGGCCGATGGTTCGCCGCATGAGGCATTTCAGGCTCAAGATGTGTGGATTGGTGTGCAGTTTAGTGTCGCAACGGCGTTGAGTCTGGCAGGTAAAAACCAGCAAGCAGAAACATTGATGGATACCGTGTATACCGCACTCTATGACTATTCAAAAATTCCATTTGCAGCGCCAGAAGGGTTCAATTGCTCTGTGTCTGTCAATGAGAAATATCTTATAGAAGCCTTTAAATTGACGCAAAATGATGCGAAAAACTGGCTAAGTGTACTTAAATGTCAAAACTGTGTGCTGTCTGACGGTCGGATCAATCCAACATTGACGAAAGATACTGATAACTTTGTTAAAATGGTGAGCGGTGAAATTCCGTTAGAAAAGCTGGCAGGCTTACACAAATGGTTACTGAGTACTGGCTTGAAATATACGGCTGGTCGTTACTTTAGACCGGGGATGATCTTCGCCTACTTGTATTAATTAAATAGTATGGGTTTCAACATTGAGCAATGTTGAGTTGAAACTGATGGGGAGCTCTAGGGCTCCCCAAATGTCACTGGATTAGGGTATCGAGATGCGCACTAAAACTAAAAAAACCACCGTATACGATGTAGCGAGGCTAGCTGGCGTTTCTCCGAGCACGGTTTCTCGTTTTCTTAATCGAACAACCTATGTGTCGGATGATAAAAGCCAGAACATCGAGCAGGCGATCAAAGACACTGGCTACAAGCCTAATTTTCAGATGCAGGAGAACATCAATCGCCGTTCACTCACGATAGGTGTATTGGTGCAACATCCTGATAGCCCTTATACCAGTCGTATCCTCAACGACATGGAGAAAACCCTGATAGCTCAAGGCTATTCGTTAGTCATAGCAACCGGGCATTGGCAAAAAAAGCTCGAGATACACGCTTTAGAGTATCTGGCTAATAGTAATGTCGATGGCATGATCATCGTGACAGGCAGCATTACCAAAGAAGACATCGCGAAGTATGCGCAAGACATTCCGGTGGTTGCGGTGGGCTATGACATGGTTGCAGATAATGTTCGCTCAATTAACATTGACAATGTGTTGGGTGGTTACATGGCAACTCTCCACTTGCTCCAACAGGGGCATGTGAATATTGCTCATATTAAAGGGCTTTCAAGCCAGCCAGACGCAGGTAATCGGTTTGAAGGCTATAAGAAAGCGCTTCAAGAAGCGGGCATTAAGGTGATGCCAAAGCTCGTCAAGCAAGGGGATTTCAGTAGTGAAACTGGCTATGAGAAAACCGTGGAATTAATTGAATCTAAGATTCATTTTTCTGGCCTGTTTGCCGCCAATGATCAAACGGCTTACGGCGCGATTAAGGCGCTCCATGATCACGGCTACAAAGTGCCAGAAGATGTGTCAGTGATTGGGTTTGATGACTTGCCAACGTCTAAGTATTTCACACCTGCGTTAACAACATTAAGGCAGCCAATTGAAGAGATTGGAGAGGTGTGTGCTCAGTCGATTTTGAACTTACTTTCAGGTGAGAGGCATGAAGCACGACTACCACCGATAGATTTAATCGTCAGAGAGTCGACCAAGTCTCTGTATCGTTAGTTGTGAAATGATTGAATCATAGGGAGTTACAGTCAAAGACACATTATTTCCCTTCAGAAACGAAAAATGTCGCATCCATGCGACATTTTTCTTTTGGCGGCCAAACCAGTTTTGCTATATCCATTCTAGATTTCAATCCATTAGGAGATTATTCAGAATGTAATTATAAGACGCTGTTAATGTTGATTAGTTCCCTTTATGCGGCATTTTTTTTCGATTTATCTTCTAAGTCGAATGACGCAGCGATTAATTTCTTGGTGTAGTTGTTTTTCGGCGCATTGAAAATCTCTTCAGCAGACCCTTCTTCCATTACTTCGCCCTTCTGCATCACCAGTACGCGATCCGACAGTGCTTTCACTACCGAGAGGTCGTGGCTGATGAACAGGAAGCCGATATTGTGCTTGGCTTGAATGTCTTTCAGCAGGTCAATCACGGTCAGTTGTACTGAGCGATCGAGTGCTGAAGTCGGTTCATCCAGCAAAATGAAAGAGGGCTCTAGAATCAGTGCGCGAGCAATCGCGATACGTTGTCTTTGCCCGCCAGAGAACTCATGTGGATAACGGTTTATTGAATTCGGCTCTAAGCGAACTTCAATCAATGCTTTGCGCGCTCTTTCTAAACGTTCTTGCTTGGATAGATGAGGTTGATGCACCGTTAAGCCTTCGGTGATGATTTCCCCAGCTGTCATGCGTGGTGATAAAGAACCATAAGGATCTTGGAACACCATTTGGACATCTTTCTTGAGCTTGTGACGCTCTTTATCATTTAATAAGCTAACGTCTTGGCCTTTGTAAACAATACGTCCGGTACTCGGCAGCAAGCCGATTAATGCACGTCCAAGGGTTGATTTACCTGAACCAGATTCACCAACAATGCCTAGCGTTTCGCCTTGCTTAAGATTCAACGAAATGCCTTTTACGGCTTCGAAGTACTGGCTTTTACTCTTGATAAAGTGTGATTTCACCAAGAACTGAACTCGGATGTCGTCAGCACACAATAGTTCTGGGGCTGTCGCCTCAACAGGAACCTTAGCGCCTTTCGGAATCGAGTTAATGAGCATTCTTGTGTAATCATGTTTAGGACTATCGAACAAAGATTGAGTCATCCCTTCTTCTACGAGCTCACCTTTACACATCACTAGCACGCGGTCTGCAAAGTGTTTCACCACACCTAAGTCATGGGTGATGAACAAAATTGCCATTCCCATCTTGCCTTGGATCTCTTTGATAAGAGCAAGCACTTCAGCTTGAACCGTTACATCTAATGCAGTTGTAGGCTCGTCAGCAATCAGGATATCCGGTTCATTAATCAGCGCCATTGCGATCATGATGCGTTGCAGCTGACCACCCGAAAATTCGTGAGGGTACTTGGTGTACGACTTTTCTGGCATTGGCAAGTGCACAAGATTAAACAGCTCAATCACTCGCTGTTTGGCTTGAGACTTTGACACTTTACGATGCCACATAATAGCTTCTGCCACTTGAATGCCGACGCGCAGGTATGGGTTCAAAGATGTCATCGGCTCTTGAAAGATCATGCCGATTCTGTCGCCACGAATCGACTGCATTTCACGCTCTGATTTTTCGAGAACAGACTCGCCTTCAAACTCAATTTGAGACTGCGGATCAATAATGGCGTTGTCTGGAAGTAGACGCATCAGTGCGTTGGAAGAGACAGATTTACCAGAACCTGATTCACCAACAATGGCCAAGGTTTCGCTGGATTTAAGGGTAAAGTTAACCTTTTTCACCGCATCAACGATTCCATCGTTGGTTTTGAAGCTAACGGAGAGGTTATTGACTTTAAGAAGAGCCCGGTCCGACATGATATATCCTTATCAATTTAAGACATTAGGTGAAGATTGAACTTCTGACGTTGTTTTAAGTTGCCCAAAATGGTGATGAGCACGTTGAATTTGTTCTAGTTCGAGCATCCAATGCGAACTGCGCTGAGCGCTGCAAAAAGCGATCAGGTGATTGAGCAAACCTTCGCTCTGCTTTTCCAATAATCCAAAGGTACGTTGAATCAGCTCAGTGTTCTCCAGAGAGATAAATTGCATCAGAGCGTAAGATTGATTCAAGGTATCGAAGGCTTGTTGGTGCTGACCTAATCGGTTGAGTATCTCTGATTGAGCGACGCTCGCGTCTCTTAACCCGGCAAGCAAGCAGGCAAATTGGCAAGGCTTGATATCGCTTTGGTATGCTGCATCTTGGATGTGGTGAGGAAGTGAGGTTAGAACATCACCATATAGGCGCTGTGCTTCAGGCCAGTGACCTTGTTCCATTAACTGTTCAGCTTTTAGGTAGTGCATCCAGCATCGTTCAATTTCCATATCCACATCCTCAATTTATAATATCTGAAAATGTTAATGATATTTATTATCAAATGCAAATTAAAATCATTCACATGTTAAGTTGGTGAATTAAATGACGAGCTATTCCTAAAAATGGCTTAAATTGTGTGTTATTTGTTCAGTTGAACAGCTGTGTAGCGTAAGTCACTAAATTTGTAGGAAATTACATCTACACTGATTTTATCTACACCCAAGTAATGAAGGACTAAGGAGGCGGCGATGGCGATGCAAAGACTCAATACAGAACAGCTGTATCAGGTAGCGGATTTAGACAAGCTACCATGTAAGTCGACCAAAGAACTGGCTCCAATTGACGAAATCGTCGGGCAGGAACGGGCACAAAAAGCCGTTGAGTTCGCGATGTCAATCAAGGAAAAGGGTTACAACATTTATGCGATAGGGCGAAATGGTCTGGGTAAACGCACCATGATCTTGCGCTATCTGAACCGTCACCCTCAAGAAGTGCAGGAGCTTTTTGATTGGTGTTATATCGCGAACTTTGAAGATATTCGTACACCTAAGGTACTGAAATTGCCGCGTGGCGTTGGCAGCAGCTTAAAGCAAGATATTGAAAAATTGATGCGTAAACTGCTGAAAGGTATGCCTCTAGCGTTTGATAACGAGATGTACTTTAGCCGTGCTGACAGGCTTAAAAACCAATTAGCAGCTAAGCAACAAGCCGCGTTAGAAAGCATTAGCCAAGAAGCGAAAGACAAGGGCATTAACCTGACGATCACCACTCAGGGTGATTACCAGTTTGTGGCAATGAATGGCGATGATCTTCATACCGAAGAGAGCTTTGATCTGCTTTCGCCGGAAGAGCAAGATCAATTCGATAAAACCATTGATGGATTGGAAGTCGGCCTACGAACCATCTCTCGTGAACTGACGGAACTTGAAGAGACGTACACTGAGAAAATTCAAAAGCTGAATGATGATACGGCGCGAGATGTGATCACGCACTTCATCAAGCAATTGAAGAAGGATTACAGCCAATATCCAGACATCAAAAAGTACCTAACGGCACTGCGTAAAGACATTGTCGACAACGCTGACATCTTCTTAGAAGAGAGCACGGAGCAAGCAGAAGTTGCAACGGCCTCTTTGGATAAGAAAATGCCGCGTCGCTACAAGGTTAATGTGATTGTGAGCCAAAAGGAGGAGACTCTGCCGATCGTGGTGGAAGAGAATCCAAATTATCACTCTCTGTTTGGCTATGTAGAAACGGCGACGTTCAAGGGTACTGTCTTTACTGACTTCTCATTGATTCGCGCAGGTAGCTTACACAGAGCCAACGGTGGCGTATTACTGATGGATGCGGTGAAGGTACTTGAGCAGCCGTACGTTTGGGAAGGCTTGAAACGAGCACTGCGTTCACGTCAATTGAGCTTCACTTCATTAGAAAAAGAGGTGACCTTAACGGGGGCGGTATCGCTTGATCCAGAACCGATTCCATTGGATGTTAAGATCATCCTGTTTGGCGATTACCGAACTTACCAACTGCTGCAACACTACGATGCAGAGTTTGGTGAACTGTTCCGTGTAACGGCCGATTTTGAAGATGAGATGAAGCGTACTCCCGATTCTGAAATGCATTACGCGCGCTTTATTTCGAGCATCGTGCACGACAACAACATGCTGCATTGTGACCGTAAAGCGATCGCTCGCATCATTGAGCACAGCTCTCGTCAGGCGGGTGACCAAGGTAAATTGTCTCTGCACTCTGCTCACATTGCTAATCTGCTTCGTGAATCAAACTACGTGGCGAGAGGCTCAAAATCGAACCTGATTCGTGCAACGCACGTTGACCAAGCGTTATCTAACCAACAGATGCGTGTCGGACGACTGCAAGACAGCGTGATGGAAACCTTCACTAACGGCACAACGCTAATCCATGTTGATGGTCAAGCGGTTGGGCAAGTGAATGCGCTGTCTGTACTCAGCACGACGGATCATATGTTTGGTGCGCCGAACCGAATCACGGCAACCACCGCTTACGGTGATGGTGAAGTGATTGATATTGAAAGAAACGTAGACCTAGGTGGCAGTATTCACTCAAAAGGCGTGATGATCTTGTCGGCTTACCTTTCTTCCGTATTTGGTAAGACAGCCAAAGTCCCGCTCACCACTAACATCACCTTCGAGCAATCGTATGGTGGCGTCGATGGTGACAGTGCGAGTATGGCCGAGTTCTGTGCGGTTGTATCAGCGTTCTCTAAGCAACCAAACCGTCAAGATATCGCAATTACAGGCTCGATGAACCAGTTTGGTGAGTCTCAGCCAATTGGTGGTGTGAACGAGAAAATTGAAGGTTTCTTTGATGTGTGTGAAATCAAAGGGCGTTCAAACGAACAAGGGGTGATCATCCCGCGTTCAAATGTTCACAACCTGATGCTGCGTAGCGATATTGTGAAAGCGGTTGAAAAGGGCGAGTTTAATATCTGGGCGATTGACCATGTAACAGAAGCGATTGAACTGTTCACAGGCAAAGCCGCAGGTGAGGCGAGTGATGAGGGTAGTTATCCAATTGATACTATATTTGGTATCGCCCAAGCTAAACTGAACGCACTGCGTAAATAGCTGTATAGCTAGACTAGATAGATAGATAGATAGATAGTTAGATAGATAGTTTATGCCTAGATAAACAGATAAAAACAGCCAAAACGCAAAAGCCATCGATTCTAGAGTCGATGGCTTTTTTATGGTTCATCGCGGCTTTCC